>NZ_JCANSZ010000023.1:0-109489 GCF_059570535.1 Streptomyces sp. CNP082
GAAGAACCCACACGTGCACTTCCACTTCACCCCTGTCGGCTCTTCCTGGCTGAACCAGATCGAGATCTGGTTCGGGGTCATCACCCGGCAGTCGATCCGTCGCGGCACGTTTTCCAGCGTCAACGTCCTGGTCAAACAGATCCGCGACTACATCGACTCCTGGAACCAGAACCCGAAACCATTCACCTGGACCGCAACGACCGGCGAGATCCTCGCGAAGGTCCGGCTCGTCGCGACCAGCGTGAAGAAGCTTGTCAACAACAACTCGAACTGACACGAACCGGATCACGAGACACTAGCCCGTGATGAGGCCGTTGATGGCGACGGCGGCGAAGAACACCAGGACGATCTCACTGATCACCCAGGAGTGGGAGTTCATCCAGTCGCGGATCTTCGGCAGGACGACGCCGGCCCGTCGCCCGAGGAACACGACGCACAGCGCCGGCAGCGCCAGGAGCAGCAGGGTCAGCGCCACGAAGGGAAGGACCTGCCACCAGGAGTCGCCGCTGCGTTCGACATGGAGACCCGCCGCGACCGAGCTGGCGATGTCCGTCGGGAAGACACCCATGAGCGCGAGGCCCGTCAGGAGGGCGAACTTCGGCTCAGCCGTCTGCAGCTTGCCCATCCACTTCGGCGGCTGGGACTTTCCGCGGGTGAGGTATACGCGCACGATCAGGAAAAGCATCAGCACGAGCACGATCCCGTCGATGCTGCGGTCGAAGGCCGCTTTGTGTCCGCTCGTCGAGTTATTGACGCTGTTGGCGACGAAGTAGGCGACCGTCACCGTCGTGGTGACAGAGATTGCGGCACCGAGGACGTACGCAAGGGAATTCGCGGCCCAACGCTCGCTCGTCGCCAGGAAGAACGAGGTGACGATCTGTGGTCCCGCGATCATCACGAAAGCCAGTGGCAGGGTCTCGCTGAAGCTCACGGAAATCGTCACCTCCTGGGGAACGCGGAAATCCCGTCGAGAACCTACCACCGGCGACGGCTCCACCCTGGCTGGCTCGATCGAATTCGACATTGATGTCATTTTCTGACGGTCGCCATACGGCCGGTCAGCGATCTGTGTCGGCGGTCCCTCGTGCAGCCGGCTTGCCGCAAATCCGATTGCCCCGTCGTCACCCGCCGCGCATCCTGCGGGGATGCGCTTCTCCGTCAACATCCCCAACTTCGGCGACTTCGCCGACCCCCGCAACGTCGCCGCCGTGGCGGCTGCCGCCGAAGAGGCCGGCTGGGACGGGCTCTTCGTCTGGGACCACGTCCTGCACCGGCGGCACCAGGGGCGGCTCTTCGGCGATCCCTGGATGCTGCTGACCGCCGCCGCGCTGGCGACCTCCCGGATCCGGCTGGGCCCCCTGCTGACTCCCGTTCCCCGCTGTCGTCCGCAGCAGCTCGCCCGGCAGGTGGCCACCCTTGACCACCTCAGCGGCGGCCGTGTGATCTTCGGCGCGGGCCGCGGCGGCGGGTGCGCGGCGGCCGGGCACGTGGCGCGGGGCCGGGTCCGCGGCGGCCGGGTGCGTGTTGGTGTGCAAAAGTCGGGGCGCGTGGGTGATTTGCCCTAGTTCGCAGGGGGTGTTACCGCGAGTTTGTCCCGTTGAAGTGCGCCCCGGCCGCCTCGGGTTGCGGATCCCGCCCCGTGAGGAGCACGTCCACCTGACCTGGCTGGCCATACGCCGTGTGGGCATGCCCGCCGCCATCGCCCTGGTCAGCTGCCCATGTCAGTGGCATCGGCGAGGCCTGGCGGCTCGTGTCACCGAGGCGGGGAGCCAACGGCGACGTCACCGACCCCGCAAGCCCGCTCTCCCACGCCGCGCTCATCCAGTTGTACGCAGAGGGCCGCTGGCCCCTGGGAGGCGGCGCGGAGACCGCCTGACGGAGTGCCCTGTCCGACTGGACGCCGTATCCCCGGCCGACCTGCCCGCACACCCGCCCCAGGGTAGGCCGCCCCTCTGACAGTGAGACCCGCCGTGGCCGCCGCCCTCGCGGGACGGCCCCGGGGTCGCCGGGCGGTGGCCGTTGTGGGGCGGCCAGGGGAGCGCCCTGGATACGTCACCACGGAGAGGGCACCGCGGGTCCGGCGGCGTCTCGGCGGGTACGTCAGGCGGTCTTCACAGCTCCGCCGTCGATCAGCAGGTCCGTGCCGGACATGCTGGCCGCCAGCGGTGAGGCGAGGTAGGCGACTGACGCGGCGACCTCGGACGGTTCCAGCAGCCGGCCGGTGGTCATGCCCGTCGCGGCCGGGAGCTGAGCCAGCAACTGCTCCTGGGTGACCCCCATGGAGCGGGCCAGCTCCGCGCCGTAGCCGTCCGGGCTCTCCCAGAGCGCGGTACGCACCGCACCCGGCGAGACGGTGTTGACGCGTACGCCCTGCGGTCCGAACTCCTCCGCCAGCGCCTTGCCGAAGGCGGTCAGCGCGGCCTTCGAGGTGGTGTACGGGACGGGCCCGGCGTGCGGTGTCCGGGCGCTGTTGGAGGAGATGTTGACCAGCGCGCCGCGGCGGCGCAGCAGGCTGGGCAGCGCCGCCCTGCTGGTCCGTACGGCGGTCAGGAAGTTCAGGTCGAGGGACTGCTGCCACTGCTCGTCTGTGAAGGAGAGGAAGCCGCCGGTCTGGCCCTGTCCGCTGTCGCCGCCGCCGACGTTGTTGACGAGCAGGTCGAGGTCGCCGAACTCGGTGACGGCGCGGTCGATCAGCCGGGCGGGGGCATCGGGCCCCAGCAGATCCACCGGTACGGCCAGGGCGCCGGTCTCCTTCAACTCCGGGGTGATCGTGCGAGCGGCGGCCAGCACGCGAACGCCTTCGGCGGTGAGCGTTTGGACGATGGCCAGTCCGATGCCGCGGCTCGCGCCGGTGACCACGGCGGTGGTGTTCGTGAGCTGCAGATCCATGGAAGCACTCCTGTCGTTGCTTTGAAGTCAGTCGCTACTTGACCGACGCTGTAAACGTAGTAGATGCAACATTAATGATGCAAGTAATCCATGTTCGGCGTCCCCGATGTACTGTCTGGTCCATGGAGGAGAGGAAACGCGCGCTGCGCGCCGATGCGGAGCGGACGGTGCGCACGATCCTGGAGGCGGCCGAACGCGTCCTGGCCGCCGACCCGACGGCGACCATGGAGCAGATCGCAGCGGCGGCAGGGGTGGCCCGCACCACCGTGCACCGGCGCTTCGCCACTCGCGAGGCGTTGATCGAGGCCCTGGCGGCCTGGGCGACCGAGCAGTTCCACCAGGCCGTGGAGGCCGCCCGCCCGTTCACCTCCCCGCCGCTGGTCGCCCTGCACCAGGTGACCGCCAACGTCCTCCAGGTGAAGATCGGCTGGAGCTTCGCGATGAGCCGGACGGCCTCGTACGACCCCGAGACGGCGCGCGTGCACGCCGACATCCTGGCCAAGTGCGATCAGCTCTTCCGCCGCGCGCAGGAGACCGGCCTGCTGTCTGCGGACACCGACCTGGAGTGGGCCCGCCGCGTCTACTACGCCCTGATCCACGAGGCGGCCGAAGAAGGGCGGGAGATCGTCGACATCGGCGCCGTCGACCAACTGGCCGCACGCGTGGTCGACACCCTGCTGCACGGGGTCGGGACGCCGGCGTAGACCTCGCCGCGTCCATGCGTCCTACTGGGCAAAACTCGGTCCGCGTGACCGATTTAACCCGATTCGGAGGACCGGTGGTCGCGACTTTGCACCGGTGGGATGCGTTCCGCGTGGCCCCCGGCGGCGGCGAAGGCGCCCGGCCCGTGACGCTGACCGAAAAGCGGCGATCGTGGTCGACCGTGAATACGTGCCGCGGGGGCTGGGGGCACTGTGGCCACACCCGCCAGGGCGCCGCCCAGCCGGTGCCGCCAGGGCCGTGACGTCGGGAGGGGGCAGACACAGCCGACCCCGGATGTTCCCCGGACCGCCATCGTGATCGTCCGCCTGGCCTGATTAGCGAATGATATGTTCATGACTCGATCGACGGGATCGAGCCATGTGCATTTTCGGGGGGACGCAATGCGCCATGCAGCTTCGAGCCGGATTCTGACAGGAGTCGCCGCGAGTGCACTGGCGGTGCTGCTCTCCGCCGGGTGTTCGGTCAGCTTCGGAAGCTCGTCCGACAGCATGAGTAAAGAGGACGTCGCGGAGAAGGCGTCGGAAGCCCTGGCGAAAGAGGTCGGCCGCGAGCCCGACAACGTCACCTGCGAAGACGACCTCAAGGCCGAGGTGGGTGCGACCGTACGCTGCGAACTGACCGACGGCGGGACCAAGGTCGGCGTGACGGTCACCGCGGAGTCGGTCGACGGCGACACGATCCGCCTGGACGTCAAGGCAGACGACGCCCCCGGGACGGACCCCTCCGCACCCCCCGCCGAGGACAGCTCCGCGTCCCCGGGTACCGGAGGCGCGGAGTCGGTGCCGAGCACCGAGGTCGAGCGCCAGGGCACGCGTGCCCTGGCGGCGCAGGTCGGCCGGGAGCCCGACAGCTTCGACTGCACCCAGGACCTGCCGGCTCAGGTGAACGCCACGATCCGCTGCGTGCTCGGTGCGGAAAGCCAGCAGTGGGGCGTGACGGTCACCGCGACATCGGTCGTCGGAGACACGGTTCAGATGGACTTCAAGGTCGACACCACCCCCATGAGCTGACCCGCGGCCGGCCCCGGCACCCGGGGCCGGCCCGTAGGGCGCTCAAGGGGGCGCCGGGTTGGCGGCCGTCAGAGCAGGTGGTCGGCCTTGCCGGCTTTGATGTCGCGGATGCGGGTCCGGAGGGCTTCGACGGAGTCGGTGATGCGGTTCTCTTCGCTGCCTGCGACGGCGATGTGCGCGTTGCCTTCAGCGTCGGTGCCTATGCGGAAGCACGCGTTGCCCTCCGCGCAGAACGGCTCTTCCCACGTGATGTCTGGCATGGGTTGCCTCCTCACAGCAGGTGGTCTGCCTTGCCGGCCTTGATGTCGCGGATGAGGGTGCGGAGGGCTTCGACGGAGTCGGTGACGCGGTGCGCTTCGCTGCCTGCGATGGCGATGTGGGCGTTGCCGTCCGCGTCCGTACCTATGCGGAAACACGAGCTGCCTTCCGCGCAGAACGGGTCTTCCCAGTCGATGGGGGCGGTCATGCGGTCACTCCTCAAAGCTGTTGGGCGATGGTGTGGATGTAGTCACGGGTCTGCTCCGGAGGTAGGGACACCGCTTCCATCTGATCCAGTAGCAAGCGATACTTCGAGAGCTGTCCGTCCGCATGAAGGAAGTCCGGGCCGTGTGCACTGTCGACCTGCACAGTGTCGAGCCGTGGGACCGGCCCTTCGAAGTAGATGATCGTCTGTCCTGCTCCCGGGAACGCCCCATGGGTGAACGGGATGACTTGGATGGTGATGTTGTCTCGTTCGGCCAGGTCGAGCAGGTGGTGCATCTGGGCCCGTGCGACCCGACGGCCGCCGAACTGCATGCGTAGCGCTGCCTCGTGCACGACCGCAACGTAGTTGGGCCGGTCATCTCCCGTAAGCACTTCCTGGCGCTTCGCCCGATGAGCCAGCCGGAGGCCGACTTCGTGCTCGGGTAGGGGCGGTACGGCGCTACGGAAGATGGCGAGCGCGTGGTCCGAAGTCTGGAGGATCCCCGGCACGTGCACGGTGTTCGCCGCCCGCATCCGGCTGGCGTGGGCCTCCAGCTCCGCGATGTCCAGCAGTCCGTGCGGGAGGATCCCCCGGTACTGCTCCCACCAGCCCTTCCCCTCGCGCCGCGTCATGTCGGCCAGGGCTTCGATGTACTCGTTGTCGGTGCAGTGGCAGTTGCAGGCCAGGGTCCGCAGTCGCTCCGCGCTGATGGTGCGCTGACCCGACTCCATGTAGGAGATTTTTCCGCTGTCCAGCCCCAGTAATCCGGCGGCGTACGTGGTGGACATCCCGGCTGACGTACGGATCTTCCGCACCTCGGCGCCCAGGCGCTGCTGCCGCTGGGTCGGGATCTTTCTGATGGCCATGTCCGCGCTCCTGCGATCAGGGAGAGCCTCCGGAAGGAGGTAGTAATTGTGCCAACCTACGGCTACTCTCGGTTGTGCACAAGGTACTCACAGCAACACCGGAAGTGCACCGCGCGAGCATGCCCGCTCTCCCTGGGGCAGGCGTGCTCGCGCCCCAGGGAGGCAGGCCACCGGCGTGTCAACGACCAACCCCGCCTCAGGAGTACGCCATGCCTCCACATCCCTGCCTGCCCGCCTCATCCACCCCGCCCACCCCACCCGCCCCATCCATCCCGCCCCTCCCCATCCGCTGGGCCTTCCCCGCCCACCCCCGCTCCGTCCCCCGCGCCCGCCACGCTGTCCTCCACGCCCTGCCCCGCACCCACCGCCCCCGCCTCGGCGACGACCTGCAACTCCTCGTCTCCGAGCTCGTCACCAACGCCGTACGTCACGGCACCCGGGCCGCCGAGGACCACCTCGTCGAACTCCTCCTCTGGCCCGCCGACGGCCACTACTGGCTCGCCGTCTCCGACCCCGGCCCCGGCGTGCCCGCGCTCGCCCTGCCCGGCGCAGCCGCCTGCGGCGGGCGCGGGCTCCTCCTCGTCGATGCCCTCGCCGCCGCCTGGGGCGTTGTTCCCCGCCGCGTCTGCGGCAAGGCCGTCGTCGCCGGGCTGCGGCTCGACGGCGGGTGACCGCAGACGGGGTGCCGGTGGATGTCGCCGGTGGGTACTGAACGTGTGCGTCCCGTGGAGGGGGGCGGCCTGACCGGCTCCTGAGCCGGGCCGGCCGCCCCGCCCCGGCCGCCCCGCCCCCCTCGTGGTATTTGGGCCGATTGGCGCGAGCAGAGCGCCGTATGGCACACTATCCGGGTTGCTCGGCTGAGCGTCGATGCTGCGCGCCTCCCGCCGGGAGGACCGGAAGCGAGTCCCACGTATTCGTCGCCCCTCATCAGGGGCGGAAGTACGGGAATCTTCCGGGAAGCGTCAGCGGGGTGCAGGCCAGGGCATTCGGTGGGATCTTCCCCCCTCTTCCTGCGAGGAAAACCCCTGCGGACAACCGTCGGGGAGTTTCTTTCACGGGGAGAAATACGGGGAGGGTCGCGACACGCCCGACCGCGTGGGTCGGGGAACGGGTCCGCAGCTTCCGTCCGCGGGGGACCGACCGGGTGCCGGAGCGCTACGAGAACAGGACTGCTGAGAAGCCATGGCGGGACAGAAGATCCGCATCCGGCTCAAGGCCTACGACCACGAGGTCATCGACTCCTCGGCGAAGAAGATCGTCGAGACGGTGACCCGCACTGGTGCGTCGGTCGCGGGCCCGGTGCCGCTGCCCACTGAGAAGAACGTGTACTGCGTCATCAAGTCGCCGCACAAGTACAAGGACTCGCGCGAGCACTTCGAGATGCGTACCCACAAGCGTCTGATCGACATCCTCGACCCGACCCCCAAGACCGTTGACTCGCTGATGCGCCTGGACCTTCCGGCCGGCGTCGACATCGAGATCAAGCTCTGAGAGGTCGCGAAGAGATGGCTAAGCAGATCAAGGGTGTCCTGGGCGAGAAGCTCGGCATGACCCAGGTCTGGGACGAGAACAACCGTGTCGTCCCGGTGACCGTGGTCAAGGCCGGCCCCTGTGTCGTCACCCAGGTCCACACCGCAGACTCCGACGGCTACGACGCCGTCCAGATCGCCTTCGGCGAGATCGACCCGCGCAAGGTGAACAAGCCCCTCAAGGGCCACTTCGCCAAGGCCGACGTCACTCCCCGCCGCCACCTGGTGGAGATCCGCACCGCGGATGCCTCCGAGTACACCCTCGGCCAGGAGGTGACCGCCGAGACCTTCGAGGCCGGCGTGAAGGTCGACGTGACCGGCAAGAGCAAGGGCAAGGGCTTCGCCGGTGTCATGAAGCGGCACGGCTTCGCCGGCGGCAAGGCCAGCCACGGCGCCCACCGCGTGCACCGCAAGCCGGGCTCCATCGGTGGCTGCGCCACCCCGGGCCGTGTGTTCAAGGGCATGCGGATGGCCGGCCGAATGGGCAACCAGCGGGTCACCACCCAGAACCTGACCGTCCACGCCGTTGACGCGGAGAAGGGACTGCTGCTCATCAAGGGCGCCGTCCCCGGTCCGAACGGCGGCCTCGTCCTGGTCCGTAGCGCGGCCAAGGGGGCCTGAGGTAATGAGCACCGTTGACATCCTTTCGCCGGCGGGCGAGAAGGCCGGGACCGTCGAACTCCCCGCGGAGATCTTCGACGCGCAGGTCAGCATTCCGCTGATCCACCAGGTCGTCACCGCCCAGCTGGCCGCTGCCCGCCAGGGCACGCACAAAGTGAAGACCCGCGGCGAGGTCCGCGGCGGCGGCAAGAAGCCGTACCGCCAGAAGGGCACCGGCCGCGCCCGGCAGGGCTCGATCCGCGCCCCGCAGTTCGCGGGCGGCGGCGTCGTGCACGGCCCCGTGCCGCGCGACTACTCGCAGCGGACCCCGAAGAAGATGAAGCTCGCCGCGCTGCGCGGCGCGCTCTCGGACCGGGCGCGCCTCGGCCGGATCCACGTCGTCACCGGCGTGGTCGACGGCGAGGTCTCGACGAAGGCCGCCAGGACCCTCCTCGGCAAGGTCAGCGAGCGCAAGAACGTGCTGCTGGTCATCGAGCGGGACGACGAGCAGTCGCTGCTGTCCGCCCGGAACCTGCCCGACGTGCACATCCTGGACGCCGGTCAGCTCAACACGTACGACGTGCTCGTCTCCGACGACGTGGTCTTCACGCAGGCCGCCTTCGAGCGGTTCGTGGCCGGCCCCGTCAAGGGCGGTAAGGCCGTGGCAGACGAGGTCGAGCTCCAGAAGGCTGAAGGGAGCGCCGCCTGATGGTCGACATGGACAAGACCGAGGTCGAGGCCGCGGACGAGACGGCGGAGGCGACGGAGAACGCGTTCACCGTCACCAGCAAGACCTACGACGACCCGCGCGACGTGCTGCTCAAGCCCGTCGTCTCGGAGAAGAGCTACGCGCTGCTCGACGAGAACAAGTACACGTTCATCGTCGACCCGCGGGCGAACAAGACCCAGATCCGGCAGGCCGTGGAGAAGGTCTTCCAGGTCAAGGTCATCGGGGTCAACACGATCAACCGCCAGGGCAAGCGCAAGCGCACCCGCACCGGCTACGGCAAGCGCGCCGACACCAAGCGCGCCATCGTGACCGTCGCCGAGGGCGAGCGCATCGACATCTTCGGCGGCCCGGTCTCCTAGCGGGGACCGACAGGGCTGTCCGTCACGGACGAGGACTGAAGAAATGGGTATCCGCAAGTACAAGCCGACGACTCCTGGCCGTCGTGGCGCCAGCGTCGCCGACTTCGTCGAGGTAACGCGGTCCACGCCGGAGAAGTCGCTGGTCCGCCCGCTGCACAGCAAGGGCGGCCGAAACAATTCCGGTCGTGTGACCGCCCGCCACCAGGGCGGTGGCCACAAGCGCGCCTTCCGCGTGATCGACTTCCGTCGGCACGACAAGGACGGCGTCCCGGCCAAGGTCGCGCACATCGAGTACGACCCGAACCGCACCGCGCGCATCGCGCTGCTGCACTACGCCGACGGCGAGAAGCGCTACATCCTCGCGCCGGCCGGCCTGCAGCAGGGCGACCGGATCGAGAACGGCGCCGGCGCGGACATCAAGCCGGGCAACGCGATGCCGCTGCGCAACATCCCGGTCGGTACGGTCATCCACGCCATCGAGCTGAACCCCGGCGGCGGCGCGAAGTTCGCCCGCTCCGCCGGTGCGCACGTGCAGCTCCTGGCGAAGGAGGGCCGCATGGCCCACCTGCGGATGCCGTCCGGTGAGATCCGGCTGGTCGACATCCGCTGCCGCGCCACGGTCGGCGAGGTCGGCAACGCCGAGCAGTCGAACATCAACTGGGGCAAGGCCGGCCGCAAGCGCTGGAAGGGCGTGCGGCCGACCGTCCGCGGTGTCGTGATGAACCCGATCGACCACCCGCACGGCGGTGGCGAGGGCAGGACCTCCGGTGGTCGCCACCCGGTCTCGCCCTGGGGCCAGAAGGAGGGCCGTACGCGCGCGCCGAAGAAGGCGAGCAACAAGTACATCGTCCGCCGCCGCAAGACGAACAAGAAGCGCTAGGAGCGGGTGGAGTAGAGATGCCGCGCAGTCTGAAGAAGGGGCCCTTCGTCGACGACCACCTCATCAAGAAGGTGGACACGCAGAACGAAGCAGGCACCAAGAACGTCATCAAGACCTGGTCCCGCCGCTCGATGATCGTCCCGGCCATGCTGGGCCACACGATCGCGGTGCACGACGGCAAGAAGCACGTACCGGTGTTCGTCACCGAGTCGATGGTCGGGCACAAGCTCGGCGAGTTCGCGCCTACCCGCACCTTCAAGGGCCACGTCAAGGACGACCGCAAGTCGCGTCGTCGCTGACCTGCGGAGTGCGAAGACCATGACTCACACCGAAGGGACAACCATGGAAGCCAGGGCCTCCGCGCGCTATGTGCGCGTCACGCCCATGAAGGCCCGCCGTGTGGTGGACCTCATCCGTGGCATGAACGCCACGGAGGCTCAGGCGGTCCTGCGTTTCGCCCCGCAGGCCGCGAGCGTGCCCGTCGGCAAGGTGCTGGACAGCGCCATCGCCAACGCGGCGCACAACTACGACCACACCGACGTCGACAGCCTCTTCGTCAAGGAGGCATACGTCGACGAGGGCCCGACCTGGAAGCGGTTCCGGCCCCGCGCGCAGGGCCGGGCGTACCGGATCCGCAAGCGCACCAGCCACATCACGCTGGTCGTCGGCAGCAAGGAAGGGACCCGGTAATGGGCCAGAAGGTAAACCCGCACGGGTTCCGGCTTGGCATCACCACCGACTTCAAGTCGCGCTGGTATGCGGACAAGCTGTACAAGGACTACATCAAGGAAGACGTCGCCATCCGCCGGATGATGACCAAGGGCATGGAGCGCGCCGGCATCTCCAAGGTGGAGATCGAGCGCACCCGTGACCGCGTCCGCGTCGACATCCACACCGCCCGGCCGGGCATCGTCATCGGCCGCCGCGGCGCGGAGGCCGACCGGATCCGCGGCGAGCTGGAGAAGCTCACCGGCAAGCAGGTGCAGCTCAACATCCTTGAGGTCAAGAACCCCGAGACCGACGCGCAGCTCGTGGCCCAGGCCGTTGCCGAGCAGCTCTCCTCGCGTGTCTCCTTCCGCCGCGCCATGCGCAAGAGCATGCAGTCGGCGATGAAGGCGGGCGCCAAGGGCATCAAGATCCAGTGCGGCGGGCGGCTCGGCGGCGCCGAGATGTCCCGCTCGGAGTTCTACCGCGAGGGCCGGGTGCCCCTGCACACCCTGCGCGCCAACGTCGACTACGGCTTCTTCGAGGCCCGTACGACCTTCGGGCGCATCGGTGTGAAGGTCTGGATCTACAAGGGCGACGTGAAGAACATCGCCGAGGTCCGCGCCGAGAACGCCGCGGCCCGCGCCGGCAACCGTCCGTCCCGCGGTGGCGGTGGCGGCGGCGACCGTCCGCGTCGCGGCGGCGAGCGCGGTGGCCGCGGCCGTCGTCCGCAGCGTGACCAGCAGCAGCAGGCTCCGGCTGCCGAGGCCCCCCGGGCCGAGGCCGCCGCCGCTCCCGCCGCTGCTCCCGAAAGCACCGGAACGGAGGGCTGACCCATGCTCATCCCTCGCAGGGTCAAGCACCGCAAGCAGCACCACCCGACGCGCCGCGGTCAGGCCAAGGGCGGCACCGAGCTGGCCTTCGGCGACTACGGCATCCAGGCGGCCACGGCCGCGTACGTCACCAACCGGCAGATCGAGGCCGCGCGTATCGCCATGACGCGGCACATCAAGCGTGGCGGCAAGGTGTGGATCAACATCTACCCGGACCGTCCGCTGACCAAGAAGCCCGCCGAGACCCGCATGGGCTCCGGCAAGGGCTCGCCGGAGTGGTGGGTGGCGAACGTCAAGCCCGGGCGCGTGATGTTCGAGCTGTCGTACCCGAACGAGAAGACTGCTCGTGAGGCGCTGACCCGCGCGGCTCACAAGCTTCCGATGAAGTGCCGGATCGTCCGGCGCGAGGGTGGTGAGTCGTGATGGCCGCCGGTACCAAGGCGACCGAGCTGCGTGAGCTCTCCAACGATGACCTCGTGGAGAAGCTCCGCGAGGCCAAGGAGGAGCTGTTCAACCTCCGCTTCCAGGCGGCGACGGGACAGCTTGAGAACCACGGCCGGCTGAAGGCCGTCCGCAAGGACATCGCCCGGATCTACACCCTCATGCGGGAGCGCGAGCTCGGCATTGACACGGTGGAGAGCGCCTGATGAGCGAGACGAATGTGACAGAAGAGACCAAGGTTGACCGCGGCTTCCGCAAGACCCGCGAGGGCCTCGTCGTCAGCGACAAGATGGACAAGACCGTCGTCGTCGCCGTCGAGGACCGCGTGAAGCACGCGCTGTACGGCAAGGTCATCCGCCGTACGAACAAGCTCAAGGCGCACGACGAGCAGAACAGCTGCGGCGTCGGCGACCGGGTCCTCCTCATGGAGACCCGGCCGCTGTCGGCGACCAAGCGCTGGCGCGTCGTCGAGATCCTCGAGAAGGCCAAGTAAGTATTCCTGGGGGGAGCCCCCAGGACGGTTCCGCCAGGCTCGGCGGGTCCCCTCGTACAACGGGTCCCGCCGGGAACCGGCAGACGATCAGGAGATAGACGTGATCCAGCAGGAGTCGCGACTCAAAGTCGCCGACAACACGGGTGCAAAGGAGATTCTTTGCATCCGTGTGCTCGGCGGATCGGGCCGCCGCTACGCGGGTATCGGTGACGTCGTCGTCGCCACCGTCAAGGATGCGATCCCCGGTGGCAACGTGAAGAAGGGCGACGTCGTCAAGGCGGTCGTCGTGCGCACCGTCAAGGAGCGCCGCCGGCCGGACGGTTCGTACATCCGCTTCGACGAGAACGCCGCGGTCATCCTCAAGGCCGACGGCGACCCCCGCGGCACCCGTATCTTCGGCCCGGTCGGCCGTGAGCTGCGCGAGAAGAGGTTCATGAAGATCATCTCGCTCGCGCCGGAGGTGCTGTAGCACATGAAGATCAAGAAGGGTGACCTGGTTCAGGTCATCACCGGCAAGGACCGGGGCAAGCAGGGCAAGGTCATCGCGGCCTACCCGCGCGAGGACCGCGTCCTGGTCGAGGGTGTCAACCGGGTCAAGAAGCACACCAAGGCCGGCCAGACGGCCCGCGGGTCCAAGACCGGCGGGATCATCACGACCGAGGCCCCGATTCACGTCAGCAACGTTCAGTTGGTGGTGGAGAAGGACGGCCAGAAGGTCGTGACCCGGGTCGGCTACCGCTTCGACGACGACGGCAACAAGATCCGCGTTGCCAAGCGGACGGGTGAGGACATCTGATGACTGCCACCACCACCGTCCCGCCGCGCCTGAAGCAGCGCTACCGGGACGAGATCCAGGCCAAGCTGAAGGACGAGTTCTCCTACGAGAACGTCATGCAGATCCCCGGCCTGACCAAGATCGTGGTCAACATGGGTGTGGGCGACGCCGCCCGCGACTCCAAGCTGATCGAGGGCGCCATCAAGGACCTCGCCACGATCACCGGCCAGAAGCCGTCCGTGACCAAGGCCCGGAAGTCCATCGCGCAGTTCAAGCTGCGCGAGGGCATGCCGATCGGCGCCCACGTCACGCTCCGGGGCGACCGGATGTGGGAGTTCCTCGACCGGCTGCTGTCGCTCGCGCTGCCGCGCATCCGCGACTTCCGCGGCCTGTCGCCGAAGCAGTTCGACGGCCGGGGCAACTACACCTTCGGTCTCACGGAGCAGGTCATGTTCCACGAGATCGACCCTGACAAGATCGACCGGGTCCGGGGCATGGACATCACCGTGGTCACCACGGCGAGCAACGACGACGAGGGCCGGGCCCTGCTTCGTCTCCTCGGCTTCCCGTTCAAGGAGGCATGAGCCGTGGCAAAGAAGGCCCTGATCGCAAAGGCCGGCCGTAAGCCGAAGTTCAAGGTGCGCGGTTACACGCGCTGCCAGCGCTGCGGCCGTCCGCACTCCGTGTACCGCAAGTTCGGCCTGTGCCGCGTGTGCCTGCGTGAGATGGCGCACCGGGGCGAGCTGCCGGGCGTGACCAAGAGCTCCTGGTGATCCGCCGGATCACCGGGACGCTTTGACCGACTACTACGCCGTAGGTCCCCGCACCACACCCTCCCCCAGCTTCGCTGGGGGTACCCCCAGACCCGGGGGCGGGGTGGGTCGGATGTTCGGAAACCGCGGCGAGAGAGGCCGAAGGCCATCACATGACCATGACCGATCCGATCGCAGACATGCTGACCCGTCTGCGGAACGCGAACTCGGCGTACCACGACACCGTGACGATGCCGCACAGCAAGATCAAGACGCACATCGCGGAGATCCTCCAGCAGGAGGGCTACATCAGCGGCTGGAAGACCGAGGAGGCCCGCGTGGGCCAGAGCCTCGTTCTGGAGCTGAAGTACGGCCCGAACCGCGAGCGCTCGATCGCGGGCATCAAGCGGATCTCGAAGCCGGGTCTGCGGGTCTACGCAAAGTCCACCAACCTGCCGAAGGTGCTCGGCGGCCTGGGCGTGGCGATCATCTCCACCTCCCACGGGCTGCTCACCGACAAGCAGGCAGGCAAGAAGGGTGTGGGCGGGGAAGTCCTCGCCTACGTCTGGTAAGGGAACGGAGGTAAAGCTCATGTCGCGTATTGGCAAGCTGCCCATCCAGGTTCCCACCGGTGTGGACGTCACCATCGATGGCCGTACGGTCAACGTGAAGGGCCCCAAGGGCGCCCTCTCGCACACCGTGGCCGCGCCCATCGACGTCGCCCGTGGCGACGACGGCACCATTGTCGTCAGCCGCCCGAACGACGAGCGCAAGAGCAGGGCGCTGCACGGCCTGTCCCGCACGCTGGTGGCGAACATGGTCACCGGTGTGACCCAGGGCTACGTGAAGAAGCTGGAGATCAGCGGGGTCGGCTACCGCGTCCAGGCCAAGGGCTCCAACCTGGAGTTCTCGCTGGGCTACAGCCACCCGATCCTCATCGAGGCCCCCGAGGGCATCACCTTCAAGGTCGAGAACCCGACGCACTTCAGCGTCGAGGGCATCGACAAGCAGAAGGTCGGCGAGGTCGCCGCGAAGATCCGCAAGCTGCGCAAGCCCGACCCGTACAAGGCCAAGGGCGTCAAGTACGAGGGCGAGTACATCCAGCGCAAGGTCGGAAAGGCGGGTAAGTAAAGCCATGGCATACGGTGTGAAGATCGCCAAGGGCAGTGCCCGCAAGGCGGCCGCCGTCAAGCGCCGGCACATCCGGGTGCGGAAGAAGGTCTCCGGCACGCCGGAGCGCCCGCGCCTGGTCGTGACCCGCTCGAACCGCCACATGGTCGCGCAGGTCGTCGACGACATCGCCGGCCACACGGTGGCCTCGGCCTCCTCGATGGACACGTCCATCCGCGGCGCTGAGGGCGACAAGACGGCGCAGGCCAAGCAGGTCGGCGCGCTGGTCGCCGAGCGGGCGAAGGCCGCCGGAGTCGAGGCCGTGGTGTTCGACCGCGGTGGCAACAAGTACGCCGGGCGCATTGCCGCCCTGGCCGACGCCGCCCGCGATGCCGGGCTGAAGTTCTGAGAGAGGAAGACCAATGGCTGGACCCCAGCGCCGCGGTGGCGGCGCCGGCGGCGGCGAGCGGCGGGACCGGAAGGGCCGGGACGGCGGCGCTGCTGCCGACAAGACCGCGTATGTTGAGCGCGTTGTCGCGATCAACCGAGTCGCCAAGGTTGTGAAGGGTGGTCGTCGCTTCAGCTTCACCGCGCTGGTCGTGGTGGGCGACGGTGACGGCACCGTGGGTGTCGGATACGGGAAGGCCAAGGAGGTGCCGGCCGCCATCGCCAAGGGTGTGGAGGAGGCCAAGAAGCACTTCTTCAAGGTCCCCCGGATCCAGGGCACCATCCCGCACCCGATCCAGGGTGAGGAGGCAGCGGGTGTCGTGCTGCTGAAGCCGGCGTCGCCCGGTACCGGTGTGATCGCCGGTGGCCCGGTGCGTGCCGTGCTGGAGTGCGCGGGCATCCACGACGTGCTGAGCAAGTCGCTCGGCTCGTCGAACCCGATCAACATCGTGCACGCCACGACGGCCGCACTGAAGGGCCTGCAGCGCCCCGAGGAGATCGCCGCCCGCCGTGGCCTGCCGCTGGAGGACGTGGCGCCCGCCGCTATGCTGCGCGCCCGCGCTGGGGTGACTGCCTGATGGCACAGCTGAAGATCACCCAGAGCAAGTCCTACATCGGGAGCAAGCAGAACCACCGGGATACGCTGCGTACGCTCGGCCTGCGCCGGCTGCACGACAGCGTGGTCCGCGATGACAGTCCCCAGGTGCGCGGCATGGTGCACACGGTCCGCCACCTGGTGACGGTCGAGGAGGTCGACTGACATGGCCGGCAAGGCCGTCAAGGATGAGGCGGAGCAGAAGCCGCTGAAGATCCACAACCTGCGGCCGGCCCCGGGCGCCAAGAAGCCGAAGACCCGGGTGGGCCGCGGCGAGGCGTCCAAGGGCAAGACCGCGGGCCGCGGCACCAAGGGCACCAAGGCCCGCTACCAGGTGCCGGAGCGGTTCGAGGGCGGGCAGATGCCGCTGCACATGCGGCTGCCGAAGCTCAAGGGCTTCAAGAACCCCGCGCGCAAGGTGTACCAGGTGGTGAACCTGGACAAGCTGGCCGAGCTGTACCCCGAGGGCGGCGAGGTCACGGTGGCCGATCTGGTCGCCAAGGGCGCGGTGCGCAAGAACGAGCTCGTGAAGGTGCTGGGCAACGGGGAGGTCTCCGTGGCGCTGCAGGTGGCCGTCGACAAGGTCTCCGGCTCCGCCCGCGAGAAGATCACCGCCGCCGGCGGCTCGGTCACCGAGCGCGTCTGAGTGTGACGATTAACCGGGGATGTCCCGCATGGGCATCCCCGGTTGGTCGTTCCACGGCAGCCGCACCCCCCGGTAAGGTGGCGTGCACTGTCCCTACCCACGCGGGCGTACGCCTGCGTGGGACGTCTACCGACCATCCGCTGAACAAATGACCCGTCAGCCCCTGTGTTGAAGCATGGGGGCCGCAGGAGGCACCGTGCTCACCGCGTTCGCCCGGGCGTTCAAGACACCCGACCTGCGCAAGAAGCTGCTGTTCGTGCTGGGCATCATCGTGATCTACCGGCTCGGTGCGCAGATTCCGGTCCCCGGAACCGACTATCAGGCCGTGCAGCAATGTATGGACGAGGCCAACGCCAACCAGGGCCTGTTCGGCCTGGTCAACATGTTCAGCGGTGGGGCCCTCCTGCAGATCACCATCTTCGCGCTGGGGATCATGCCGTACATCACGGCGAGCATCATCCTGCAGTTGCTGACGGTGGTGATCCCGCGGCTGGAGGCCCTGAAGAAGGAGGGCCAGTCCGGCACCGCGAAGATCACGCAGTACACGCGCTATCTGACCGTCGCCCTCGCGGTGCTGCAGGGCACCGGTCTGGTCGCCACGGCGCGCAGCGGCTCGCTCTTCCCGCAGTGCGGGGTCAACGACCAGATCATCCCCGACGACTCGATCTTCATCATCATCACGATGGTGATCTGCATGACGGCCGGCACCGCGATGGTCATGTGGCTCGGCGAGCTGATCACCGACCGCGGCATCGGCAACGGCATGTCGATGCTGATGTTCATCTCGATCGCCGCCGGCTTCCCCGGCGCCCTGTGGAACATCAAGCAGTCCGGCAAGATCATGGACGGCTGGGGCGAGTTCGTCGTCGTCATCGCGCTCGGCCTGGCGATGGTCGGCCTGGTGGTCTTCGTCGAGCAGGCGCAGCGCCGGATCCCCGTGCAGTACGCGAAGCGGATGATCGGGCGCCGGTCCTACGGCGGCACCTCCACGTACATCCCGCTGAAGGTCAACCAGGCGGGCGTCATCCCGGTCATCTTCGCGTCCTCGCTGCTCTACATCCCCGCCCTGATCGTGCAGTTCACCGGCTCCACGTCCGGCTGGGCGCAGTGGATCGAGAAGAACTTCGTCAACGGCGACCACCCCGTGTACATCATCACGTACTTCCTCATGATCGTGTTCTTCGCGTTCTTCTACGTGGCGATCACGTTCAACCCCGAGGAAGTCGCCGACAATATGAAGAAGTACGGTGGCTTCATTCCGGGCATCCGGGCCGGCCGTCCCACCGCTGAGTACCTGAGCTACGTACTCAACAGGATCACCTGGCCGGGCTCGCTCTATCTGGGTCTGATCGCGCTGGTACCGACAGTGGCGTTGGTGCTGTTCAACGCGAACCAGAACTTCCCCTTCGGCGGTACGAGCATCCTCATCATCGTGGGTGTCGGGCTGGAGACGGTGAAGCAGATCGAGAGCAAGCTGCAGCAGCATCACTACGAAGGGTTCCTCCGCTGATGCGAATCGTCCTCGTCGGGCCACCCGGTGCGGGCAAGGGCACGCAGGCCGCCCTGCTCGCCAAGAACCTGTCGATCCCGCACATCTCCACCGGTGACCTCTTCCGCGCCAACATCAGCAAGGGCACGGAGCTGGGCCAGCGGGCGAAGGCGTACATGGAGGCGGGCGACCTGGTGCCGGACGAGGTAACCGTGGGGATGGCCTGGGACCGCATGAAGCAGCCCGACGCCGAGAGCGGCTTCCTGCTGGACGGCTTCCCGCGGAACGTGGCGCAGGCGGTGGCGCTCGACGGGCTGCTGAAGGACGCCGGCCTCGCGCTGGACGCCGTGCTCGACCTGGAGGTCCCGGAGGACGAGGTCGTCAAGCGCATCGCCGGCCGGCGGACCTGCCGCAACGACAGCAGCCACGTGTTCCACGTCGTCTACTCCCCGCCGGAGCGCGAGGGCGTGTGCGACGTCTGCGGCGGGGAGCTGTACCAGCGCGACGACGACGACGAGGACACCGTCCGCCGCCGGCTGGAGGTCTACCACGAGGAGACCGAGCCGATCATCGACTACTTCAAGGCCCAGGGCCTGGTGACCACGATCTCGGCGCTCGGCTCCGTGGCCGAGGTCACCCGGCGGGCGATGCAGGCGCTGCCCGGCGAGGTCCCCGCAGACCTGCCCTGAGCCGCCGTCCCCGCCGCGGACGCCCAGCCGGTCCCCGCCCGCCCGCGGGGGCCGGCTGCCGCCGTTCCGCGGCCCGTACGGCCCGTGGTTCAGCGGCCGTACGACCCTGAAGGTCTGCGGCCCGTACGACCGCCGTACGACCCTGCTACACCCGCGCCGCCCGCCGCTCCGGTCCGGAGTCCGGCGGGTTGCGGCGGGCACGTATCGTGGACGGGGGAGACGTCCCTCGCCGGCCCAGGAGGCAGCACCCGACATGGTGGAGATCAAGACCCCGGAACAGATCGCGAAGATGCGGGCCGCCGGCCTCGTCGTCGCGGCCATGCACCAGGCGTGTGCCGCCGCAGCCGTGCCCGGGGCCACCACGAAGGAGCTCGACGAGATCGCCGCCAAGGTCCTCGCCGACCACGGCGCCAAGCCGAACTTCCTGGGGTACGGGGGCTTCCCCGGCAACATCTGCACGTCGGTCAACGACGTCGTCGTCCATGGCATCCCGGACCGCGGGACCGTGCTGCGCGAGGGCGACATGATCTCCATCGACGCCGGCGCCATCGTGGACGGCTGGCACGCCGACGCGGCCATCACCGTCTTCGTCGGCTCCGGTCACGCGGCGGAGCTGCACGAGCTGAGCCGGGTGACCGAGGAGTCCATGTGGGCCGGTATCGCGGCCGTGCGCAAGGGCCACCGGCTCGTGGACATCTCCGCGGCCATCGAGGGCTGTATCCGCCGCCAGCCGCGCCCCGCCTCCGGGAAGTACGGCATCGTCGAGGACTACGGGGGCCACGGCATCGGCTCGCAGATGCACATGGACCCGCACCTGCTGAACTACGTCGACAAGCGCCGCGGGCGCGGCCCCAAGCTCGTCCCGGGCTTCTGCATCGCGATCGAGCCGATGGTCAGCCTCGGCACCCCGCGCACGCACGTGCTGGCCGACGAGTGGACGGTCAAGACGGACGACGGAAGCTGGTCGAGCCACTGGGAGCACTCCGTGGCTCTCACGGAGGCCGGTCCGCTGGTGCTGACGGCCCCGGACGGCGGCCGGGAGAAGCTCGCGGCGTACGGGATCACGGCGGCCCCGGACCCGCTGGGCTGAGCCGCCGGCCGGGTGGCCGGCGCCCGTTTCGCCGCAGGCTTAATGATCTTGCGGAGCGGGCACACTCCCGATTTCGCCTTTCTGGTGCGGTCGCGTAGACTGACTCGTCGGTCCCTGTGCACCCGTGTGCCCGGGGCCATCCAGGTAGCCGAATCCGGAAGGTGAAGCGCTCAAGCATGGCCAAAAAACAAGGGGCCATCGAGATCGAGGGCACCGTCGTCGAGTCTCTGCCGAACGCGATGTTCAAGGTGGAGCTCCAGAACGGGCACCAGGTCCTCGCGCACATCAGCGGCAAGATGCGGATGCACTACATCCGTATCCTTCCCGACGACAGGGTCGTGGTGGAGCTGTCTCCGTACGACCTGACGCGCGGACGGATCGTCTACCGCTACAAGTAGATCTTGCTTCGTCCCGCTCCCGTGGGGCGGGGCACCGACCCGGAGAACCTCCAGACACATGAAGGTCAAGCCGAGCGTCAAGAAGATCTGCGACAAGTGCAAGGTGATCCGCCGCCACGGCCGGGTCATGGTCATCTGCGAAAACCTGCGCCACAAGCAGCGCCAGGGCTGACGTACGCCGACCTCGCACCGCTCGCAGCTCATCGCGCGACGCAACAAGCGAACAAGTAAAGAAGCAGCAACCCGACCCCCACGGATGTGTGTGGGACGACACCCCCGGCTCGGAGGCCGGGGACCCGGCTCGTAGCGAATCACGGGAACGGTGCTGCGAAAGACCTCCGACAAGACACAGGAGCCTGGAATGGCACGCGTTGCAGGTGTCGACATTCCGCGCGAGAAGCGCGTGGAGGTCGCCCTCACCTACGTGTTCGGCATCGGCCGGACGCTCTCCCAGCAGACGCTGGCCGCGACCGGGGTGAACCCCGACACCCGCGTCCGCGATCTGTCCGAGGAAGAGCTCGTCAAACTCCGCGAGTACGTGGACAACAACATCCGGGTCGAGGGTGACCTCCGCCGGGAGATCCAGGCGGACATCCGCCGCAAGGTCGAGATCGGTACGTACCAGGGCCTGCGGCACCGCCGCGGCCTGCCGGTCCGCGGCCAGCGCACGTCCACCAACGCCCGCACCCGCAAGGGCCCGCGTCGCGCCATCGCCGGCAAGAAGAAGCCGGGCAAGAAGTAGTCCGCAGCGGTCCGCTCCGTGCGCCCGCATCGCTGCAGGACCGACCACCTCCACGGGAGATAACACCGAATGCCTCCGAAGAGCCGGGCGGCCGGGGCCAAGAAGGTCCGCCGCAAGGAAAAGAAGAACGTGGCCCATGGCCACGCTCACATCAAGAGCACGTTCAACAACACGATCATCTCGATCACCGACCCGTCCGGGAACGTGATCTCGTGGGCCTCCGCCGGCCATGTCGGCTTCAAGGGCTCGCGCAAGTCCACGCCCTTCGCCGCCCAGATGGCCGCCGAGTCCGCCGCCCGCCGCGCCCAGGAGCACGGCATGCGCAAGGTCGACGTCTTCGTGAAGGGTCCCGGCTCCGGCCGTGAGACCGCGATCCGCTCCCTCCAGGCCACCGGCCTTGAGGTCGGGTCCATCCAGGACGTCACGCCCACCCCGCACAACGGCTGCCGCCCGCCGAAGCGCCGCCGGGTCTGAGAAGCGAAGTAGGAGACGACAAGACATGGCGCGTTACACCGGGGCCGACTGCAAGCGTTGCCGTCGGGAGAAGCAGAAGCTCTTCCTCAAGGGAGCCAAGTGCGAGAGCGCTAAGTGCCCGATCGAGATCCGTCCTTACCCCCCGGGTGAGCACGGGCGCGGGCGCACCAAGGACAGCGAGTACCTGCTGCAGAAGCGCGAGAAGCAGAAGTGCGCGCGTATCTACGGGGTGCTGGAGAAGCAGTTCCGCGGTTACTACAACGAGGCCAACAGGCAGTCCGGCAAGACCGGTGAGAACCTGCTGCGCATCCTCGAGACGCGGCTGGACAACGTGGTCTACCGGGCCGGCTTCGCCAAGTCCCGCGACCACGCCCGCCAGCTCGTCCGGCACGGCCACATCACGGTCAACGGGCGCAAGACCGACATCCCGTCGGCCCGCGTCGTGCCGAACGACATCGTCGAGGTCCGCGAGTCCTCCAGGAACCTGACCCCCTTCCAGGTGGCGCAGGCGGAGTCCGGCGACCGGACCGTCCCGGCCTGGCTGGAGGCCATCCCGTCGCGGCTGCGGATCCTCGTGCACAGCCTGCCCGAGCGCCAGGTGATCGACACCCAGGTGCAGGAGCAGCTCATCGTCGAGCTCTACTCGAAGTAGCAGCTCGCGGGTACGGGCGGGGTTTGCCCCCCGCCCGTACCCTTGTCAGTACAGCGGGCGTCATATAGCGGGCGTCCCCGACTGAAGGAACACGTTTATGCTGATCGCTCAGCGTCCCTCTCTCACCGAAGAGGTCGTCGAGGAGTACCGCTCCCGGTTCGTCATCGAGCCCCTGGAGCCCGGCTTCGGCTACACCCTCGGCAACTCTCTGCGCCGTACGCTCCTCTCCTCGATCCCCGGTGCCGCAGTCACCAACATCCGGATCGACGGCGTTCTGCACGAGTTCACCACCGTGCCGGGCGTCAAGGAGGACGTCACCGACCTCATCCTCAACATCAAGCAGCTCGTCATCTCCTCCGAGCACGACGAGCCCGTCGTGATGTACCTGCGCAAGCAGGGCCCGGGTGTGGTGACCGCCGCCGACATCGCCCCGCCGGCCGGCGTCGAGGTGCACAACCCCGACCTGGTCCTGGCCACGCTCAACGGCAAGGGCAAGCTGGAGATGGAGCTGACCGTCGAGCGCGGTCGCGGCTACGTCTCCGCCGTGCAGAACAAGCAGGTCGGCCAGGAGATCGGCCGGATCCCGGTCGACTCGATCTACTCGCCGGTCCTCAAGGTCAGCTACAAGGTCGAGGCGACCCGTGTCGAGCAGCGCACGGACTTCGACAAGCTGATCGTCGACATCGAGTCCAAGCCGTGCATGCGCCCCCGCGACGCGGTGGCCTCTGCCGGCAAGACCCTCGTCGAGCTCTTCGGCCTGGCCCGCGAGCTGAACATCGACGCCGAGGGCATCGACATGGGCCCGTCCCCCACGGATGCCGCCCTGGCCGCGGACCTGGCGCTGCCGATCGAGGAGCTGGAGCTCACGGTCCGCTCGTACAACTGCCTCAAGCGCGAGGGCATCCACTCGGTGGGCGAGCTCGTGGCCCGCTCCGAGGCGGACCTCCTCGACATCCGCAACTTCGGCGCCAAGTCGATCGACGAGGTCAAGGCGAAGCTGGCCGGCATGGGCCTGGCCCTGAAGGACAGCCCGCCCGGATTCGACCCGACCTCGGCCGCCGACACCTTCGGCGCCGACGACGACGCCGACGCGGGCTTCGTCGAGACCGAGCAGTACTGACGTCCCGGGGGGCGCCTCGCCCCCCGGACCCCGATCACCGGTACCTGACACGGCCGGTGCGGTAAAGGAGAAACACCATGCCGAAGCCCACCAAGGGCGCCCGTCTGGGCGGCGGCGCGGCGCACGAGCGCGCCATGCTGCGGAACCTGGCCACCGCTCTCTTCGAGCACGGTCGCATCACGACGACCGAGGCCAAGGCCCGCCGGCTGCGTCCGTACGCCGAGCGGCTCGTGACCAAGGCGAAGAAGGGCGACCTTCACAACCGCCGGCAGGTCATGCAGCTCATCTCGGACAAGAGCGTGGTGCACACGCTGTTCACCGAGATCGGCCCGCGGTACGAGAACCGCCCGGGCGGCTACACCCGGATCACCAAGATCGGCAACCGTCGCGGCGACAACGCCAAGATGGCGGTCATCGAGCTGGTCGAGGCGCTGACCGTGCAGCAGGAGGCGGTCGGCGAGGCCGAGGCGGCGACGAAGCGCACCGCGAAGGACGCGGCGGGCGACAAGGCCGCGGCGGACCTGAAGGCGGACTTGAAGAAGGACACAGCGGAGGCGGAGGCGGCGGACACCGCTGCGGACGCCGAGGCCGCCGAGGTCGAGGACGCCAAGCCGGAGGCTGAGGCTGCCGAGGCTGAGGGCAAGGACGCCAAGGACGCCTGACGCGCGTTTCGCGTATTTCGTGCATTTCGTGCATGACGACGGGCCCGTTCCCTCCCGGGGGAGCGGGCCCGTCGCGCTGGAAGGAACTGGGCAGTGAGTGATGAGGTGGCGGCCGGCTCCGTACGGGTACGGCTGGACCTGTCGTACGACGGGAGCGGCTTCTCCGGCTGGGCGCGGCAGCGCGAGGGGCAGCGCACGGTACAGGAGGAGCTGGAGACGGCGCTCCGGGTGGTGCTGCGGCGCGCCGAGCCGTACGAGCTGACGGTGGCGGGGCGCACGGACGCGGGGGTGCACGCGCGGGGGCAGGTGGCGCACGTCGACCTGCCGGAAGAGGTGTGGGCGGAACAGGGGGCGGGGCAGGGGGCGGGGCGGTCCGGGGGCGCCGGTGCCTTCGAGGGTGAGCCGCTGCTGCGGCGGCTGGCCGGGCGGCTGCCGCACGATGTCCGGGTCTGGCGGGTGACGGCCGCCCCGCCGCACTTCAACGCCCGCTTCTCGGCGATCTGGCGCCGCTACGTCTACCGCGTCGCCGACGACCCTGGCGGCGTGGACCCGCTGCTGCGGGGCCACGTGCTGTGGCACAACCGGCCGCTCGACGCCGAGGCGATGAACGCGGCGGCGGAGCGGCTGCTCGGCGAACACGACTTCGCGGCGTTCTGCAAGCGCCGGGAGGGGGCGACGACGATCCGGCGGCTGCTGGAGCTGCGCTGGGAGCGCCGGGCGGACGGGGTGCTGGAGGCGACGGTGAAGGCGGACGCCTTCTGCCACAACATGGTGCGGGCGCTGGTGGGCGCGATGCTGTTCGTCGGCGACGGGCACCGGGAGCCGGAGTGGGCGGGGCGGGTGCTGGGGGCGGCGGTGCGGGATTCTGCGGTGCAGGTGGTGCGGCCGCACGGGTTGACGCTGGAGGAGGTGGGGTATCCGGGGGCGGCGGAGCTGGCGGAGCGGAACCGGGCGTCGCGACGTCTCCGCACGCTGGGTGGGGGGTAGGGGGGTAGTCCCCGGTCCCGCCCCTTCCCGAAACCGGGGGCTGCGCCCCCGGACCCCCGCCGCGCGCGGGTGCGCGCATCTCGGGGGCTTCGCCCCCGGCCCCCCGGCCCCGGGCCCGAGTGGCTGCGCCACGGGCCCCGTGCGGATCTCGGGGGCTGCGCCCTCGGGCGCCCGTTGCGCGCGGGTGCATGCGGATCTCGGGGGCTTCGCCCCCGGGCGCCCCGGGCCCGAGTGGCTGCGCCGCGGGTCCCGTGCGGACCTTGAGGGCTGCGCCCTCGGGCGCCCGTTGCGCGCGGGTGCATGCGGATCTCGGGGGCTTCGCCCCCGGGCGCCCCGGCCCCGGCCCGAGCGGCTGCGCCGCGGGCCCCGTGCGGACCTCGGGGCTTCGCCCCAGGGCCTCCAGGGCCCAGGGCCTCCAGGGCCCAGGGCCTCCAGGGCTCCCAGGTCTCCGGGCCCCCGGGCCCCCGGGTCTCCGGGCCGCGCGGCTGCGCCGCGGCCCGCGTTTGCGGGCCCGCTCCGGGGCGCTCCTCTGCCCCTGCCGGGTGACGTGCCCCCTCTCCGCGCCGTGTGGCTCGGTCCGCCCGGCCGCCGCCGTGGGTTGGGTGGGGGCATGCGCCTCCCGTCCCTCTGCTGCGCCCTCCTTCTCCTTCTCCTTCTCCTCGCCGGCTGCGCCACCCCCNCCCCCNCCCCCNCCCCCNCCCCCGACTCCCGTCCCGGTGACCGCTGCCGCAGCGCCGGGGAGTGTCTCGCGCAGATGACCCTCGCCGAGAAGGCCGGGCAGATGGTCCAGGTGCAGAACGCCTTCCTCGACGACCCCCGCGACCTCGCCCGCCTCGGCATCGGCGCCATGCTCAGCGCCGGCGACGACGGCGGCCCCCGCGGCGGTGGCGACGACGCCGCCGCGTGGGCCGGGATGGTCGAGCGGTATCAGCGTGCCGCCATGCGCAGCCGGCTCGGCATCCCGTTGCTCTACGGCGCCGACGCCGTGCACGGCATGAGCGGCGTCACCGGGTCCGTGATCTTTCCGCACCACGTCGGCATGGGTGCCACCCGCGACCCCGCGCTCGTCGAGCGCGTCGAGCGGGTCGCGCGGGACGAGACGCTCGGTGCCGGGGTGCGGTGGGCGTTCACGCCGTGCGTGTGCGTGCCGCAGGACGTGCGGTGGGGGCGTACGTACGAGGGGTACGCCGAGGATCCCGCCGTCGTGGGGGAGTTGGGCGCCGCCTCCGTGCGGGGGTTCCAGGGGGCCGCGCTCGGCCCCCGCTCCGTGCTCGCCACCGCCAAGCACTACGTCGGCGACGGCGGCACCGCCTACGGCAGCGCCGTCGGCGAAGGGCGGCTGCTGGACCAGGGCGACGTGCGGATCTCCGAGGCCGAGCTGCGCCGGGTGCATCTCGCCCCGTACCGCGACGTCGTCGCCGCCGGCGTCGGCTCCGTCATGGCCGGCTACAGCAGCGTCCACGGCACGAAGACCCACGGCGACCGGCGACTGCTCACCGGCGTGCTCAAGGGCGAACTCGGCTTCCGCGGCTTCGTCGTCAGCGACTACGACGCCGTCCAGCAGCTTCCGGGCAAGGACCTCGCCGCGCAGGTCGCGCGCGCCGTCAACGCCGGCATCGACTTGGTCATGGTCTCCAGGGACTACCGCGGCGTGCACCACGCCATCGTCGACGGTGTCCGCAGCGGGGACATCCCCCGCGCGCGCGTGGACGACGCCGTGCGGCGTGTTCTGGAGGTCAAGGACCGCCTCGGGCTCTTCGACGACCCCTTCACCGACCCCGCCCTGACCGCCGGCGTCGGCTCGCCCCGGCACCGGGCCGTGGCTCGGCGTGCCGTACGGGCCTCGCAGGTGCTGCTCCGCAACGAGGGCGGCGCGCTGCCGCTGCCGCGGCGCGGCCCGTACCGCATCGTCGTCGGCGGCAACGGCGCCGACGATCTGGGGCGGCAGCTCGGCGGCTGGTCGGTCGGCTGGCAGGGCGGCACGGGGCGGACGACGGCGGGGACGACCTTCCTCCAGGCGCTGCGCCGGGCGACGGCCGGCACAGGCATCGAGGTGGCGACCGAGGGGCGGGGAGACGTCGGGATCTGGGTGGGCGGCGAGGACCCGTACGCGGAGTGGTTCGGCGACTCCGCGAGGCTGGCGCTGGGGAAGCGGAACGAGGCCGATCTCGCGGACGTGTGCGGGCGCGCGAAGACGTGCGTGGGCGTGCTGTACTCCGGGCGGCCGGTGGTGCTGGGCAAGGCGCTGGAGCGGACGGACGCCTTCGTCGCGGCGTGGCTGCCGGGGACGGAGGCGCGGGGGATCACGGACGCGCTGTTCGGGGCCGGGTTCAGCGGGCGGCTGCCGTTCACGTGGCCGCGCCGGGCGGCGGACGCGCCGGTCTCGCGGGAGGCGGGGGCGGAGCCGCTGTTCCGGTACGGGCACGGGCGCCGGCCGTACTGACCCGCCCCGCTCGTGCGGGTCGGCAAGAGTGCCGCCGTCGGCGAGCGTACGGGCGCCGGCCGTACGGACGCGCCTCTTCCCCCTACCTCGCCGCGAACACCTCCCTGAACCCCTCCCGCCACGACGGATGCCCCGGCCGCCACCCCAGTCCGGTCTTCGCCTTGTCGTTCGCCGCCCCCCTGCCCTCCGTCATCACCATCGCCAGCCACTGCCCTCCCGCCAGCCGCGCCAGCCACAGCGGCATCCGCCGCGGCGGCGGCGCGCCCATCGCTGCCGCCAGCCGCGGTACCCACTCCTTCTGCGCCGCCGGGTCGTCGTCGGTGACGTTGTAGATGCCCGGTTCGCCCCGCTCCACCGCCGCGGCCGTCGCCGCCGCGGCGTCGTCGATGTGGACCAGCGACATCACCCCGTTGCCGCTGCCCACCACCGGCAGGCGCCGTTTGCGTACCATCTCCGCCTGCTCGCCACCCGGGCAGAGGGACGTGCCGGGGCCGTAGAAGCCGCCGTAGCGCAGGACGACGCCCTCGATGCCGGGGGCGGAGGTGACCGCGTCCTCCAAGTGCCTGAGGGCGGCGAGGGACTCCTCGGCGCCGGGGGGCGGGGAGGTTTCGAGCGGTTCCTCCTCGGTCTTGATCCAGCCGCCCTCGCGCTTGTACGGCCAGCCGGCGAAGCTCTGCGCGACGAACCGGCGGGTGCCGGCGTCGGCGGCTGCCGCCAGCAGGTTGTCGGTGCCCTCGGCGCGCAGCCGGTTGGTGGTGGCGAAGACGGCGTCGAGGCGGCGGAGGTCGCGGGCGCGCAGGTTCATGTTGTGGGACAGGGCGGTGGCCTCGTGCACGATCACCTCCGGGGCGGCGTTCCCCACGGCCTCGCGTACGGCCGCCGCGTCGAGTACGTCGAGCACGACAGGCTCCGCGCCCGCCGCGCGCAGCCGTTCCGTCTTCGCCTCGCTCGTCGTGGTGCCGGTGACGGTGTGCCCGGCCGCGGTGAGCAGGGGGACCAGTCGGCTGCCGAGGGCGCCCGTGGCGCCGGTGACCAGGATCTTCATGGCCTCAGGCGACCATCGCGCGCGCCTGCCCACCAAGCGGGTTGCCCCGTTCGGGGGCCGCTCGTCACCCGGAAGACTGAATGGGGGCTACTGCTCCGTCGACTTCAGGGCCTGCTCCCGGCCGCGGTCCATGATGCGGCGGTAGACGTACGCGCCCGTGTCCCGTACGGCCTCGCTCGTCGGGCCGTCGTCGGCGGTGACGGCCTTGCCGTCGGCGTAGCCGGCGATGGTGAAGTAGGCGTAGCGGCCGAGGGTGTTGCTCGTCAGCCGGCAGGCGGTGGCGCGGCAGAACTCGGGCACGCCCTTGCCGGGCAGCGACTCCAGGTTGCCCTTCGCCTGCTCGGCGGTGCGCCCGGCGGGGCCCTCGTCGGCGAAGACGGCGACGCCGACGGTGACGGCGGTGCCCTCGCGGGTGAACGTGGCGCGCAGCAGCCGGTCGCAGCCGTTGGCGGTGAGGATCTTGCCGAGCTTGGTGGAGGCGCCGGAGGCGCAGGAGCGGGTGTTGTGGGTGGCCCTGCGCTCGTACGTGTGGCCGCTGACGGTGATCTTCGCGTTGGGGAAGAAGCTGTCGACGGTCAGCGGGGCGGTGTCCTTGTCCGCCGAGGCGATGAACTCCTTGGGGTCCGGCGGCGGGGCCACCGACGAGAACGACGGGTCGCCCTTGCCGCTCTCGCTCCCCGCGCCGGATATCCGGTCCTGTGAGGAGCCGGCGGAGGGGTCGTCGTCGCCGCCGGAGGTGGTGACGACCGCGGCGGCGACCGCGCCGGCTATCACCACCGTGGCCAGCGCCCCGCCGACGATCGTCAGCAGCCGGCGCTTGCGGCGCCGCTCGGCCGCCGCGGCGTCGGCGAGCGCGCCCCAGTCGGGCGCGGGTCCGCCGGATCCCGGCGGGCCGAAGCCCGATCCCTGCCCCTGCCCCCCGGGGCCGCCGTAGCCCCCCTGCCCGAAGCTCATGGCGGGCATCTTAACCGGGCCCGCCGTCACCCGGACGGCGGTGTACGGACGTTCGGCGCCGCGCAGGTGGTGGATGCCGTATGGCCGCGGGGGTGGCCGGACCGGTGCGGAAAACCCGTTTCGCCGGGCCGCCGCGGGCCGCGAGGATGGGGGCATGGGACACCTGGAGGCCGCACACCTGGAGTACTACCTGCCCGACGGGCGGCCCCTGCTCGGCGACGTCTCGTTCCGCGTCGGCGAGGGCGCCGCGGTGGCGCTGGTGGGGGCGAACGGCGCCGGGAAGACGACCCTGCTGCGGCTGCTCGCCGGCGAGCTGGAGCCGCACGGCGGCAGTATCTCGACCGGCGGCGGGCTGGGGGTGATGCCGCAGTTCGTCGGCTCGGTGCGCGACGAGCGTACGGTGCGTGACCTGCTGGTCTCCGTCGCCCAGCCGCGGATCCGCACCGCCGCCGCGGCCGTCGACGAAGCCGAGTTGGCGATGGGGGTCCGGGGGGCCGCTCCCCCGGAAAAGCACAGCATGGAGCGCGATGACGAGCGCGCCCAGCTCGCCTACGCGCAGGCGCTGAGCGACTGGGCCGAGGCCCGCGGGTACGAGGCCGAGACGCTGTGGGACAAGTGCACGACGGCCGCCCTGGGCGTGCCGTACGAGCGGGCCCAGTGGCGCGAGGTGCGCACGCTGTCGGGCGGCGAGCAGAAGCGGCTGGTGCTGGAGGCGCTGCTGCGCGGTACGGACGAGGTGCTGCTGCTCGACGAGCCGGACAACTATCTGGACGTACCGGGCAAGTTGTGGCTGGAGCAGCAGCTCCGCGAGACGCCGAAGACCGTGCTGTTCGTCAGCCACGACCGGGAGCTGCTGGCGCACAGCGCCGAGAAGATCGTCAGCGTGGAGCCCGGCCCGGCGGGCAGCGACGTGTGGGTGCACGGCGGCGGCTTCGGCACGTACCACCAGGCGCGCAAAGAGCGCTTCGAGCGGTTCGAGGAGCTGCGCCGGCGCTGGGACGAGGAGCACGCGAAGCTCAAGCGGCTGGTGATGATGTACAAGCAGAAGGCCGCGTTCAACTCCGACATGGCCTCGCGCTACCGGGCCGCGCAGACGCGGCTGCGGAAGTTCGAGGACGCCGGCCCGCCGCTGGCGCCGCCGCGGGAGCAGGACATCAAGATGCGGCTGCGCGGCGGGCGGACCGGGGTGCGGGCGATCACCGCCGCGGAGCTGGAGCTGTCCGGGCTGATGAGCCCGTTCTCGCTGGAGGTCTTCTACGGCGAGCGGGTCGCGGTGCTCGGCTCGAACGGCTCGGGGAAGTCGCACTTCCTGCGGCTGCTGGCCGGCGGTGACGTGGCCCACACCGGAGCGTGGAAGCTGGGCGCCCGCGTGGTGCCGGGCCACTTCGCGCAGACCCACGCGCACCCGGAGCTGCAGGGGCGCACGCTGCTGGACATCCTGTGGAAGGACCACGCGAAGGACAAGGGCGCGGCGATGCCGGCCCTGCGCCGGTACGAGCTGGACCGGGCCGCGGAGCAGCCCTTCGACCGGCTCTCGGGCGGGCAGCAGGCCCGTTTCCAGATCCTGCTGCTGGAGCTGGCGGGGGCGACGGCGCTGCTGCTGGACGAGCCGACGGACAACCTGGACCTGGAGAGCGCGGAGGCGTTGCAGGAGGGTCTTGAGGCGTACGAGGGGACGGTGCTGGCGGTGACGCACGACCGCTGGTTCGCGCGCAGCTTCGACCGGTTCCTGCTCTTCGGCGCGGACGGCCGGGTCCGCGAGACGCCGGAGCCGGTGTGGGACGAGGGCCGGGTGGCCCGGCGGCGGTGATCCCGGGGCCGGGGGTGTTTTGACCTGGTGGTGCGGGGCCCGGTATTCTGCTGGATTGTTGTGCGTATTGGCTGCTCGTTCTCACGCGTGAGGCCGTTACGCCTGGTCCACCAGGACGATTGATTCAGCGATCAGCCGTCGGTTTGCGTCGCCGGCGCGGTCTCTTGCTGCCGTGATCTCCGGGTGACCTTGTCAGAGAACACCCACTGAAGAAGCGAAGGCTACGACCGTGCGTACGTACAGCCCCAAGCCCGGCGACGTCCAGCGTCAGTGGCACGTCATCGACGCCACCGACGTCGTTCTGGGCCGCCTGGCCTCCCAGGTCGCCCAGTTGCTGCGTGGCAAGCACAAGCCGGTGTACGCGCCTCACGTCGACGCTGGTGACTTCGTCATCATCATCAACGCCGACAAGGTGCACCTCTCCGGCAACAAGCGGACCCAGAAGCTGGCCTACCGCCACTCCGGCTACCCCGGCGGTCTCCGCTCCGTCCGCTACGACGAGCTGCTGGACAAGAACCCGGAGAAAGCCGTCGAGAAGGCCGTCCGCGGCATGCTGCCGAAGAACACCCTGGGCCGTCAGATGCTCAGCAAGCTGAAGGTGTACCGCGGTGCCGAGCACCCGCACGCCGCTCAGCAGCCGGTCCCGTACGAGATCACCCAGGTCGCGCAGTAGTCCCGGCCACACCCCTAGAGACAGAGAAGCTGAGGAGAATCGTGGCTGAGACCACCGCTGAGGCGCCCGTCGAGGACGTCGAGGAGTACACCACCGAGACGCCCGCCGAGGACTACACCACCGAGTCCGTCGCGGCGCGCTTCGGCGACCCGCAGCCGGCTGCGGGCACCGGCCGGCGCAAGAACGCCATCGCCCGGGTGCGCATCGTTCCCGGCACCGGCAAGTGGAAGATCAACGGCCGCACCCTGGAGGGCTACTTCCCCAACAAGGTGCACCAGCAGGAAGTCAACGAGCCCTTCAAGGTGCTGGAGCTCGACGACCGTTACGACGTCGTCGCCCGCATCGCCGGCGGCGGCATCTCCGGCCAGGCCGGCGCGCTGCGCCTGGGCGTGGCCCGTGCGCTCAACGAGGCGGACGCGGACAACAACCGCGGCCCGCTGAAGAAGGCCGGCTTCCTGACCCGTGACGACCGTGCGGTCGAGCGGAAGAAGGCCGGTCTGAAGAAGGCCCGTAAGGGAACGCAGTACAGCAAGCGCTGATCATCGTACTGCTACTGTGCTCAGCCCCGGCGGCCCCCGGAGAGAGATCCGGGAGGGCGCCGGGGCGCGCTTGTATGGTCGGCATACGGTCGACGGGTATGGTCACGTAGGGACTTTTAACGGTCCGTAGTCGAACGTAAGTCGAACGTATTCGTTCAGGTTTGAGCACTCGGGAGCACTCGGAGGAGATCAGTGGGACGACTCTTCGGCACCGATGGCGTGCGCGGCGTCGCCAACGCGGACCTCACCGCGGAGATGGCCCTCGGGCTGTCGGTGGCGGCAGCACACGTGCTCGCCATCACCGACGCCGCCAAGCCGGCCGGCCAGCGCCCGAAGGCGGTGGTCGGACGCGATCCGCGGGCGTCCGGAGAGTTCCTGGAAGCGGCTGTCATCGCCGGGCTGGCCAGCGCGGGCGTGGACGTGCTGCACGTCGGCGTGCTGCCGACCCCCGCGGTCGCGTACCTCACCGGCGCGCTCGACGCCGACCTCGGCGTGATGCTCTCCGCCAGCCACAACCCCATGCCCGACAACGGCGTGAAGTTCATCGCCCGCGGCGGCCACAAGCTCTCCGACGAGCTGGAAGACGAGATCGAGGCGCTCTACCACAAGCACGAGCGCGGCGAGCCGTGGGAGCGCCCGACGGGCGCCGGTGTCGGCCGCGTCCAGGGCTACGAGCAGGGCTTCGACCGCTACGTCGGCCACCTGCTGGACGTACTCCCGCACCGTCTCGACGGGCTCAAGGTCGTCGTGGACGGCGCCCACGGTGCCGCCGCCCGCGTCTCCCCGGAGGCGTTCCAGCGGGCCGGCGCCGACGTCGTCTCCATCGGCACCGACCCCACCGGCCTCAACATCAACGACGGCTACGGCTCCACCCACCTCGACCCGCTCCGCGCCGCCGTCGTCGAACACGGCGCCGACCTCGGCATCGCCCACGACGGCGACGCCGACCGCTGCCTCGCGGTGGACGCCGACGGACGGGAGATCGACGGCGACCAGATCCTCGCCGTCCTCGCCCTCGGCCTGCGCGAGGCCGGCCGGCTGCGCCGGAACACCGTCGTCGCCACCGTCATGTCCAACCTCGGCTTCAAGCTCGCGCTGGAGCGCGAGGGCGTGGAGCTGATCCAGACCGCCGTCGGCGACCGCTACGTGCTGGAGGAGATGAAGCGCGGCGGCTACGCGCTCGGCGGCGAGCAGTCCGGCCACGTCATCGTCCTCGACCACGCCACCACCGGCGACGGCACGCTGACCGGCCTGCTGCTCGCCTCCCGGGTGGCCGCCAGCGGCCGGCCGCTGGCGGAGCTGGCGGCGGTGATGGAGCGGCTGCCGCAGGTGCTGATCAACGTGCGGGACGTCGACAAGTCCCGGGTCGACAGCTCCCCGGAGCTGCGCCAGGCGGTGCAGGAGGCGGAGCGGGAGCTGGGCGCCACGGGGCGGGTGCTGCTGCGCCCGTCCGGTACGGAGCCGGTGGTGCGGGTCATGGTCGAGGCCGCCGACACCGACCAGGCCCGGTCGGTGGCGGGGCGGCTGGCCGACGTGGTGAAGTCGGCGCTGGGCTGAGGCGGTTGCCGTACGCGGTACGGGGCCGGGGCGCCGGCTTCGTACGGCCGTCCAAGCCGCCGGCTTCGCGCGGCGTACGGGCGTGAGCCGCCGGCCGCGTACGGCCGTCCAGGCCCCCGGTTTCGCAGGGCGTACGGCCCTCACAGCCGCCGGTGCGTGCGCTGCGCGACCCGCTTCTGCCGGACGTGCTGGCCGAGCGTCTGCTCCGTGTGCCAGGCCCAGTACACCTTCTGCGCCAGCAGCGTCAGCGTCCCGGCCACGACGATGCCCAGCAGGTTGAGCAGCAACTGCTCCGACGACCCGCGGGCCTGGTCCCCCTGCCCGTAGCTGAGCGCGATCGCCGCGTTGGCCGCCGCCGGCACCGTCGTCACCGAGATGGCGACGCCCACCAGCGCCCCCGACTTCGACGACGTCAGCGACAGCGTCCCCGCGGTGCCCGCCAGCAGGGCCACGATGAACGAGAACCAGTCCGGCGCCCAGATGAACCCCGTCTGCGGCCGTGCCGCGTCCAGATCCGCCTTCGTGAACAGCCCGAAGGCATCCATCACCACGCTGAACCCCACCGCCAGCGCCATCGCCACCGCGAACCCCGCCAGCAGCGCCGCCAGCGACCGCGCCGCCAGCCGCGACCGCCGCTGCACCAGCGCCACGCACAGCCCCGCCACCGGCCCGAACTCCGGCCCCACCGCCATCGCCCCGACGATGAGGATCGCGCTGTCGATCATCACCCCGCACGCGGCGAGCAGCGTGGCGACGCCGAGCATGGCGAGGTACGTGAGCGACAGCGCCGACTCCTCCTGCGTCTCCTCGACCAGCGACTCCCACACCACCGCGTCCGCCGCCTCACCAGGCGCGGCCTCCTCCGCCCGGTCGGCGCGGCTGGAGAGCGTCAGGCCGACCTGGTCGACGCTGACCGCCCCCTCGTCGCACAGCCCGCGCACGCGCAGTTCCTGCAGCAGTTTGTCGGCGGCCTCGCGGGCGACGTCGCACAGCACGATGTCGCCCGCGGGGTCGAGGGAGGCGCCGCGGAGCACGGCGAGGTGGGCGGTGCCGACGGTCTTGTGCATGAGCCCGACGACCTCTTCGGTACGGGCGGCGGGGCACTGGATCCGCAGGTGCAGCATGGGTGGAGGCTAGCGGGAGCCCGTACTCCGGGTGGGCCCTGGGGCACTTCGGCGATGACGAGGTGTCAGGGGCAGGCCGGCCTGTTCACCCCGTAGATGAATCGCTGGTGGGCGCCCGGATATTCGGTGAGGGTCCACAGCTGATTCTCCGAGCGGAGCCAGTAGGGATCCTGGAGCCCCCAGCCGCCGCGCTGCGACGCCAGCGTCCTGTGGCCCGTCGAGTTGGCCCGGACCAGGTCGCGGTTGGGGCTGTTGTCTCCGCCCGTGTGGAAGTAGTAGCAACGACGCGAAAAGGCGCCCTGAACGTAGCGGACGGGCTGATGCCAGGCCCTGAACGGCTGGATCGTGCCCTGGAATCGGGTCATTGCGCTGTTCGCCCAGCGGGCCACCCGGCCGACGCTGGTCGTCCGGTACTCACTGGTCAGGAAGGCAGGGTTCCGTCCGGGGGCCCGCTCCAGAGACATGGAGTCATAGCGGGTGCCGGCCCTCTGGTTGTGCCACCGGCCGATCTCGGGCAGCAGGTAGTGGTAGCCGCGCCCGCAGTATTCGCCATGGTGACGCCCGGTCGGGCAGTCGGGGCTGACGTTCCCTTTCCGGTTCTGCGCCAGCCGCAGGAGGTTGTCGGTGTCAAAGACACGCACGCCGCTTCTGGGACCGGCGACGAAGAGGTAGTGCCGGTACCAGACGATGCCTCCCGCGTGGGTGTTCACGTCGCTGTAATCGGTCCCGGCGCTGTTCGGACGCACGAGCAGGACATGGATGTATGTGTTCGTGGTGCGGTCGAGGAAGCTCAGCCGGGTTCCCGTCCCGTCATGTCCCACCGGGCCCGAGTGCCAGGAGAAGACGAGGGCCTTGTGCCCGTCCACCGTGCCGGCTCCGGGCCGCGCGTCCTCCGTCCCGCTCACCCCCTGTGGGGTCCACCGCTTGCTGACGGTGTCCCGGTGATTCAGGCAGTAGTAGGCGACCGCGTGCGCCCCGATCAGAGCGCCGTTGTCGGTCGTGGCCTTGTCGCGGCAACGGCCTTCGCCCTCCGTTTCAGCCTGGCGGTTGGCCGCGTGCAGCATGGATCCCACCGGGATCCGGGCGCCGCGCGGGTTCATTTCCCTCCTCAACTGCCGGGCCTGCGTGCGCCGGTCACCCTCCCACCGAAGGGAGAAGGCGTCGGGGTCGGCGGCGGTCATGGGCTGGGGCGTCGGATGGGGGCCGGTGGTGACCGGGGCGGCAGGTACGGCCGCGGTGAGCATGCCGAACGCCGTCAGGAGAAGCGCTGCGCCGGGCGCACGCCCACGCGTGGAAAATCTCATGACCTCTCCGGTGGCAGTGGAAGGAAACGCGGGGGCGCCTGCAGGGCACATGACTGACGACTGCAGCCCACCGCCGGAAACAGTGATTCCACGCCGTTCCGGGAGAGTTGCGCAGGAGATCCGGAATTCACCCGGGCGGCAACGACTCGGCTGTGGTGGACCGGCCGGCGTCGGTCAGCGTTCCCGTGCTCGTTGTGCGCGGGGTACGACGAGACCACCGCCGCGTGCGTCGTGCCGTTCGCCGAGCGTGTCGCCGGCGCGCAGCTTCGGGTGCTCCCGGAATCGAGCGTCGTCGGACCTGGCGCCGAGTGCCGTGAGTACCGCGGTTACTCCGCGACACCGGCGGGGTGCGGTGGTGTAGCGCGCGTGCTACAGCTTGCGCAGGGACAGCCGCTGGACCTTGTGGTCCGGGCCCTTGCGCAGGATGAGGGTGGCCCGGCCGCGGGTCGGGGCGATGTTCTGGCGCAGGTTGGGCTCGTTGATCGTGTGCCAGTTGCGTTCGCCGTACGCCATCGCCTCGGCCTCCGGCACCTCCGCGTAGCGGCGGAAGTACGACAGGGGGTTCTGGAAGGCCGTCTCGCGCAGCTTGCGGAACCGTTCGGCGTACCAGCGTGCGATGTCCTCGATGCGCGCGTCCACGTACACGCTGAAGTCGAAGAAGTCGGCGAGCGCGACGCGGGTGCGGCCGTCGTGGCCGGGGAGCGCGGGCTGGAGCACGTTCAGGCCCTCGACGATGAGTATGTCCGGGCGCTGCACCTTCAGCCGCTCGCCGGGGACGATGTCGTATGTGAGGTGGGAGTAGACGGGCGCGGTGACCTCGTCCCGCCCGGACTTCACGTCGGCGACGAAGCGGGTCAGCGCGCGCCGGTCGTACGACTCGGGGAAACCCTTGCGCGCCATCAGCCCGCGGGCCGCCAGCTCGGCGTTGGGCAGCAGGAACCCGTCGGTGGTGACCAGCTCCACGCGCGGGTGCTCGGGCCAGCGCGCGAGCAGCGCCTGCAGCAGCCGCGCGACGGTCGACTTGCCGACGGCCACGCTGCCGGCGAGCCCGATGACGAACGGCGTGCCGGCGTGCGGTCCCGCGGTGCCGCCGGAGCCGCCGAGGAAGGTGTTGACGGCGCGCCGCAGGCCGTGGGTGGCGCCGACGTAGAGGTTGAGCAGGCGGGAGAGGGGCAGATAGACGTCCCGTACCTCGTCCAGGTCGATCACGTCGCCGAGGCCGCGCAGCCGCTCGACCTCCTCCGCGGACAGCGGCAGCGGCGTCCGGTCGCGCAGGGCGCTCCACTCGGCGCGGGAGAGGTCGACGTAGGGGGAGGGGCTGTGCGTGCTCATCGGCGAGGCCACGGGGCCATTGTGCGCGGGGGCGATGGGAGCCGCGCGGGCGGGGGCGCGCGGGCGGGGGCGCGCGGGCGGGGGCGCGCGGGCGGGGTCCGGCCTACCCCTAGGCCCGGAGCGGCCGGAAGGCTATGGTCCGCATGCGTATTCGATTCTTGGGGGACGAGATGTCCGTACTGCATGCCGTGTGGCACGAGAGACGCAAGCAGCTCGCCGCGGCCGGCGCACGGCGCCGGCGGGCCCGGAACACCCGGGAGGAGTTCGCGGGCCGGGTCCGGGGCGACCTCGCGGCGGAGCTGCCGGACGAGGACCTGGGGGAGGACCTGGTCGAGTCGCTGGACCTGTACCGCATGGGCAGCAAGCCGCGCTGCGAGGAGGTGGAGTACCTGGACCTCGTCCAGGAGGCGGTGGAGCGGATGGCGTGGGGCAGGTAGTCCGGGGTCGGCCGCCGCTCACCCCTCGGCGATGACGACGGCGGAGGCGATGCCGGCGTCGTGACTCAGCGACACGTGCCAACTGCGCACCCCCAGCTCGGCGGCGCGCGCGGCAACGGTGCCGCGCACGCGCAGATGGGGCCGCCCGTTGTCGTGGACGCACACCTCGGCGTCGTGCCAGTGCAGCCCGGGCGGCGCCCCCAGCGCCTTGGCCAGCGCCTCCTTCGCCGCAAACCGCACCGCCAGCGAAGCCACCCCCCGCCGCTCCCCGTCGGGCAGCACCTGCTCGGCGGGCAGGAACAGCCGATCGGCCAACTCCGGCGTCCGCTCCAACGCGGCCCCGAACCGCCCCACCTCGGCGACATCGATGCCGACCCCGACGATTCCGCTCATGCGCGGCAGGGTAGCGGGTGGGGGCGTAACGCCGCCGGGCCGGCGTGGGTCGGCGGGGCGCGCCGTCACGGCACCCCCGCGCTTCCGTCATGGTGCCTCGCACCTCTTGGAGCGCGACGACCGCGACCTCGCCCTCGCCGAGGCGCGGCGCGTCACCCGCCCCGGGGGCCTCGTCGCCGCCGCGGCGATCGGCCGGTACGCCTCCGTCTTCGAGCACACCGCGACCACGCTGCTCACCGGGGACCGCGTCCACGACGCCGTCCGCGACATCCTGACCACCGGCCGCCACGACCCCGGTCGCAAGGGCTTCACGGCCGCGTACTTCCACACGGCGGCGGGGCTGGCGGACGAGATGCGCGCGGCAGGGCTGGGCGAGGTGACCGTGTACGGGGTGGAGGGGCCGGGGTGGGCGCAGCTCAAGGCCGTCGAGCAGCACACGGGGCGGCCGTTGCCGGCGGACCACCCCGCGTTCGCCGCCGCGCTGCGCGCGGCGCGGCTGGCCGACGGGTATCCGGAGCTGCTGGCGGCGGCCTCGCACCTGCTGGCGGTCGCCCGGCGCTGAGCGCGCCGCGTGCGTTCCGTACCCCCGGCTGCGGTCCGCGCGGGGGGCAGGGAGGATGGGGGGATGAGGAGCGCGTACGGGGTGGAGACGGTGCGTCGTGCTGAGGCGGCGCTCATGGCGGAGTTGCCCGAGGGCGCGCTGATGCAGCGGGCTGCGGCGGGGCTGGCCGCCGCGGCGGCCGGGTTGCTGGGGCGGGTGTACGGGCGGCGGGTGGTGCTGCTCGTGGGCAGCGGGGACAACGGCGGGGACGCGCTGTACGCCGGGGCCCGGCTGGCGCGGCGCGGGGCACGGGTGACGGCGGTGCTGCTCAGCCCGGAGCGGGCGCACGAGGGCGGGCTCGCCGCCCTGTGGGCTGCCGGGGGGTGGGTCGTGCCCGCGGAGGAGGTCGTGCCCGCGGAGGAGGGGGCCGACGCGGAGGTTCCGCTGCGCCGCGTGTTCGAACGCGTCGACCTCGTCCTCGACGGCATCGTCGGCATCGGCGGCTCCGGCGGCCTCCGGCCCTCCGCCGCCGCGCTCATGCACCTCGTCCGCGACTCCCGCGCCCCCGTGCTCGCCGTCGACCTCCCCAGCGGCGTCGAGGCCGACACCGGCGAGGTACGGGGCGACGCCGTCACCGCCGACGCCACCGTGACCTTCGGTACGTACAAACCCGGTCTCCTCGTCGACCCCGCCGCCGAGCGTGCCGGCGCGCTGCGGCTCGTCGACATCGGGCTCGGCCCGTACCTGCCCGCCGTGCCCGAGCTGGAAGCCCTGCAGCACGCCGACGTCGCCGCGCTGCTGCCGCATCCGACCGCCGAGAGCGACAAGTACCGGCGCGGCGTCGTCGGCGTCGTCGCCGGTTCCGAGCGCTACCCCGGGGCCGCCGTCCTCGCCGTCGGCGGGGCGCTGCGCGGCGGGGCGGGGGCCGTGCGGTACGTGGGGCCCGCGGCGCGGGCGGTCATCGCGCGGTATCCGGAGACCCTGGTGCACGCCGGGCCGCCGGCGAAGGCGGGCCGGGTCCAGGCGTGGGTCGTCGGGCCGGGTCTTGGGGACGGGCCGGGTGCGGAGGAGGTGGTGGCGCAGGTGCTCGCCACCGACGTGCCGGTGCTGGTGGACGCCGACGGCCTGCGGCTGCTGGACCGGGTACGGGTACGGCGCCGCTCCGCGCCGACGCTGCTCACCCCGCACGCGGGGGAGGCCGCCGCGCTGCTGGGCGTGGACCGGGCGGAGGTGGAGGCGGGCCGGCTCGCCGCCGTACGGTCGCTGGCCGCCGCGTACGGGGCGACCACCCTGCTCAAGGGCTCCACCACCCTGATCGCCGACCCGGAGCCGGAGCCGGAGCCGGACCCCGGGGACCCCGGGGGCGCGGAGGGCGCGGAGGGCGGTGGTGCGCCCGGCGCGGGTGCGGATCCGGCGCGCGGGGGCGCACGCACCCCGGTGCGGCTCAACCCCACCGGCACCCCCTGGCTCGCCACCGCCGGCAGCGGCGACGTGCTCTCCGGGCTCACCGGCTCGCTCCTCGCCGCCGGCCTCGCCGCCCGCGACGCCGCCTCCGTCGGCGCGTACCTCCACGGCCTCGCCGCCCGCACCCTCGCCGCCGGCGCCCCGGTCACCGCCCACGAACTCCCCGACGCCCTCCCCGCGGTCTGGCGCGACGTCCGCGACGCGTAACGCCGCCGGGCCGCAGGCGTCAGCAACCCCGTGCCCGACGCCGCAGCCCCCGTCGCCCAGCCGCAGGCGTCAGGGGGGAATGCGACACTGGCACCGATGACCGACACCCCCTTCCGCGCCCGCGCGGAGATCGACCTCACCGCGTACGGCGCCAACATCCGCGCCCTGCGCGGCATCGCCAGCCGCGCGCAGTTCATGGCCGTCGTCAAGGCCGACGCGTACGGACACGGCATGCTGCCCCTCGCCCGTGCCGCGCGGGCCGCCGGTGCCGAGTGGCTCGGGGCCGCCACGCCGGACGAGGCGCTGCACCTGCGGGCTGCCGGTGATCAGGGGCGGATTCTGTGCTGGCTGTGGACGCCCGGCGGGCCGTGGCGTCAGGCCGTCGAGGCGGATCTCGACATCGCCGTCAGCGGCGTGTGGGCGCTGCGCGAACTCCTGCCCGCCGCCCGCGCCGCCGGGCGTCCCGCGCGCGTGCAGCTCAAGGCCGACACCGGCCTCGGGCGCAACGGCTGCCTCGCCGCCGACTGGCCCGGTCTCGCCGCCGCCGCCCGCGCCGCCGAGGCCGAGGGGCTCATCGACGTCACCGGCGTCTGGTCGCACTTCGCCTGCGCCGACGAGCCCGGCCACCCCTCCGTCCGCCGTCAGCTCGACGCCTTCCACGACGCCCTCGCCGTCGCCGACCGCGCGGGGCTGCGCCCCGAGGTGCGGCACCTGGCGAACTCCCCGGCCACGCTCACCCTCCCCGAGGCCCACTTCGACCTCGTACGGCCCGGGATCGCGTCCTACGGGCTGTCGCCGAGCCCCGAGGTCGGCGCGTCCGCGGACTTCGGGCTGCGGCCGGTGATGGCGCTCAAGGCGCCGCTGGCGCAGGTCAAGGAGGCGCCGGCCGGCCTGGGCATCTCGTACGGGCACCACTACGTCACCCCGGGCCGCACCACCCTGGCCCTCGTCCCGCTGGGCTACGCGGACGGCATCCCGCGGCACGCGTCGGGGACGGGGCCCGTGCTGGCCGCCGGGAAGTGGCGGACGGTCGCGGGGCGGGTCGCGATGGACCAGTTCGTCGTGGACCTCGGCGGAGACGCGGCGGCGGTGGGCGAGGAGGCGGTGCTGTTCGGGGCGGGGGACGACGGCGAGCCCACGGCGGAGGACTGGGCGCGGGCGGCGGGCACGATCGGGTACGAGATCGTCGCGCGGATCGGACCCCGCGTTCCGCGCGTGTACGTGGGCGGGGCGGGGGATGCCACCCTCATGGACACCGACACGGATACGGGCACGAGCACGGATACGGCCGCGGGCGCGAGCACGGACGAGGACGCCGGCGCGAGCACGGACGCGAGCCCGAGCGCGGGTACGGGCACACACCCCGGCACGGCTGCGGGCGCCCCGCAGCCGACGCGCCCTCCCGGCGCCGCCCCCCGCCCCGGGTCCCGCCATGGCTGACCCCCTCCCCGCCCCCACCCCCGCCTCCGGCGGCTGGGCCCGGGCCGGCCGGCGCGCCGGGATCGCCGGTGCCGCCATCGGCGTCCTCGCCGCCGGGGCCGCCGCAGGCGTGGCGGTGGAGCGCCTCGCGATGGGCCGCGACGTACGCCGCCGGGCCCGGCAGGCCCTCGACGTGGCCGGCCCGTACGGCACCCTCCGCGGCACCCCCGGCACCGCCGTCGCGGACGACGGCACCGAGCTGTACTACGAGGTCGAGGAGGCCGGCGACTTCCCGGCCGCGCCCCCCGACGGCACCGCCCCCGAGAACGCCACCGCCCCCCGCCGCCGGCGCCGCCGCTTCGCCGCCCGCCGCGACCCCGCACCCCTCACCGTCGTCTTCACCCACGGCTACTGCCTCACCCAGGACTCCTGGCACTTCCAGCGCGCCGCCCTGCGCGGCCGGGTCCGCACCGTCTACTGGGACCAGCGCAGCCACGGCCGCTCCGCCCGCGGCATCTCCCAGCTCGCCGGCGACGAACCGGTCACCATCGAGCAGCTCGGCCGCGACCTCAAGGCCGTCCTCGACGCCGCCGCCCCCGAGGGCCCGCTGCTCCTCGCCGGGCACTCGATGGGCGGCATGACGGTCATGGCCCTCGCCGACCAGTTCCCCGATCTCGTACGGGACCGGGTCGCCGGCGTCGCGTTCCTCGGCACCTCCGCGGGCGACCTCGGCCGCGTGACGTTCGGTCTGCCCGCCGCCGGAGCCTGGGCCGTACGGCACTTCGTGCCCGGCGTCCTGAGGGCCCTCGGCAGCCGCGCCGAGCTGGCCGAGCGCGGCCGGCAGGCGACGGCCGACCTCTTCGCCGGGATCATCAAGCACTACTCGTTCGGCACCGAGGGCGTCGACCCGGGCGTCGCGCGCTTCGCGGAGCGGCTGCTGGAGAGCACGCCGATAGACGTGGTCGCCGAGTTCTACCCGGCGTTCGCCGCGCACGAGAAGGATGAGGCGCTGGCGCTCTTCCGCGACCTCCCCGGGCTCGTCCTCGTCGGCGACCGCGACATGGTCACGCCCCCGGCGCACAGCGAGCGGATCGCCGCGCGGCTTCCCGACGCCGCGTTCGACGTCATCGAGAACGCCGGGCACCTCGCGCTCCTGGAACGCCCCGACCGCGTGAACGACGCGCTGGCCACGCTGCTCGCCCGCGCGGGCGTGCGGATCCGGCCGGGGGACAGGGCGAAGCCGGGAGCCGCGCCGAAGCCGGGGGCCGCGCCGAAACCGGGGGCCGCGCCGAAGCCAGGGACCGCGATGAAGCCGGGGGCCGGGCGGGAGTCCGCGGCCGGGGCGGAGCCGGGGGGCGGGCCCGTACGGCGCCCGCGCGGCACGTCGCGCCGGACCCTCTAACATCCAGTCCCATGAGCGCCGCCGCGACCACCACCGCCGTGCAGTTGACCGTCGAGTCGCCCGAGCAGATGCAGGACCTGGGCCGCCGGCTGGCCGCCCTGCTGCGCGCCGGTGACCTCGTGCTCCTCACCGGGGCGCTGGGCGCGGGCAAGACGACGCTCGCGCGCGGGCTGGGCGCCGGGCTCGGGGTGCGGGGGGCGGTGACGTCGCCGACGTTCGTCATCGCGCGCGTGCACCCGTCCGTCTCCGGCGGGCCGCCGCTCGTCCACGTCGACGCCTACCGGCTGGGCGGCGGTCTGGAGGAGATGGAGGACCTGGATCTCGACGTGTCGCTGCCCGAGTCGGTCGTGGTCGTGGAGTGGGGCGAGGGCAAGGTCGAGGAACTGGCCGAGGACCGGCTGCACGTCGTCATCGAGCGCAGGACGGGCGGTGCCGCCGAACCGGCGGAGGCGGCGGGGGAGATGGCCGAGGAGACGGCCGACGAGATGGGCGCTGCGGAGGCAGACGTACGGCACGTCACCGTCACCGGCGTCGGCGAGCGCTGGGCACACGGCGCGCTGGCCGCGCTCACCCGCGCCTGAACAGCAGTGCTGTACGTTCCGACGAAGATGCCGACGTGCTGTCGGCATAGCATTGCCCCAGGTAGGCGGGCGTGGTCCCATGGGTGTATGGCATCTGAGCAAGACGAGCAGCGCCCCGCCGTCGGGGTCGCCGAGCTGCTCGCCGCCTGCGCGGCGGCCGAGGCGGTCTCGACGCCGCCCGCCCCCGAACGCCGGGCGGAGGAGCCGGGGGAGCCGAGGGAACCGGGAGAGCCGGAGGAGCCGGGAAAGGCGGCGGGCAGCACCGCCGCCGCGGAGCGACACGCCGCGTAGCTAGGCGCTCCCAGACCCGCCCCATCCGCCCCACCCGGGGACATCTAGGCTGCGCGGATGGACATCGGCATCGGACTTCCCTCCACCCTCCCCGGCATCCCCGGCAAGCTGATCCCCGCGTGGGCCACCGCGGCAGAACAGGCAGGGTTCTCGACCCTGGGCACCATCGACCGCGTCGTCTACGGCAACCTCGAAACGATCCCCGTCCTCGCCGCCGCCGCGGCCGTCACCGAGCGGATCGGCCTGGCGACGACCATCCTCATAGGGCCGTACCGCGGCAACGGCGCCCTGCTCGCCAAGCAGCTCGCCTCCGTCGACGTGCTCTCCGGCGGCCGGCTCACCGTCGGCGCCGCGGTCGGCGGGCGGCAGGACGACTACGAGGCGACGGGCGTGCCGTTCACCGAGCGGGGCCGGATCTTCGACGACCAGCTCGCCGAGATGCGCGCGGTGTGGAGCCAGGACGCCCGCGGCCGGGCCCACCCCGTCGGCCCGGCGCCGGTGCAGGCCGGCGGGCCGCCGATCCTCTTCGGCGGCGAGGCGCCCGCCACGTTCCGGCGGCTCGCGGAGTACGGCGCCGGGTGGATCCTCGGCGGCGGGTCGCCCGAGCAACTGGCCGCGGGCGCCGGAAAGGCCAGGGCTGCGTGGCGCGAGGCGGGCCGGGAGGGCGAGCCGCGGGTGGCGGCGCTGGCGTACGCGAGCCTCGGCGAGGACGCCGAGGAGCACGCCCGCAGCTACCTGCTGGACTACTACGGGTTCCTCGGCGACTTCGCCGAGAAGATCGTCGCGGGGGCGCTGACGTCGCCGAAGGCGATCGCCGCCGCGAAGGCCGCGTTCGCGGACGCGGGCTGCGACGAGCTGGTGCTGTTCCCCTGCAACCCGGACCTGGCGCAGGTCTCGCTGATCGCCGAGGCCGCGGGGCTGTAGGAGCGTAAGAACGCGGGAACGGGGGAACGGAAAACGGAGCGGCGGGGATCCGGCGGCGGATCCCCGCTACCGGAATTCATTCGTGGTGCATCGGCCTTCAGGCCGGTGATGAAGCGAATCTGATGGTGGCGACGTGGAGCGTCGCGGGTTCAGGTTCGGCGGAGCCGGACACCGCGCTTCTTCGCCTCCCCGCGCTTCCTTCGGCGCGCGGAGAAGAAGCTGAAGAAGGCCCAGCGGGAGCTGTCCCGCAAGCAGAAGGGGAGCAAGAACCGCGCCCACGCCCGCCTCAAGGTCGCCCGCGGCCNCGCCGAGGTCACCGACGCACGCCGCGAGTTCCACCACCAGCTCTCCACGAAGCTGATCTCCGAGAACCAAGGGATCGCGGTGGAGGACCTGTCGGTGGCGGGACTGGCCCGCACGAAGCTGGCCAAGTCCGTGCACGACGCCGGATGGTCATCGTTCATCAGCATGCTGGAGTACAAAGCAGAGCGGTACGGCCGCACACTGGTCAGGATCGGCCGGTTCGAGCCGACCTCCCAGACCTGCTCCACCTGCGGCGCCGTGGACGGCCCCAAACCCCTGAACGTCCGGGAATGGACCTGTACCGCCTGCGGCACCGTCCACGACCGGGACATCAACGCCGCGATCAACGTGAAGACGGCCGCCGGACTGGCGGCATCGGCCTGCGGAGCGCCGGTAAGACCAGGAGCAATCCCGGCACAGCGCGAAGAAACAGGAAGCCACGGATTCCCGACCGAATCCCGTGCCGCGTAGCGGCACAGCAACGATCGAGAAGGCCGGAACCTCGGGCTTCAACCCCGAGGCGCAAGTCAATTCACTACCACGACCTCGACGCCCACCGTCGCGAAGCGCCACAGCGCCTTGCCGTCCACCCGCGACGAGCGCACACCGCCCGTCTTCTCCGCCGCGTCCGGGTCCGGCCGCGAGCCGTCGACCGCGGCGCTGAACCCTATGACCGTGCCCTCGGCCTCCGTGAAGATCACCACGTGCTCGACCGGCACCCCGTCCGAGCCGGTGATCTGCCGCGACCGCGAGGTCACGGCGTACGTGCCGACCGGCGGGTCGACGGTGCTCGGCGTCACCTTGTACGTCCGCAGCACCGAGTTGTCCTCGCCGACGAGCCACACGCGCCGGTCCTTCAGCGCGTACACCACCCGCAGCCCGGAGCCCGAGCGGGCGGGCAGCTCAAGCTTCTTCTCTTTCGCCTTGGACGGCTCGGGGCTGGCGACGCCCGGCCGGTTGCGGGCGAGGGAGTCGGGGGCGTTGGCGTTGGCCTGGTAGGCGAGGAACGCGACCACGCCCAGGGCGGCGGCCGTCAGCCCGGCCACGAATTTCCCGCTGCCTGCCACGCGGTACGCCCCTTCCGGTACGGCGGCCGTACGGCCGCGCTGCCGAAGCCGGCACCTGGCTTGCCCGTGCCGGCCTGCCCTGCCCGCCCCCCGTCTGCTCCGCCCGACGGTAGCACCCGCCGCCGCGCCGCCCCGGCCCCGCCGCAGCCGCCGTCACCGCCCCGGCGGACGGCTCCGGGCACCCCCGGCGCCCGACTACGCTGGAGAGCGTGCTGCTCGCCATGGATACCGCCACCCCCGCCGTCACCGTCGCACTCCACGACGGCGACCCCGCGGCGCCCGCGCTCGCCGCGTCGCACCAGGTCGACGCCCGGCGCCACGGCGAGCTGCTGCTGCCCGCCGTCCACCGGGTGCTGGGCGCGGCGGGGCGGGAGCTGGGGGAGCTGACCGGCGTCGTCGTCGGCGTCGGGCCCGGCCCGTACACCGGGCTGCGGGTGGGGCTGGTGACCGCGGAGGTCCTCGGCATGACGCTCGGCATCCCCGTGTACGGGGTCTGCACGCTCGACGGCATCGCCTACGCCGCCGGCCGCGACGGCGGCGCGGGCGCGGGCGCAGGCGACGACGGTATCGACGGCCCGTTCGTCGTGGCCACCGACGCCCGGCGCAAAGAGGTGTACTGGGCGCGCTACGCCGACGCCCGCACCCGCCGCACCGACCCCGCCGTCGACCGGCCCGCCGACCTCGCCGAGCAGATCGCCGGGCTGCCCGCCGCCGGGGCCGGGGCCGGGCTGTACCCCGAGGCGTTCCCCGACGCCCGCCCCCCGGCGCACCCGCACGCCGCCGCCCTCGCGGCGCTGGCCGCCGAGCGGCTCGCGGCGGGCGCCGAGCTGCTGCCGCCCCGCCCGCTGTACCTGCGCCGGCCGGACGCGCAGGTCCCGGCCGCGTACAAGGCGGTCACCCCGCGATGACCGCACGCCCGGCCCCGTACGAGAGCGACCCCCGCAGATGACCGCTGTCGCCCTGCGGGAGATGCGGTGGTGGGACATCGACCCCGTGCTCGCCCTCGAACGGGACACCTTCCCCGAAGACGCCTGGTCCCCGGCCATGTTCTGGTCCGAGCTGGCCCACGCCCGCGGCCCCGGCGCCACCCGCGCGTACCTCGTCGCCGAGGACGCCGACGGCCGCGTCGTCGGCTACGGCGGCCTCGCCGCCCTCGACGGCACCGGCGACATCCAGACCATCGCCGCCGCCCGCGACCACTGGGGCACCGGCCTCGGCCCGCGCCTGCTCCAGGCGCTGCTCGCCGCCGCCCGCCGCTTCGGCTGCCGCGAGGTGCTGCTGGAGGTGCGCGTCGACAACGAGCGCGCCCAGCGCCTCTACGAGCGCCACGGCTTCGCCGTGATCGGCGTCAGGCGCGGCTACTACCAGCCCGGAAACGTCGACGCGCTCGTCATGCGCCGTAGCGAGACCCGTACCGAGAAAGAGTGATGCCCCCCATGGCAGACGAACCCCTGGTGCTCGGCATCGAGACGTCCTGCGACGAGACCGGTGTCGGGATCGTCCGCGGGCACACGCTGCTCGCCGACGCCGTCGCCTCCAGCGTGGACGCGCACGCCCGCTTCGGCGGCGTGGTGCCCGAGGTGGCGAGCCGGGCGCACCTGGAGGCGATGGTGCCGACGATCGAGCGGGCGCTGCGCGACGCCGGGGTCACCGCCCCCGACCTGGACGCGGTCGCGGTGACGGCGGGGCCGGGGCTCTCGGGCGCGCTGCTGGTCGGGGTGTCGGCGGCCAAGGCGTACGCGTACGCGCTGGGCAAGCCGCTCTACGGCGTCAACCACCTCGCCTCGCACATCGCCGTCGACCAGCTCGAGAACGGCGCGCTGCCCGAGCCGACGATGGCCCTGCTGGTCTCCGGCGGGCACTCCTCGATACTGCTGTCCGCCGACATCACCTCCGACGTCCGCCCCCTCGGCGCGACCATCGACGACGCGGCGGGCGAGGCGTTCGACAAGGTCGCCCGGGTGCTCGGGCTCGGCTTTCCCGGCGGCCCGTTCATCGACAAGGCCGCGCGCGAGGGCGACCCGGCCGCGATCCGCTTCCCCCGCGGCCTGACGGGGCCGCGCGACCCGCTGTACGACTTCTCCTTCTCCGGCCTGAAGACCTCCGTCGCCCGCTGGGTGGAGGCCAGGCGCGCGGCGGGGGAGGAGGTGCCGGTGGCAGATGTGGCGGCGTCGTTCCAGGAGTCGGTGGCGGACGTGCTGACGCGCAAGGCGGTACGGGCCTGCCGGGACAGCGGCGTCGGCCACCTGATGATCGGCGGCGGTGTGGCGGCGAACTCGCGGCTGCGGGCGATGGCGGAGCGGCGCTGCGAGGACGCGGGGATCGTGCTGCGGGTGCCGCGGCCGAAGCTGTGCACGGACAACGGGGCGATGGTCGCGGCGCTGGGCGCGGAGATGGTGGCGCGGGGGCGGGCGGCGTCGGACTGGGAGCTGTCGGCGGACTCGTCGCTGCCGGTCACGCAGACGCACGTACCGGGCGATGACCACGGCCACGACCACGTGCACGAGCTGGCGAAGGACAACCTCTACTGGTGACCGTCATCGCGCTGATGTGGGAGGCCAAGGCCGCGGCCGGGCGCGGCGACGAACTGCTGGCGTGGGCGCGGGCGCAGCGCCTGCCCAGGCAGCCGCTGCGGCGCGAGACGTTCCGCGCGCCGGGGGACCGGGTGCTGGTCATCACCTGGTGGGATGCGGGCTGCGGCAACAGTGAGCCCGGCATGCCGGAACTCCCGGATCCGGACGCCGGCCTGCTGGCGCGGCCCGTGCACCGCTGGCGGTTCACGTCGCTGGGGCCGGACGACCCAGCAGCACCGTAGGGGCGCCCGCGACCCGGGTCAGGAAGACGGTGCAGGACGCCGCAGGCGGACCGCTGAGCTTCAGCATGCGCCGCAGCTCCTCGGGCTCGACGGCGGAGCCGCGCTTCTTGACGGTGACGCTGCCGACGCCGCGTTCGCGCAGCAGGGCGCGGAGCTTCTTGACGCTGAAGGGGAGCGAGTCGGTGATCTCGTACGCGGTGGCGTACGGGGTCGGCACCAGGCCGTCGGCCGCGACGTACGCGATGGTCGGGTCCAGCAGCCGGCCGCCGACCTGCGCCGCCACCTCGGCGACGAGGTGGGCGCGGACGACGGCGCCGTCCGGCTCGTACAGATAGCGGCCGACGGGTCCTGCCACCGGGTCGGGCAGACCGCGGCCGGTGAGGGTGACGCCGGCGGGCAGGATGGTCGCGCGACGGGCGCCGGGGGAGACGGCGCCGGAGGAGACCGCGTCAAGGGAGACGGCGTCAGGGGAGACCGCGTCGAGGGAGACCGCGTCGGGAACGGTGCCGAACCAGAGCACGGCCTCCTTCACGTCGCCGCCGTCGGAGACCCACTCCGCCTCGGCGTCGTCCGGCACCGCCTCGTGCGGGATGCCGGGGGCGACCTTCAGCGCCGCGTGCGAGACGCGGCGGGCGACCTCGACGGCCCAGGACAGCGGCGGGGAGTACGCCTCGGGGTCGAAGACACGCCCCCGCCCGCCCCCGCCCGGTCCGCCGCCCCGGCCCGCCGGGGCACCCCCTCCGCCCCGGCGGGCCGGGGCACCCCCCACGACCCGGCGCGCCGGGTCGATGAACACCGCGTCGTACTCCGAGATGTCCACCTCCCCCACCTCCGCGCACCGCACGTCGACCAGCTCCGCGAGCCCCAGCGCCGCCGCGTTGGCCCGCGCGGCGGCGGCCGTCGCCGGATCCCGGTCGACGGCGAGCACCGCGATCCCGGCCCGCGCCAGCGCCACCGCGTCGCCGCCGACGCCGCAGCACAGATCGGCGATCCGGGTGACGCCGAGCGCCGCGAACCGGGCCGCGCGGTGCGCTGCCACCGCGGTACGGGTCGCCTGCTCGACGCCGTCGGGGGTGAAGTACATCCGCTCCGCGTCCGCCCCGAACTTCGCCGCCGCCCGCTGCCGCAGCCGGGCCTGGCCGAGCGCGGCGGAGACCAGCGGGGCGGGGTGGGTGCGGCGCAGCCGGGTGGCGAGGGCCAGCTCGTCGGCGGGGTCGTGGTCGCGCAGCTCGTCGAGGAGGGTCTGCCCCTCGGGGGTGAGGAGACCGGCGAGGGAGCCAGCGGAGGCGTCGGGGCCGTGCATGCGCCCATTGTCCGCGACCGGTGACGCCTGCCCGCGCAGGCCGCCGTACTCGCCGTCGAAGCAGGCGCGGCAGAGGCTGGGTGGCGCCGTACCTGCGCGGGCCGCCGGGGCGGAGGCCCGGCCGTGGCCCGCAGCGCAGTTCGCCGCAGCGCCGCCGCGCCCGCCTTCCCGCCGTGCCCGAGGCGTACGCCCGGGCGGCTCCTCCCGCCGGACCGGCGGCCCGCGGTGTCCGGCCTCCCGCGACCCGGCCGGACGGCCTGCCCGCATCCGCCATGCGGGGGCCCGTACGGCGTGGCGGCATGACACCCGGGTCCGTGCCGGTGAGGATGCGGGCGTCACTAACTAATACGACAAAAGGGCAAAATGACCCCACGAGCTCTGCCCCACACGGGCTTCCTCACCCTGGCCGTCACCACCGCCCTCCTCGCCTCCCTCACCTCCGCCTGCTCCTCCGGCCCCGCCGGCCACCCCCGCCCCCTCACCGAGGGCGCCCAGGACGCCAAGCCCGCCCTCGCCGGCGCCCCCGCCGCCGCACCCGCCCGCGCGCTCGCCCGCACCGCGCAGCACCAGCGGCGCCTCCATGCCCGGCGGCTCGCCGCCGCCCGCGCCTGGGGCCTGGACGCGGCCCCGCTGCTGCCGCCCGCCCCGCCGCGCACCAAACCCGCGCTCGCCACCGAACCCGGCTACGAGACGGCCGGCGGCGGCCCCGGCCTGCCGCCGGTCATCACCCGGGTCCCGACCGACGACCGGGTGGTCTTCCTGACCATCGACGACGGCTACCGCAAGGACCCCGAGCTGCTGCGCATGCTGCGCGAACTCGACGTGCCCGTCAGCGCGTTCCTCGCCGACGAGGTCGCGAGCGACGGCTACGCCTACTTCCGCGCCCTCCGCGACCTCGGCACCACCGTCAACAACCACACCCTCCACCACCCCGACCTCCGCGAACTGCCCTACGCCTCCCAGCGCGAGGAGATCTGCGGCCAACAGCGCGTCCTGAAGCGCGAGATGGGCGCCGCACCGCGGATCTTCCGCCCGCCGTACGGCAACTACAACGGCGACACCCTGCGCGCCGCGCGGGACTGCGGCATCGAACTCGTGCCGCTGTGGCAGCAGGAGGCGTTCCCCGGCCGCTGGACGTACTCCCGGGGCGACACCGCGTTCCACCCCGGCGATATCGTGCTCACCCACTTCGAAGGACCTTCCGAATTCGGCGGCACGATGGCCGACGTCCTCCGTACGGTGCTCCGTAAGGCGAACGACGAGGGCTTCGCCGTTGCTCGCTTGGAGGAGTACGTATGAGGCGCACCCGCCGCTCCGGGCGGCGGTCGTCGGCCGCCGCGATAGCCGCCCTCTGTCTGCTGGCGCTCACCGCCTGCGCGGACGCGGCCCGGCCGACGGAGGAGTGGTTTCCGGAGAGCAGAGGCGAGCCCGCGGAGGGGAGTCCGGACGCGCGGCACGCGGGCCGTACGCCGCGCGCGCTGCCGGGCGGGGACGCCAAACGCGGCGAGGCGGGCGGGACCGGCGAGGCCGGCGAGGATTCAGCCCGCGCCGCCGATCCCACGGCGTACCGGCACTGGGGCCTCGACCGCCCCCTCGACCCGCCGCCCGCGCCCCCCGCGAGCCGCCCCGTGCAGCCGGCGGACTCCGGGCTGCCGGCCGTGACGGGCCGGGTGCCGACGCGGGACAAGGTCGTCTTCCTCACGATCGACGACGGCTGGGCGAAGGACCCCGAACTGATCCGGATGGCGGCGGATCTGGGGCTGCCGTTCAGCATGTTCCTCTCCGACTCCGCGGCCGGCGGGGACTACGGCTACTTCGAGGAACTGCGGCGCCTCGGCAACTCCGTCCACGGCCACACCCTCACCCACCCCGACCTCACGTCCCTGCCGTATGCCGAGCAGCGCCGCCAGATCTGCCGCCAGCAGGCCCGCGTCGCGGAGACCTTCGGGGTCCGCCCGACGCTCTTCCGGCCGCCCTACGGCGCGTACGACGCGGCGACGCTCAGGGCCGCCGCGTCGTGCGGCGTGCGCGCGATGCCGCTGTGGCGGGCGGAGATGAAGGCGAGCGGCCTGGAGTACCGCAGCGGCGGCCGGCTGCGCCCCGGCGACATCGTGCTGGCGCACTTCCGGGGGCCGGAGCAGCAGGGCGGCCGGACGATGACGGACGTGCTGGCGGAGCTGGTACGGGAGGTCCAGCGGCAGGGCTTCACGGTGGCCCGGCTGGAGGACTACATGTGACGCGGGCGGTCGTGGCCCGTACGACTGTACGAGCGGCGGGCGGCGCCACGGGTGGCAATCTGGCACTCGGCTTGACCGAGTGCTAAAGCGCGGCATAACCTCGGCTCTGGCACTCCCCCAGCGAGAGTGCCAACACAGCGACGAGGCGGATCCGGCACCCGCGACGACGGATCCACCAGGGTCGCCACCCCAGACATTCAACCCCGCGAGATCTCCGAAGGGGGAGGTCGGATCGTGACGACCGCCAGCACCAAGGTTGCCATCAAGCCGCTTGAGGACCGCATCGTGGTCCAGACGCTCGACGCCGAGGAGACCACGGCCTCGGGCCTGGTCATCCCGGACACCGCCAAGGAGAAGCCCCAGGAGGGCGTCGTCCTGGCCGTCGGCCCGGGCCGCTTCGAGGACGGCAAGCGGCTGCCGCTCGACGTCTCCGTCGGCGACGTCGTTCTCTACAGCAAGTACGGCGGCACCGAGGTGAAGTACAACAACGAGGACTACCTCGTCCTCTCTGCCCGCGACGTGCTCGCGATCATCGAGAAGTAACGGGGCGCTTCCCGCTTCTTCCCGCACCAGGCCGCGCCCCGGATCCGTTCATCGAGCAGGACATATCGAAACGGGCCGGGGCGTCGGCGCTCCCTACGGCGCCCCCTTGAGAGGATCCACGTTCCATGGCGAAGACTCTGAAGTTCGACGAGGACGCCCGCCGCGCTCTTGAGCGCGGCGTGGACAAGCTCGCCGACACCGTGAAGGTGACGATCGGCCCCAGGGGCCGCAACGTCGTCATCGACAAGAAGTTCGGTGCCCCGACCATCACCAACGACGGCGTGACCATCGCCCGTGAGATCGAGGTCGAGGACCCGTACGAGAACCTGGGCGTCCAGCTTGTGAAGGAGGTGGCGACCAAGACCAACGACGTCGCGGGCGACGGCACCACCACCGCCACGGTGCTGGCCCAGGCGCTGGTCCGCGAGGGCCTGCGCAACGTGGCCGCCGGCGCCTCCCCCTCCGCGCTCAAGCGCGGCATCGACGCCGCCGTCGCGGCCATCTCCGATGACCTGCTGAAGGCCGCCAGCCCGATCGACTCCAAGTCCGACATCGCCGCGGTCGCCGCGCTGTCCGCGCAGGACGAGCAGGTGGGCCAGCTCATCGGCGAGGCCATGGACAAGGTCGGCAAGGACGGGGTCATCACCGTCGAGGAGTCCAACACCTTCGGCCTGGAGCTGGACTTCACCGAGGGCATGGCCTTCGACAAGGGCTACCTGTCGCACTACATGGTGACCGACCAGGACCGCATGGAGGCGGTGCTGGAGGACCCGTACATCCTGATCACCCAGGGCAAGATCTCCTCCATCCAGGACCTGCTGCCGCTGCTGGAGAAGGTCATGCAGGCCGGCTCGTCGAAGCCGCTGCTGATCGTCGCCGAGGACGTGGAGGGCGAGGCGCTGTCCACCCTCGTCGTCAACAAGATCCGCGGCACCTTCAACTCCGTCGCCGTCAAGGCCCCCGGCTTCGGCGACCGCCGCAAGGCGATGCTCGGCGACATGGCCACCCTCACCGGCGGCACCGTGGTCTCCGAGGAGGTCGGCCTCAAGCTCGACCAGGTGGGCCTCGAGGTGCTGGGCACGGCCCGCCGCGTGGTCATCACCAAGGACGACACGACGATCGTCGACGGCGCCGGCAAGTCCGACGAGGTCGCCGGCCGGGTCGCGCAGATCAAGGCGGAGATCGACGCCACGGACTCCGACTGGGACCGCGAGAAGCTGCAGGAGCGGCTGGCGAAGCTGGCCGGCGGCGTGTGCGTCATCCGCGTCGGCGCGGCCACCGAGGTCGAGCTGAAGGAGAAGAAGCACCGTCTGGAGGACGCGATCTCCGCCACCCGCGCGGCGGTCGAGGAGGGCATCGTCTCCGGCGGCGGCTCGGCGCTCGTCCACGCCGCGAAGGTGCTGGAGGACGGCCTCGGCCTCACCGGCGACGAGGCCACCGGCGTCGCGGTCGTGCGCCGCGCTGCGGTCGAGCCGCTGCGGTGGATCGCGGAGAACGCGGGCCTTGAGGGGTACGTCATCACCTCCAAGGTCGGCGAGCTGTCGGCCGGCCAGGGCTTCAACGCCGCCACCGGCGAGTACGGCGACCTGGTGAAGGCCGGCGTCATCGACCCGGTGAAGGTGACCCGCTCGGCGCTGGAGAACGCGGCGTCGATCGCCTCCCTGCTGCTCACGACGGAGAGCGCGGTGGTGGAGAAGCCGGAGCCGGAGGAGGACCAGGGCCACGCCCACGGCCACGGCCACGCGCACTGACCTCCGGTCGGGCGACGGGTTCCGGACCCGGGCTGTTACACGACAGGGCCTCGCCTCCGTACGTATCCGTACGGGGGCGAGGCCCTGCGGCGTGTGGTGCGGGGCACCCGGGGCGAGCGCAGCGGGTTTCCGGCGCGCCGCCTGACCGCGGCCGAGGAGACGGCCGGCCGCATACCCGAGTCAGACCCGTCACGGCGCGGTCGGGGTCGCGGTCGGGGCGCGCTCGTCCAGCAGCCCCTCCGCGCGCAGGTCGGACCAGACTCCGTCCGGGATCCGCGTACCGAACGCGGCCAGGTTGTCCCGTACCTCGTCCGTGCTGCGCATGCCCAGCACGATGCCGGCGACGACGGGATGCAGCAGCGGGAAGGCCATCGCCACCTGCGGGACGGTCGCGCCGTGCCGCTCGCAGACGTCCGCGATCCGCTCCACCCGCCGCACCAGCTCCGGGTCTGCGGGGGCGTAGTCGAAGCGGGCCCCGGGCGCGGGCCGGCCGGTCGCCAGCAGCCCGGAGTTGAAGACGGAGGCGGCCAGGACCGTGACCCCGCGCTCGGCGCAGGCCGGCAGCAGCTCGTCCAGCGCGCTGTGGTCCAGCAGGGTGTAGCGGCCGGAGAGCATCACCACGTCCGCGTCGGTCTCCCGCACCAGGCGGGTCAGCTTCCCCGGGTGGTACATCCCGGCGCCGACCGCCCCGACCACGCCCTCGGCACGCAGCTCGGCGAGCGCCGGGTAGCCGTGCCGCAGTGCGTCCTCGAAGTGCTCCTCGGCATCGTGCAGATACAGCACGTCGATCCGGTCCACGCCGATACGGCCGAGGGAGTCCTCGACGCTGCGCCGGATACCGTCGCGGGAGAAGTCCCACACCCGGCGGTGGGTGGCCGGCACGGCGAAGAACTCGTCCATGCGCCCACCCGGATCCTGGGGCACCAGCAGCCGCCCCACCTTCGTCGACAGCGTGAACTCCGCCCGCGGCTTGCCACGCAGCAGTTCGCCGATGCGACGCTCGGACTGGCCGATGCCGTAGTGCGGGGCGGTGTCGAAGTAACGGATCCCGCCGTCCCAGGCGGCACCCAGGGCCCGCGCCGCGGTGTCATCGTCCAGCGGCGCGAACAGCCCGCCGAGCGGCCCGCCCCCGAAACCGAGCTCGGTGACGTCGACGTCGGTCCTGCCGAGCGGATGGGTACGCATACGACGACTCTCTTCCCTGCGTGACCGGAAACCCGTGGGCCAACGATACGGATCGTCTCCTTGGTTTCGGGGGCGGAGCCCCCGGGTTTCGGGGTGGGGCGGCGTCGGGTGTTCGGGGCGATGGCCTGGTGCGGCGGGGCCGCGTGGGTGCGGGGGTTTGGGGCGGAGCGCCGGGGGGTCTCGGGGGCGGAGCCCCCGAGTTTCGGGAAGGGGCGGGGTCGGGGAACATCCTCCCTCCGCCTACCGGCACCGGAGCGTTGCCGGGCAGGGGGCTACCGCGGTGACGCTGCCGGGGGCTCGGGGCTCGGGGCTCGGGGCTCGGGGCTCGGGGGCCGGGGCCGGGGCCGGGGGGCCCGGGGCGGGCCGGGAACCCCGTTACCGCGGGCCGTACTTGCGGCCCGCGCCCGACGAGAACCGCCCCAGCACCTCCCGCGGCACCAGCTTCGCCGCCCCCATCAGCGCCTTGTACCGCACGTCCGGGATCGACACCGTACGGCCCCTCCGCAGGTCCCGCAGCCCCTCCGCCACCACCTTGTCCGCGTCCAGCCACATCCACCCCGGGATGTTGTCCGTCCCCATCCCCGCCCGCTCGTGGAACTCCGTCCGCACGAACCCCGGGCACAGCACCATCAGCCGCACCCCGCTGCCCGCCAGGTCCCGCGCCACGCCCTGCGTGAACTGCGCGACCCACGCCTTGCTCGCCCCGTACGTCCCGCGCGGCACGAACGCCGCCGACGACGCGACGTTGACCACCGCACCCCGCGACCGCTCCCGCATCGCCGCCGCCGCGGCCGTCGTCAGCCGCAGCACCGCCTCGCAGTGCACCTTCAGCATCGTCAGCTCGTCGGCCAGGGCCACCTGGAGGAAGCGCCCCTTCAGCCCGAAGCCCGCGTTGTTGACCAGCAGGTCCACCGGCCGCTCCGCGTCACCGAGGCGCATTTCCACCGCCGCGATGCCCTCGTCCGTCGACAGGTCGGCGGGGAGCACCGACGCCTCGACACCGTGCCGCTCGTGCAGCTCCGCGGCCTGTTCGTGCAGCCGCTCCGCCGTCCTGGCGACGAGCACCAAGTCGTGCCCCGAAGCAGCCAGTTGGCGCGCGAAGGCGGCGCCGAGGCCGGCCGTCGATCCCGTAATCAGCGCAGTCGTCATGGCCGCACGCTAGCGGGCACGCCCGGCGTCCGGCAGGCCGCCGCTCCCGAAGCCCCTCCGGCGCGCCGCGCCGCCGGCCCCCGCCCCCCGGCCCCGCAGAGCCGTGTCCTCAGGACGCGCGGGCCGCCGCCTTGCGGGCCTTCGCCACGGACTCCGGGTGCAGCGCGTCTCCGGCCGCGAGGAGCCGGGGCAGCAGCTCCCGCTCCAGGGTGTTCGCGCGGAACCAGAAGGCGGCCGTCACCTCGTGGTCCGGGCGGTGCTCGATGCGGATCGCGTCCCCGGCCCGTATCTCGCCCGGCTCGATCACCCGCAGGTACGCGCCCGGCCGGGCCGCCTGCGTGAAGCGCTTGACCCAGCCCTGCTCGCCGAGCCAGCCGGCGAACGTGCGGCAGGGGATGCGCGAGCTGGTGACCTGCAGCAGCAGGTCGGGGCCGATCCGCCAGCGCTCGCCGATGCGCGCGCCGCAGACGTCGACGCCGGAGGTGGTCAGGTTCTCCCCGAAGACGCCGTTCGGCAGCTCGCGGCCGAGTTCGGCGCCCCAGACGTCGAGGTCTTCGCGCGCGAACGCGTACACCGCCTGGTACGTGCCTCCGTGGTGGCGCAGGTCGCCGATGACGTCGCCGGCGAGGGCGCTGCCGCCGGCGCCCTTGGGGCCGGGCTCCTCGACGCGCACCGGGCCGTCGGCCGGGCGCTTGTCGATGCCGGTGACGAAGCCGGGGGCGTCGGTGATGTCGGGGGCGGTCTGCGGGCGGGCGAGGTTCACGGAGAGCACCTGCATCCTTCGACGGTAACCGGCCGCTGTGACAACGCCCAACGACTTTCCGATCTTGGCCGGCGGGGCCCGGGACTCCCTTAGGGTGGAGCCATGTTCGACGCCCGCCACCTGCGCGTTCTCCGGGCCGTCGCCGCGACCGGCTCGTTCTCCGCCGCCGCCCGCGAACTCGGCCTGACCCAGCCCGCCGTCAGCCAGCAGATGAAGGCGCTGGAGCAGACGGCCGCGACGCCGCTGCTCGTCCGCGCCGGCCGTGAGCTGCGGCTCACCGAGGCCGGGGAGGCGCTCGTGCGGCGCGCCGGCGGCATCCTCGCGGGGCTGGCCGCGGCGGAGGACGAGGTCGCGGCGCTCGCGGGGCTGCGGGCGGGGCGGGTGCGGCTGGTGTCGTTCCCGAGCGGGAGCTCCACGATCGTGCCGGGCGCGCTGGCGGCGATGCGGGCGGCGCACCCGGGGACGCGGATCTCGCTGGTGGACGCGGAGCCGCCGCGGTCGGTGGAGATGCTGCGGGAGGGCGAGTGCGAGATCGCGCTGGCGTTCCACTACCCGCCGGCGGGTACGGGCGGTACGGACGACGCGGCGTACGAAGCGCCGGCCGGCGGCGGTGACAGTGCCGGGGCCGGGACCGGGCGGGTGGGGCCGGACGCCGGAACCACCGGCGGTCCGGGCGACGGCTGGGAGGGGCTCGTCGTACGGCCGCTCCTCGCGGACCGGTTGGTGTGCCTGGTGCCGGAGGGTCATCCCGCCGCCGCGGCGGGCCGGGTCGAGCTGGCGGAGCTGGCAGAGGAGCCCGTGATCGCGGGCTGCCCGCGGTGCCGCCGGCACCTGGTGGCGCTCTGCGAACGGGCCGGCTTCGCGCCCCGTATCGACTTCGCGACGGACGACTACCCCGCCGTCGTCGGCCTCGTGCGCGCCGGGCTGGGGGTCGCGGTGCTGCCCGGGCTCGCGGTCTGCGCGGTGCCGCCGCGGGGAGTCGTGACCGTGCCGCTGACCCCGGAGGCGCGGCGGGAGGTGGTCGCGCTGACGCTGGCAGACCTGGCCCGGGTGCCGGCGGTGGGGGCGATGCTCGACTGCCTGGTGACGGCGGCCAGGGACACGAAGGACGTGCCGGGCACGCAGAAAGCCCAGAGCGCGCGGGGCACGCAGGAAACCGCGGACGCCCAGGAAGCCCAGGAAGCCGAGGACACCCAGGGCGCGCGGGACATGCAGGACATGCAGGCGGCCCAGGGCGGGCATGGCGCGGCGGCCGGGGAGTCAGCGGGCTCGTAGCGCACGGGCTCTTCTGCGCACCGCAGCCGCCAAACCTCCGCGCCCCACCGGATCCCCGAAGTCCCGGCGCCCTCCGCCCGGCGCCGCGCCTCAGTTGTGCGGCGGTGGCCCGGGCGCCGACGCCGGCGCCGGAGACGTGGTCCCCGCGGCCGGCGTCCGGTGCCGGGCGCGCCCCAGCAACTCCTCGCGCTCGTCCTCCGTCAGCCCGCCCCACACGCCGTACGGCTCACGAACCGCCAGCGCGTGCGCCGCGCACTCCGCGCGCACCGGGCAGCGCATGCAGACCTCTTTGGCGGATGCTTCCCGTGCGCTCCGGGCGGCGCCCCGCTCCCCTTCCGGGTGAAAGAACAGCGAGCTGTCGACACCGCGGCACGCTGCGATGAGCTGCCAGTCCCACAGATCGGCGTTCGGGCCCGGAAGGCGGGAGAAATCAGCCATTTTGTATCACCTTGGAAGCGCCATGGAAGACCCTTAACGGTCGTGACACTACCTCTCCGGGCTTACCGGATGTAAATAGTACTCATAGGGAAAATAGAAAATAGCTGATCAGAGATGAGCGAATTGGTGCATTCAGGTCATGGCGCGGCGCGGCGTATCGACTCCTTCTCGGTAACCGGTTCCTCACGTAGGGTGGCGACGTGTGTGGCCCCGGTCCCGTGGCGACAGCCGTTGCAACAGGTGCCAGGAGCCCCCGTAACTCTTTCGGGTGACCGTCGTTGAGAGTGCGGAAGCGGTTGACTGCGGGCGTGATTCGTCCCGGGTGCGCCCGACGCACGGTCGACCGCCGAAGGTGACGATACGTACCAGCCCTGGAGGCTCAAGGTGACGCGCATCAGCTCCGGAGGGCGGCCATGACTTCCGTCCTCGTCTGCGACGACTCCCCACTCGCCCGAGAGGCGCTGCGCCGTGCGGTTGCGACCGTGCCCGGCGTCGAGCGCGTGACGACGGCGGCTAACGGCGAGGAAGTGCTCCGCCGATGGGGCGCCGATCGTTCGGACCTGATCCTGATGGACGTACGGATGCCCGGCCTCGGCGGCGTCGAGACCGTGCGCCGGCTGCTCTCCGCCGACCCGGGGGCGCGGATCATCATGCTGACCGTGGCCGAGGACCTCGACGGCGTGGCCCTCGCGGTCGCCGCCGGCGCCCGCGGCTATCTGCACAAGGACGCCTCCCGCGCCGAACTGCGGGCCACCGTCACGCAGGCGCTCGCCGACCCGACGTGGCGGCTCGCGCCCCGGCGGCTGCGCTCCACCGAGATGGGCGCCGCGCCGACGCTCACGGCGCGCGAGATCCAGGTGCTCGAAGGCATGAGCCACGGGCGGTCCAACGCCGAGATCGGCCGCGAGCTGTTCCTCTCCGAGGACACCGTGAAGACGCACGCGCGCAGGCTTTTCAAAAAGCTCGGCGCGTCCGACAGGGCGCACGCCGTTGCGCTCGGATTCCGCTGGGGTCTCGTACGCTGACCTGCCGCGCGTCCGCCGCGCCGGGGCCCCGTGCCCCGGGCCGGCACGCCCGCCCCGTACGCTGCGGCGGGCCCGCGGACGGGGGCCGCGGGCCACGGGGCGGCCCGGTTTCGCGCGCGAAGGCGCATGCTTGAGGCATGGGTTCTCCGGAACGACGCGCATCGGGCACAGCGGAATCCCGCACGGGGGCAGCGAAGGGAGGGCGCGTGTGGTGACTGTCCGCGCAGTTGCGCATAACGCTTCGGTCTACAACGACGGCCGCGACACAGCGGAACGTCCGGGGGCGAGGCACCATGGACGGATGCGCGGCAACGAGACCACTGTTTCCCAGACGGCCGAAAGGCCGGTCGAGATAAGGGGACTCGTCCGGCTCGCGGCCGAGGGGGACGAGCGCGCGACGCACGACCTGCTGGCCCACGTGCACCCCCTGGCGCTCCGCTATGTTCGCACGCGGCTGCACCGGTTGCCCGGCGACGCACGGCACTTCGTCGACGACGTCGCGCAGGAGGTCTGCATCGGCGTGCTCTGCGCGCTCCCGCGCTACCGCGACACCGGCCGCCCCTTCGAGGCGTTCGTCTTCGCCATCGCCGCGCACAAGGTCGCGGACCTCCAGCGCGCCGCGATGCGCGGCCCCGGCTCCACCGCCGTGCCGTCCGACGAGATGCCCGAGCGGCCGGACGACTCGCTGGGGCCCGAGGAGCGGGCGCTGCTGAGCAGCGACGCGGAGTGGGCGAAGCAGCTCCTGGCGAACCTGCCGGCGAACCAGCGGGAGCTGCTGCTCCTGCGGGTGGCGGTGGGCTTCAGCGCGGAGGAGACGGGGCGGATGCTCGGGATGACGCCGGGCGCGGTGCGGGTGGCGCAGCACCGGGCGCTGAGCAGACTGCGGGCGCTGGCGCGGCAGTAGGCGCGGGCGCGCGGGGGCGTCGCGTGGCCCGTACGGCATCGGCGTCGGCGTGCACTGCACGCGGTGCGCGGCGTACGACGTACAGCGTACGGAGAGCAGCCGCGACCCCCGGTCCTAAGGCCCTTCCAGCCGCGGACTTCGTACCTTCGTGCACCTGTCACCAGGCCCGTTACGGGACCGCTCGGCGCGCCGTTACCATGGTCAGTCCCATCGGGCAAGACCCACCGGAAGGGTGTCATGACAGAGCGCGCCGCAGACGTCCCGGACAAGTTCGCCACCATCGGGCTCACCTTTGATGACGTCCTGCTGCTGCCCGGCGCCGCCGACATGGCCCCCGGCGACATCGACACCGCCAGCCACGTGTCGCGGAACGTCAAGGTGAACATCCCGCTGCTCTCCGCCGCCATGGACCGGGTCACCGAGTCCCGGATGGCCATCGCGATGGCTCGCCAGGGCGGCGTCGGCGTGCTGCACCGCAACCTCTCCATCGAGGACCAGGCCAAGAAGGTCGACCAGGTCAAGCGCTCCGAGTCCGGCATGGTCGCCGACCCGATCACCATCCACCCCGACGCCACCCTCGCCGAGGCGGACGCGCTCTGCGGCCGGTTCCGGATCAGCGGCGTGCCGGTGACGGACGAGGGCGGCACGCTCGTCGGCATCGTCACCAACCGCGACATGGCCTTCGAGCCCGACCGCAGCGTCGAGGTGCGCTCGATCATGACGCCGATGCCGCTGGTCACCGGCCATGTCGGGATCTCCGGCGCGGAGGCGATGGAGCTGCTGCGCCGGCACAAGATCGAGAAGCTGCCGCTGGTCGACGACCGGAACGTGCTTAAGGGCCTCATCACGGTCAAGGACTTCGTGAAGGCCGAGAAGTACCCGAACGCCGCCAAGGACAGCGAGGGCCGGCTGCTCGTCGGCGCGGCCGTCGGCGTCGCGGGCGACGCGTACGAGCGGGCGCAGGCGCTCGTCGAGGCGGGCGCCGACTTCATCGTCGTGGACACCGCGCACGGCCACTCGCGGCTCGTCGCCGACATGGCCGCGAAGATCAAGTCGAACGCGGCGGTCGACGTTGTCGCCGGCAACGTCGCCACCCGCGACGCCGCCCAGGCGCTGGTCGACGCGGGCGTCGACGGCATCAAGGTCGGCGTGGGACCGGGCTCCATCTGCACCACCCGGGTGGTCGCCGGCGTCGGCGTCCCGCAGGTCACCGCGATCTACGAGGCCGCGCTCGCGGCCCGGGAGGCGGGCGTGCCGGTCATCGGCGACGGCGGCCTGCAGTACAGCGGCGACATCGCCAAGGCGCTGGTCGCCGGCGCGGACACCGTGATGCTCGGCAGCCTGCTGGCGGGCTGCGAGGAGTCGCCGGGGGAGCTGCTGTTCATCAACGGCAAGCAGTTCAAGTCGTACCGCGGGATGGGCTCGCTGGGCGCGATGCAGTCGCGCGGCGGCAGCAAGTCGTACTCCAAGGACCGCTACTTCCAGGAAGAGGTCGAGAGCGACGAGCAGCTCATCGCTGAGGGCATCGAGGGCCAGGTCCCGTACCGCGGCCCCCTCGCCTCCGTCGTGCACCAGCTCATCGGCGGGCTGAAGCAGTCGATGTTCTACGTCGGCGGGCGCACCGTCCCGGAGATGAAGGACCACGGCCGGTTCGTCCGCATCACCTCCGCGGGCCTGAAGGAGAGCCACCCGCACGACATCCAGATGACGACCGAGGCCCCGAACTACTCCGCGCGGCGCTAGGCTGAGCGGGGGGTCACCAGGGAGTGCCAATGCTCTATTCCGTGAAGTACTCCGAGGAGGCGGCCCGCATCCGGGACGGCCTGCCGACAGATCGCCGGGAGCTGCTTGAGCGCGGCCTCGCCGTGCTCGCCACGGATCCCCGGCCCAAGGTGTCGGTCGCCATCTCCGGCGACGAGTCGACGCGCTCGCTGGCCATAACGCCCAACATCGCCATCGAGTACGTCGTCAGCGACGGACTTGTGCTGGTGCTCGTCGTGCACGTGGTGGACTTCACTCAGGTGCTCTTGGAGGAGTGACGCAGCCCGGTCCACGGCGGCTGTCGGGGATACTGGGGCGGCAACCGTCTGGCGCCGTAGTTCGTGGGAGAGGCAGCATCCGTGACTGAGATCGAGATCGGCCGGGGCAAGCGCGGGCGCATGGCGTACGCCTTCGACGACATCGCCATCGTGCCGAGCCGGCGTACCCGGGACCCGAAGGAGGTCTCGATCGCCTGGCAGATCGACGCCTACCGGTTCGAGCTGCCCTTCCTGGCCGCCCCGATGGACTCCGTCGTCTCCCCGGAGGCGGCCATAAGGATCGGGCGTCTCGGCGGCCTCGGGGTGCTCAACCTCGAAGGGCTGTGGACCCGTTACGAGGACCCGGAGCCGCTGCTCGCCGAGATCGCCGGTCTTGACGAGCACGACGCGACGCGGCGCATGCAGCAGATCTACGACGAGCCGATCAAGGAGGAGCTGATCGGCCGGCGGCTGGCGGAGGTCCGCGAGTCGGGCGTGGTCACGGCGGCGGCGCTGTCGCCGCAGCGTACGGCGCAGTTCTCCAAGGCGGTCGTGGACGCGGGGGTGGACATCTTCGTCATCCGCGGCACGACGGTCTCCGCCGAGCACGTCTCGTCGGCGGCCGAGCCGCTGAACCTCAAGCAGTTCATCTACGAGCTGGACGTGCCGGTCATCGTCGGCGGCTGCGCGACGTACACGGCGGCGCTGCACCTGATGCGTACGGGCGCGGCGGGCGTGCTCGTCGGCTTCGGCGGCGGCGCGGCGCACACCACGCGCAACGTGCTGGGCATCCAGGTGCCGATGGCGACGGCGGTGGCCGACGTGGCGGCGGCCCGCCGGGACTACATGGACGAGTCCGGCGGTCGCTACGTGCACGTGATCGCGGACGGCGGCGTCGGCTGGTCCGGCGACCTGCCGAAGGCGGTGGCGTGCGGGGCGGACGCGGTGATGATGGGCTCGCCGCTGGCCCGCGCGACGGACGCGCCGGGGCGGGGGCACCACTGGGGCATGGAGGCGGTCCACGAGGACGTGCCGCGCGGGAAGGTGATGAACCTGGGCGCGGTGGGCACGACGGAGGAGGTCCTGCTGGGCCCGTCGCACACGCCGGACGGCTCGATGAACTTCTTCGGCGCCCTGCGCCGGGCGATGGCGACGACGGGGTACTCGGAGCTGAAGGAGTTCCAGCGCGTCGAGGTGACGGTGGCCCGCTCCCGCTGAGGACCGCCGGGGCCGAGACACCGATTCGCCGGTACGCCGCCAGCACCGCCGCCGAGGTGCACCGCCCCGGCCCCGACAGGAGGGCAGTCCCGCGGGGCCAGGGGGTGCGCTCACGGACCGTCCCAGGGCGGTCCTGGCTCTTCCGGTCCTCGTACGTCCCGGGTCGCGCCGCTTCTCGCATCGGTGAACTCCTCTGCGGGCGCGGGCGGTCCGGGTGCCCGCACTGCTTAACCCCCGCCGCCGCGGGACCGCAAGCCGGCGGACAATCACGCCAAGTCGGATTCATCTCACTGGTGTTGTTCTGTGGCGCCTCGCGTGCCGGCCGGTAAGGAGTTGCCGGAACCGGCAGGTTGGGGGTTTGTCCAGACCTGGGTGGTGACACCTCGTGTGGGAAGTGTCACGCCCCGGAGGTGTGACGTTTCAGCGGGGTCCCGGCGCTGTCCATGTGAAGGCCGCAACCGGCGAGCATGGAGGGGTTTTCCGTGGAGCGTGCGAGCGATGTGTTACCCGAAGCGGCCGGGATGAGCCGGTACGTGGAGGACGTGGTGGCCGAATGGCTGCGGGGCCCGCGGCGGTTGCCGCTGGACTACTCCGTGGAGAGCCTCAGGCTGGCGGACCGGATCGTGGCCGGGATACGCGCCGGGCGGGGGGCCGACGAGCGGGCCGTGGCGCAGGCGCTGCGGGGGGTGGGGGCGTACGTCGGCGAGGTCATGGTCCGGGCCGGCGGCGGGCGGTGGGTCGACCTCGACGGGCTGCAGCGCGACTACTTCGAGCAGCCCGTCGGCGTACGGATGCCGGACGGGCGGGTGTGGAACCCCCTCGGGCGCGCCCAGCGGCGCTACGACCGCGGGAAGAGCGGCCGTGAGTCGCTGTACGTCTTCTACCTGCTGCTGCACGGGCGTATGGGAGGGCTGTCTCCCCGGCGGTCGTGAGGCGTCGGCGCGTACCCCTGGAACTCCTCCTCCGGTCCTGCTGCGGTGGGGCCACGACGGGGGCCGGGCCCCGCGCTTCACGCGCGGGGCCCGGCCCCTGTTGCTGTGCTGTGCTTGCTGCGGTGCTGCGCCGGGCGTCAGCGGTTGGCGAGCTTCGACGCGGTGCCGAAGGCCGCGATGGGGGCCAGGGCCATGAAGAACCAGGTCACGGCGCCCATCTCCTCCCGCCAGCCCTTGAACATGTCACCGAAGTGGTCGGTGAGGATCTCGGTCGCGGAGCCGAGCTGGCCATCCGACAGCTCGCTGAGGATCATGGCGTACCCGTACATCTCGCCCATGAAGACGGCGATGATGGCGAGGACGGCGCCGGCGATCCAGAGGCCGACGTTCCGGCCGCCGAGCTTGCCGATCGCCGCGCCGATGAGCGCGCCGACCAAGAGCGAGGCGTAGCTGATCTTCGTGACCTCGCCGGTCTGCTCGTCGAACAGCGACTTGAGGATGAAGGCGTAGATCGCCGTCGCCACGATCGCCGCGACGATGGCGACGCCGATGGCGAGGGCGGGGTTGCCGGTGCTGGCCGGCGGCTGGGCGTGCGACGGCGGCACGAAGGGCTGCTGGCCCGGGGCGCCGGGGCCTGGCTGCTGCTGATACGGCTGGGACATGAGTACTTCCCCCCGGAAGTATGAGGTTGCCGTGCCCGGGGACAGTTGGTGTGGTGGGCGCGGTCAGTGGGACAACCAGCGGCACGCTAGCAGTTGATCGGGGACCGACAACAAGTCCTAGGGGGACTCGTGACGCGACTGCGACATGTTGTTGCGAACCTCGGACACTCGCTGGCTGACCAGGAACGCCTCTGCCGCGGCCACCAGGAAGAACGTCATGTCGTTCTTCCCCAGTACGTCGCTGCGCCAGAAGTCGTAGGCCGCGCCCGCGTCCGCCGTGCCGAGGTGCACGGCGGTCGCCGTGAGCTGCGTGAGGAGGACGCCGAAGAGCGCCACGGGGATCGCCAGGAGGGCCGAGCCGCGGGTCCGCTCGCCCGCGCGGCCCACGGCGGCGCCGACGAGGAGGCCGAGGGCCAGCGCCCAGTAGCCGAGTTCCAGGCCGCGTTCGCCCACCAGGCCCTGCGTCACGCCCAGGACCAGCGCTCCCGCCACGGTGGCGGCGGCACCGACGGCGAGCGTCTGCAGCAGCCGGGGGCGGCTGTCGGCCGTGGTCATCACCGCATCACCCATACGGCCGAACGGTAGCAGTTCAGCCGGTGAGCCCCCGGTTGCGGCACCCCGGGAGGCGGCTGATCCGGGGCGCGCCGGGGTGCCGCTGCCGTCCGGTTCCGCGGCCCGTCGGGGACCCGCCGTCACAGCCGGTGTGCCGCCCCCGTCGGCGCCGCCCCCCGGGTGTCCAGGAGGAGCTGTGCCTTGACCGCCAGCGCCTGCAGGTCGTACGTCCGGTGCGGCTGCAGCAGCACCGTCAGGTCCGCGTCCGCCGCCGCGTCGTACAGCGCCCCCGCCCGCGGCACCGGCCGGCCCAGTACCTGCCACGCCGTGATGTACGGGTCGTGGAACCCCACCCGCGCCCCCAGCTCCGTCAGCCGGGCCGCGACGTCGCCGGCCGGGGTGCGCTCCAGGTCGGCGACGTCCGGTTCGTACGTGATGCCGAGGAGCAGCACGCGGGCGCCGCGGGCCGACTTGCCGTGCTCGTTGAGGAGCTGGGCGCAGCGCTGGACGACGTACCGCGGCATCCGGCCGTTGACCTCGCGGGCGAGGTCCACCATCCGCAGCGGGTGGTCGAAGCCGGGGGCGGTCCTGCCGCCCGGATGGGGTACGGGGACGGGGACGCGGCCCGGGTCGACGGGGACGCCGTGGCCGCCGACGCCGGGGCCGGGGCGGAAGCCGTGGGCGGTGCCGAAGGGGCGGGTCTCGGCGCAGCGGACGACGTCCCACAGGTCGATGCCCCGGTCGTGGCAGAACCAGGTCAGCTCGTTGACGACCGCGGCGTTCACGTGCCGTACGTTGCCCTCCAGCAGCCGCACCGTCTCCGCCTCGCGCGGCCCCCGGGCCCGTACGACCCGCTCCGCGAACCGCCCGTAGAACGCCACCGCCGCCTCCGTGCAGGCCGGGGTCAGCCCGCCGACGACCTTCGGCGCGGGGGAGGTGTCGGCCGGGTCGAGGGGGCCGGGGGAGTACGCCAGGTGGAAGTCGCGCCCCGCCTGCAGCCCGGAGCCCTGCTGCAGGAGGGGCCGCAGGAGGTCCTCGGTGCTCCCGGGGTACGCGGCGGACTCCAGCAGCACGGTGGTGCGGGGCTTGAGGTGCCGCGCCAGCTCGCGCGCCGCGTCCACGACCGGGCCGAGGTCGAGCGCGCCGTCCGCGGCGAGCGGGGTGGGCACGCAGATGACGGCGGTACGGACGCCGCCGAGGTCGGCGGGGTCCGCGGAGGGGCGGAAACCGGTGGTCAGGAGCCTGCGTACCTCGGCGGCCGTCAGCGAGCCGCCGACCGGCGGGCGGCCCGCGGCGAGGGCGACGACGGCGCGCGGGTCGGGGTCGTATCCGACGACGGAGAAGCCGGCCGCCGCCGTGGCGCGGGCGAGCGGGAGGCCGTGGTGGCCGAGTCCGATGACGGCGACGTCTGCGGGCATGGCTGCGGGGAGTTCCTTCCCGACGGTCCGGGCCGGGAGCCCGGGGCAGATAGGGGGGCTTGTCAGGCTACGGGCATATATGACTGTTATTCAGTATTGGGTGCTTCGGGCGCCTGTGGTGTGGCGCGCCCTGTCGTGTGGCGGGCACGGTGGCTGTACGGCCCGGGTGCGGACAGAATCGGACGTGGGCACGTGGACTGCCGCAGCGGGGCGACAGGACAGGAGGCATCCGTGAAGACAGCGGTACTGGGGCCGGCCGAGCGCGGCGCGGCTCTTGCACAGATGGCCGAGCACGAACTCGACCTGCTGGTCGTCGGCGCCGGCGTGGTCGGCGCGGGCACGGCGCTGGACGCGGCCACCCGAGGGCTGGCCACCGGTCTTGTCGAGGCGCGGGACTGGGCGTCGGGCACGTCGAGCCGGTCGAGCAAGCTCATCCACGGCGGGCTGCGCTATCTGGAGATGCTGGACTTCGCGCTCGTCCGCGAGGCGCTCAAGGAACGCGGGCTGCTCACCGAGCGCCTGGCGCCGCACCTGGTCAAGCCGGTGCCGTTCCTCTACCCCCTCAAGCACCGCGCCTGGGAGCGGGCGTACGCGGGCTCCGGCGTGCTGCTGTACGACGCCATGTCCGTCTCCCGCGAGCACGGCCGCGGCATGCCCTCGCACCGCCACCTCTCCCGCTCACACGCGCTGCGCGTCGCGCCGTGTCTGCGCAAGGACGCGCTCGTGGGCGCGTTGCAGTACTACGACGCGCAGGTCGACGACGCACGCTACGTCGCCACGCTCGTCCGCACCGCCGCGCAGTACGGGGCGCACGTCGCCAACCGCGCGCGGGTCGTGGGCTTCCTGCGCGAGGGCGAGCGCGTCGTCGGCGCGCGGGTGCACGACCTGGAGCAGGGCGGGGAGTTCGAGGTGCGGGCGCGGCAGGTCGTCAACGCCACCGGGGTGTGGACGGACGAGACACAGGCGATGGTCGGTGAGCGCGGGCAGTTCCACGTACGGGCGTCGAAGGGCATCCACCTCGTCGTACCGAAGGACCGCATCCACTCCACCACCGGCCTCATCCTGCGCACCGAGAAGAGCGTGCTGTTCGTCATCCCCTGGGGCCGGCACTGGATCATCGGCACCACCGACACCGACTGGGACCTCGACAAGGCCCACCCGGCGGCGTCCACCGCCGACATCGACTACCTCCTGGAGCACGTCAACTCCGTGCTCGCGGTGCCGCTGACAAGAGACGACGTCGAAGGGGTGTACGCGGGCCTGCGTCCGCTGCTCGCCGGCGAGTCGGACGCGACCAGCAAGCTGTCGCGCGAGCACACCGTGGCGCACCCGGTGCCCGGGCTCGTCGTGGTCGCGGGCGGCAAGTACACGACGTACCGCGTGATGGCCAAGGACGCCGTGGACGAGGCCGTGCACGGGCTCGACCAGCGCGTCGGGCCGTGCGTCACGGAGGAGGTGCGCCTGCTGGGCGCGGAGGGGTACCAGGCGCTGTGGAACGCGCGGGCCCGCACGGCGGTGCGTACGGGGGTGCACGTCGCACGGGTCGAGCACCTGCTGAACCGGTACGGGGCGCTGGCCCAGGAGGTGCTGGAGCTGATCGAGCAGGACCCGTCGCTGGGCCAGCCGCTCACGGGCGCGGACGACTACCTGCGCGCGGAGGTCGTGTACGCGGCCTCCCACGAGGGCGCGCGCCACCTCGACGACGTGCTGACGCGGCGTACCCGGATCTCCATCGAGACCTTCGACCGCGGCACGCAGTGCGCCGCCGAGGCCGCCGAGTTGATGGCCCCGGTGCTGGGCTGGGACAGGGACCAGGTCGAGCGCGAGGTCGCGCACTACGAGAAGCGGGTCGAGGCGGAGCGTGAGTCGCAGCGGCAGCCGGACGACCAGACGGCGGACGCGGCGCGGCTGGGGGCACCGGAGATCGTGCCGCTGTGACCGTGCCCCCGGCGGCGGTGCGCGAGGGGTGCGCGCGGGAGCACGCGCGGGAGCGGCGGCATGCCTGTTGCAGGCGCATGGAAGCATGCGGCTCAACGGACTTGGGCGACGTGAACGCCGCAGACAGGGCCGGGTGCAGCGGAAGATCGATCAGGTCAAACGTCGCCCGGCGGGCAGGGGTGTCCGTGCGATAAGACACAATGGAGGTCCTGCCGGGGTGAATCGCTGAGGGGATCGATGGGGCGCGAAGGGGACGGCGCGACGGGTCGGCTGGTGGCCGGCCGCTATCGGCTCGGGGAGGTGCTCGGCCGTGGTGGCATGGGCACCGTCTGGCGTGCCACGGACGAGGTGCTGGGCCGCGCGGTGGCCGTCAAGGAGCTGCGCCTTCCCGCCAGCGTGGACGAGGACGAGAAGCGCCGCCTCATCACGCGAACGCTCCGCGAGGCCAAGGCGATCGCCCGGATCAGGAACACCGGCGCCGTCACGGTCTACGACGTCGTGGACGAGGACGACCGCCCGTGGATCGTCATGGAGCTCATCGAGGGCCGCTCGCTCTCCGACGTGACCCGCGATGACGGCCCGCTGACCCCGCGGCGCGCCGCCGAGGTCGGCCTCGCCGTGCTCGACGTGCTGCGCTCCGCCCACCGCGAGGGCATCCTGCACCGCGACGTGAAGCCGTCGAACGTGCTCATCTCCGACGACGGCCGCGTCGTGCTCACGGACTTCGGCATCGCGCTGGTCGAGGGCGACCCGTCGATCACCACGACGGGCATGCTCGTCGGCGCCCCGTCGTACATCTCGCCCGAGCGCGCCCGCGGCCAGCGGCCGGGGCCCGCGGCCGACCTGTGGTCCCTCGGCGGGCTGCTGTACGCGGCGGTGGAGGGGCACCCTCCGTACGACCTGGGGTCGGCCATCGCGACCCTGACCGCGGTGATGACCAAGCCCGTCGACCCGCCCAAGAATGCCGGTCCGCTGGAGGACTGCATCTACGGGCTGCTGCGCAAGGACCCCGCCGAGCGGCTGGACGACGCGGGCGCGCGGGCGTTGCTGCGCGCGGTCATCGACGCGCCGGAGGACGTGCCGGGCGAGCCCTCGGCGGCGACGGCGCCGACGAAGATGGTGCCGCTGCCGGTGGTGCCGGACGCGCGGCCCGAGGCCGACGACGGGCTGGGCGCGGCACCGGCCCAGACGCCGGCGCGGCGGAAGAAGACGGCGCGGAAGAAGTCGGAGCGCACGGGCGGGCCGGGGCGGGCCGGGACGGCTGCGGGCGCGGGTGCGCTCGGCGCCGGTGCGGCAGCCGGTGCCGGTACTGCCGCGGAGGCGGCGGCTCCGGCCGGCGTGCCGGCCCTGCCCCAGCTGCCGTCTCTGCCGCCGCAGCAGCGTCCGGAGTCCCAGCCCGGGGCGCCCAGTCGGCCGGCTTCGCCGCCGCGGCAGTCCGGGACCGGGGCCGGGGTTTCCGGAGCGGGCGCGGGGGCGGCCGGTTCGGGGTCCGGTGGGCGCGGGGCGGGGGCCGGTGCGTACGACGGCGAGGGCCCTTCCGCCCGTACGACGGCCGGCGGCACCGCACCGCGGCCGGGCGGCGCTTCTGCGGCCCGGGCCCAGGCGGGCGCCGGTGCGTTCGCGGCCCGGGTGGCGGAACTGCCCCGGCGCACGCTCGCGGTCATCGCCGCGGTGGTGGCGCTGGCGGTCCTCGGTACCGTGCTCGCCGTCGCGCTCGGCGGCGGCGAATCCGACTCGGGCTCGTCCGGCGACAGCGGGCAGAGCGCGGGCGCGGACGGGCAGGACGGCAAGGACGGGAAGCAGGGCAAGGACCAGGCCGGCTCCGGCAAGGACGACGCCCAGGAGGACAAGCGCCAGCAGGACTCCGCCGACGACGATGACGCCGCCGACGACGACTCCTCCGGCTCCGGCCCGGGGTCCGACGAGGACAAGGACGACGACGGCGCAGGCTCCGGCAAGGACCACGCCGCCGTACCCGCCGGCTACGCGACGCTCACCGAGCCGCAGTTCAGTTTCTCCGTGGCCCTCCCCGACGGCTGGCAGCGCACCGCCACCTCGCCCGGCGGCGGTGGCGCCATATTCAGCGGATCGTCCAGATTCCCGCGCGTGCAGATCGACTTCACGTCCTCGCCCAACAACACCCCGGGCGGCGCGCTGGCGAACTGGCAGGACATAGAGGGCGCGGTGAGTTCGACCAGCCCCGGCTACCGCAAGATCTCGATGAAGGAGGTCGAGTGGCGCGGCTATCCCACCGTCGCGGACTGGCAGTTCAGCCGCATACAGGACGGTCAGCGGATAAGGGTTCTGGACCGCGGTTTCGTCGTGGACGGCACCCACGGCTACGCGATAATGATCAGTTGCCCGGAGAGCGAGTGGAACGGCGCGGAGTGCCGCGGGCTGCGTGACACGGCGTTTGAATCCTTCAAGCCGGCCGACTAACCGGCGCGAGCAGGGCGCAGACCAACCGTCGAGCACGTATCGTGATGTCTCGCGGACCGTACGCATCCGGACCAGGCTGACTACCGACCGCATTTGGCCCGGTCTCAGGCTCATTGCGCGGTTGTGGGGAGGCGTTCGTGGACGACTACGCGGGCCGAGTGCTCGCCGACCGTTACCGGCTACCGGCTGCCGTCGACGCCGAACCCATCCACACGCGCGCCTTCGACACGTACAGCGGGCAGGACGTCCTCATCGGACAGGTGCCGCTGCCGGAGATCGTCGAGGCCGAGCTGATCGAGGACGGCGGGCGCGGCGCCGACCCTTCCGGGTACGGCGAGGGGGCGGGCCGGAGCGCGGCCAGCGTGGTGGTGCAGCGTGCGATGGACGCGGCCCGCGCGGCGGCGGCGATCCCCGACCACCCCCGGCTGGCGCAGGTCTTCGACGTCTTCGAGGAGGGCGGCAGCCTCTGGATCGTCAGCGAGCTGGTGCCCGCGCGGACGCTCGAAGGGCTGCTGGAGGAGCGGCCGTTGAGCCCGTACCGCGGGGCGGAGGTCGCGGCGGACATCCTCACGGCGCTGCGCGCCCTGCATGCGCACGGCTGGACCCACCGCAACATCACGACCCGCACGGTGCTCGTCTGCGACGACGGCCGGGTGGTCCTGACGGGCCTGGCGTCGGGCGCGGCGGAAGAGGCGCTGTGCGGGTACGACCCGCTGCCCCCGCCGCCCGGCCGCGGCGAACCCCCGCGCCCCTCGGGCAGCCCGGGGCCGCGCCCCGGCGTGCCGGCGGCGGACTCGGACCAGGGGCCGGGACCGGGGCCGGACGGCAGACTGCCGCAACTCCCGGACCCGGCGACGGGGTTCCTGCCGGCGCAGGGCCCTTCGCAGGACGGTCCGCGTGGGGAGATCGGGCAGCGGGCGGGCGGTGTCTTACCGCCGGCGTGGGACGCCGGCCCCGACGACGGTGCGAACGCGCGGGGCGGTGCGGGCCCGTACGGCACGCCGCCGTACGACGAGGACGACGAGGTGTGGCGCTCGGCTCCGTACGGGGCGGGGAGCGGCCGGCCGGACGCGGCGGACGGGCCGCGCGGTGACGCGGGTGCCGGTGACGGGTCCGATGAGCAGGACGAGGGCGAGGACGGCTGGCCGTTCGGCCCGTGGCAGCAGAGCGGTCCGGCTGCCGGTGCGGCGGGCGGGGGGCCCGGGGGCCGCGCGGCGGGCCCGGGGGGCCCGGGCGGTGGCCCGGCTCAACGGCCGTACGGGGGCGGGCCGCAGAGCGGCGTGCCGGGTGGGACGGCGGGGGACGAGCGCGGTGGCCCGGGTGGCGCTGTGCCGGGCGGTCGGGGACCGGGGCAGCCGACGCAGGCCGGTGCGCCGTCCCAACGCCCGCAGGCCGGCGGGCCGGTGGGCGGTCGCCCGGGCGGCGGGCATGGCGGCCCGCAGGGCGGAACGCACGGAGGCGGGGTGCCCGGGTACGGGAATCCGGCGGTGCCGGCGGCCCGGCACGGAGCCGGGGGACAGCCCTCCGGTGCCGATCCGTCCCGGACCGGCGGGCAGTTGCGCGGTGGATCCGGGTCCGCCCCCGCCGGTGGCGGCGGGCAGCAGACCGGGGACGGTACGCCCGCGGCGCGGGCCGGGGTGATGGCCGCCTACCAGGCCGGTACGCGAGCCGCCGAGGCGCGGCTCGCCGGCGGTGCCGGCGGTGGTGGTGCCGGAGGGCCGCGGGTGCAGGGGCCCGGGCGTCCGGTGGTGCCGGGGCAGTCGGCGCGTACACCCGAGGCCGGCCGGCCCCCGAGGGCGGGCGGCGCGGGTCCGACGTACAGCGACCGCATCGAGCTCAGCGGCAACCGTCCGGCGCAGGGCGGTGCCAACCCGGCCCCGCGGGCGGCCGGTTCGCCCGATGCCGGCGCCCCCTGGGACGACCTGCCGAACGACGCGGGCGAGGACGGCTACGACGAGTACGGCACCGCGGACCCGTACGGCACCCCGCCCCCCGGTGCGCCCAGCCCCTACCGGGGCACCGGCGCGGCCCCCGCCGGCCCGGCACCGCGCCCGGGCGGCCCCGTCTCGCCCGGCGCGCCCGGCGCCGGCCCCGCGCCCGGCGGCCCCGGTACGTACGGGGGCACGGCCCCGGGTGGCGGCGCTGGCGCGTCTGGCGGTATGCCGGTGGGGCCTGGTTCGTACGGCACGGGCGCGCCCGGTGGCCAGCGCGGGCCGGGTGGCGGCGGTGCGCCTGGAGTCGGCCCGTACCAGGGTGCGGGTCCGGTCGGGGCTCACGGTGGTCCCGGCGTTTCCTCCGGGGGTGCGGGCGGGGCCGGTTCCTCGGGCCGCTCCGGTGCGGGCTACGGCAGTCCGGGCGCCGCCGGCGGTTCTCGCGGGCCCGGCGCCCCTCATGGCAGACCCGGTTCGGGCCCCGCGCCCGGTGGCCCCGCGGCGTACGGCGCTCCCGGCGGCTCCGGCCCCGGGGCCCGCGGCTCCGGGGAGTACCCCGGTGCCGGGCAGGCCGGTGGCCGCGGTTCCGGTGCCTACGGCGGTCCCGGTGGACCCGGTTCGGGTCCCGGGCCCGGTGGTTCCGGTGGCGGCCACGGCGGCTCTCACGGCCCCGGCAGCTCCCGTCCACCCGGTGACCCCGCCGCGTACGGCGCGCCCGGCGGCTCCGGGGCCGGTGCCTACGGCAGCTCCCGGGCCCGGCCCGCCGACTTTGCCGAGCCCGATCCCCGTTCCCTGTCCGACTCCCTCCCCGGCGGCGCCTCCTACGGCGGCAGCCTGCCCGGCGTGCGGCCCGGTGCCTCCATCGCCGTGCCCGTCGGGGCGCAGGCCGTGCCCGTGCCGCGCGACGAGGCGCCCGGGCCCGTGGCCGGCGGGGCCGCGCGGTATCCCGGGCCCAGTACCCGGCTCGCCGCCGAGCGGGCCCGGCAGACCCGGATGCAGGTCGTCGGCGCCGTCACCGAGCGCTGGGCGCCCGAGCAGGCCGGGCCCGTCCACGAGCACTGGCAGCTCGCGCCCCCCGTCGGCCCCGCCGCCGACCTGTGGGCGCTCGGCGCGCTGCTCTTCCGCGCTGTCCAGGGGCACTCCGCGTACCCCGAAGAGGACGTCGCCGAGCTGGTGCAGCTCGTCTGCTCGGAGCCCGCCGCGCTCGCCGAGGAGTGCGGTGCCCTGCGCCCCGTCGTGGAGTCGCTGCTGCGTCAGGACCCCACGGAGCGGCCGGACTTCGAGGAGCTGCGCGGCTGGCTGCGGTCGCTGATCCGCACCGCGCCCGAGCCGGGCATCGGCAGCCGTACGGTCACCGTGCCGCAGTACGGCACCGGCCGCGGCGGCGATCCGCGGCGGCTGCCGATACTGCGGCGGCGCGGCGAGCTGATGCGCCGGCGGCGCGCCAGCAAGTCGCCGGTGCCGGTGCACGCGCGGCACAAACGCCGTGCGCGCCGCGGCCCGCGCGGGCCCCGCAGCCTCGGCCGTACGCTCATCGCGCTGATCTTCGTCGCCATGGCCGGCGCCATCGCGTACGCGGCGATGTTCATGCCGCAGGCCGACGAGGCCGGCAGCCGCGACCAGCGCGGCGTCGTCGGCGCCGGCCCCAACGAGGAGCCGGAGGGCCAGGAGGCGCCGCCCGCGGGCTCCGGCGACCCGAACGAGCCCGAGGAACGCCGGCAGCCGAAGGAGCCCGACGACGACCCCGACCGGCCGAACGACGGCGACCAGGGCGGCGGCGCCGGTTCCGAGCTGCCCGACGGCTTCGTGCTCCGCGAGGACCCGGCGGGCTTCGAGGTCGCCGTGCGCGAGGACTGGCAGCGCGTCGGCGGCAGCGACGGTCAGGTCCGCTACGCCAGCGGGGACTACGAACTCGTCGTCGTCCCCGGCCGCGACGGCGTCGGCGAGTTCGGCAGCGACCCGATGGCGTACCAGCAGCAGAGCGAGCCGGAGCTCGACGAGTACCGCGACTCCGCGTGGGCGCAGGCCGACGGGCTGCGGCGGATCGAGGTCGGTCAGCAGGTGATGGCCGAGGGCGAGTTCGAGTGGACGGACGGCAGCGGGCGGCAGGTGCACGCGCGCAACCTGGCGATGATCTGGGGCGACAGCTACCACGTGCTGCTGCTGATCGGGCCGGAGGGCGAGAACGCGGACGTTGAACGGTTCCACCGGATCGCGGCGGAGAGCTACCGGCCCACGGGATGAGCCGGCCGGGCCGGCAGCGGGGTCCCGCGTGAGGCGGGGCCCCGCGGTTCGCCCGCTGCGCGGGCCCGGTGGCCCGTTCACTCCCGTACGCGCCACTTGCCTCCTTGTCCGGGACCAGCGCACCCCTTGCCTGTCACCTTCCTCCGCTACCCTCCACCCATGTCCGACCAGGCCACCCCGCTCGCCCGCCGCCTCGGCGTCGGCGACGCCGTGCTCGTCGGTCTCGGCGCCATGCTCGGCGCCGGGATCTTCGCCGCTCTCGCCCCCGCCGCCCGCGCCGCCGGCTCCGGGCTGCTGATCGGCCTCGCCGCCGCCGCCGTCGTCGCGTACTGCAACGCCACCTCCTCCGCCCGCCTCGCGGCCCGCTACCCGGCCTCCGGCGGCACCTACGTCTACGGCCGCGAGCGCCTCGGCCCGTTCTGGGGCTACCTCGCCGGGTGGGCGTTCGTCGTCGGCAAGACCGCGTCCTGCGCGGCGATGGCGCTGACGGTCGGCGCGTACGCCTGGCCGGAGCACAAGCACGTCGTCGCGGTCGCCGCCGTCGTCGCGCTGACGGCCGTCAACTACCGCGGGGTGCAGAAGTCCGCGCTCCTCACCCGGGTGATCGTCGCCATTGTGCTCGCGGTGCTGGCCGCGGTCGTCGTGGCGGCGCTGACCAGCGGCGGCGCCGAGGCGGACCGGCTGCGGCCGGGCGACGACGCCTCGGTGCGGGGGGTGCTGGAGGCGGCGGGGCTGCTGTTCTTCGCGTTCGCCGGGTACGCGCGCATCACCACGCTCGGCGAGGAGGTACGCGACCCGGAGCGCACGATTCCGCGCGCCGTGCCCGTGGCGCTGGGCGTCACGCTCGTCGCGTACGCGGCGGTGGCGGTGGCCGTCCTCGCCGTCCTCGGCCCCGGCGGTCTCGCGCACGCGACAGCGCCGGTCTCGGACGCGGCGTCGGCGGCGGGCGCGGACTGGCTGGAGCCGGTGGCGCGGGTCGGGGCGGCCGTGGCGGCGCTGGGGGCGCTGCTGGGGCTGATCCTCGGGATCTCCCGCACCACGCTGGCGATGGCCAGGGACCGCCACCTGCCGCACGGCCTCGCGGCGGTGCACGAGCGGTTCCAGGTGCCGCACCGGGCGGAGCTGGCGGTCGGCGTGGTGGTGTCAGTGGTGGCTGCGACAGTGGACGTGCGCGGGGCGATCGGGTTCTCGTCCTTCGGGGTGCTGCTGTACTACGCCGTCGCCAACGCCTCGGCGTGGACGCTGAGTCCGCAGGAGGGCCGCCCGCCGCGCGTGGTGCCGGCGGTGGGGCTCGCGGGGTGCGTGGTGCTGGCGTTCTCGCTGCCGCCGGTGTCGGTGGCGGCGGGCGCGGGGGTGCTGGCGGCGGGCGCGGTGGCGTATGCGGTACGGGGCCGGTGGGCGCAGCGGTGACGGGGCACTGACGGGGCACCGACGGGGAGAGGACGGATGACGGGTAACCCGCCGGGGGCGCGGGGCCGTTCCGGCGCCGGTGCGCGTGCCGGTGGCGCGGGCCTGTGCCGCGCCGCGGAGAGGCCCGGCCCGTGACCGGCCCCGGCGTCCTTCTCGCGCGGGCGCGGGCGCAGTGTGTCGCCGGGGGCGTGCGGTGCGCCGGCGCCGAGGAGGTGGTGGAGCGCGTCTTCGCCGTGCAGGCGCAGGACGTGGAGGCCGCGGCGCTCGGGCTGCGGGCGCGCTCGTACGGGCTCACCCGCACCGCCGTGCGCGAGGCGCTGGAGGAGCGGCGGACCCTGTTCCGCGGGTGGTTCATGCGCGGCACGCTGCACCTCGTGCCCGCGGCCGACGTGCCCTGGCTGCTCGCGCTCTATGGCCCCCGCCTCATCTCCCGTGCCGCGCGGCGCTACCGCGACCTCGGACTGGACGAGGACCTGTGCGAGCGTGCGGAGCGCGTCGTCGCCGACGCGGTCGCCGCCCACGGACCGCTGACCCGCGCCGAGTTGACCGAGCGGCTCGCGCGCGTCGGCGTCGAGCCGGCCGGGCAGGCGCCGATCCACGTCATCCGCAGGGCGGTGCTCGCCGGGCTGGTCTGCCACGGGCCGCTGCGCGCGGGCGAGCCCACGTACGTCGCGCTGCGCGACTGGCTGCCGCCGCCGTCCGGCCCGCAGCCGGCCGGCGACGCCGCGGTGCGCGAACTGGTCCGCCGCTACCTGCGCGGCCACGGACCCGCCGGGCCGGAGGACTTCGCCGCCTGGTCCGGCCTCCCGGCGGGCGCGGCACGCCGGGTATGGCCGGAGGCGACGACCGGCACCCCGTCGACCGGCACCCCGTCGACCGGCGCCCCGTCGACCGGCGCCCCGGAGCCCGGTGCCCCGGAGCCCGGCCCCCCGGCCCCGGGCGCTCCGCCCGCGCCGGACGCGGACGTGCCGGGCTCCGCGCCCGAGTCCCGCCCCGAAGGCCCGTACGCCGCCCGCCTGCCGGATCTCCCCGCTCCGCCCGCCCCCGACGTCCGGCTTCTCCCCGCCTACGACGACTACTGGCTCGGCTGGCGCGACCGCGACGCCGCCATCCCCCCGGAGTCCGTCCGCGCCGTCCGACCCGGCGGCGGCCAGATCCGCGCCGCTGTTACCGTGAATGGCCGCGCGGTCGGCACCTGGACCCGCCCGCGGAAGGGAAACGTGCAGGTCCGCATGGACGCCGAAGTCCCCGAGCGGGTCGCGGCGGATGTCACGGCGGAGGCCGCCGATGTCGCACGTTTTCTACAGAGCTGATATCCGCAGGAGCGACCACGCGCACGTGCGCTATTGATGGTGGGATGACGGACGAGGGGGAACAGGTGGGGGACGAGCCCACGAGCTACGGCCTGCGGCCACCGCAGCAGAACGCCAACGGCGTCGCGCAGGAGCCCGCGGCCACGCAGGTCGTCGCCGATCCCGCGGCGGGCCGGCTGATCGGCGGGCGCTACCGCCTCGCCGCCCGTCTCGGCGTCGGCGGCATGGGCACGGTGTGGCGGGCCCACGACGAGGTCGTCGACCGCGACGTCGCCGTGAAGGAGCCCCGGCTGCCCGCCGATCTCGACGAGCGGACGCGGCAGACGGCGTACGAGCGGATGCAGCGCGAGGCCCGCGCCGCCGCCCGGATCGACCACCCCTCCGTCGTCACCGTGCACGACGTGGTGGTGGAGGAGGGCAGCCCCTGGATCGTGATGGAGCTGGTCCGGGGGCGCTCCCTCGGCGACCAGCTCACCGAGGGCACGCTCGACCCGCGCGAGGTGGCGCGCATCGGCGGCGCCGTGCTCGGCGCGCTGACCGCCGCGCACGAGGCGGGGATCCTGCACCGCGACGTCAAGCCCGACAACGTGCTGCTCGGCCGGCACGACCGCGTCGTGCTCACCGACTTCGGCATCGCGCAGATCGAGGGGGAGCAGGGGCTGACGGAGACCGGGGCGTTCGTCGGGTCGCCGGAGTACATCGCGCCGGAGCGGGTGCTCGGCCAGCGGCCGGGTCCTGAGTCGGACCTGTGGTCGCTGGGCGTGGTGATGTACGCGGCCGTCGAGGGCATGTCCCCGTACCGCAGGCAGACCGCGCCGGCGACGCTGCAGGCCGTGCTCTCCGCCGAGCCGGCGGCGCCGGCGCGCGGCTCCGGGGCGCTCGGCACGGTCGTGATGCAGTTGCTGCGCAAGGACCCGGCGTCGCGGCCGGCGCCGGACGAGGTACGCCGGCAGCTTGAGGCGGTGGCCCGGCCGGCGCCGGCGCCGACGATGATCGCCCCGGTCCCGGGCGGCGCGGCCGGGTCCGCCGGCGGGCGCGGCGGGAAGCTGGCCGCGGCGCTGCCGAAGGGGCGCGGCGGGCGGCTGGGCGTGCTGGGCGGGGCGATAGCCGTGGTGGCGGCGCTGGTGCTGGTGGTCGCGAACCCGTTCGGCGGCGGCGACGGCGCACCGGAGGGCTGGCGGACGTACGACGAGACGGAGCAGCTCAAGGCGGAGCTGGCGGTGCCGGAGGACTTCAAGCGCAGCGTCGACGAGGACACGGTCACGTACACCGACCCGGGCGGCTCGCCCAAGCTGTGGCTCACCCGCTACTCCGGCACCGCGGACAGCGCGCTGAGCGAGGCCAACGACTCCCTCGCCTGCGACAAGGGCGAGGACCTCGAATGCTCCGCACTGAGCGAGGACGTCGACGGCTCGGTCACGGAGTACGACTACCGGGGCAAGAAGGCCGCCGAGATGACCGAGACCTGGACCCGCGACGCGGGCTTCGAGGACGAGGCCGAGATGCGCAGCCGGGAGTTCTTCTACGTCAACGACGACAACATCGGCTGGCACCTGACCGTGGAGATGCCGGCCGCGGGCGAGGGCAAGCGGGACGGCGAGCGGGTCTTCGACGGGGTCATGGACTCGCTGGAGATCCAGGACCTGTGACGGGGCGGGGCGCGGCGCCTGGGCGGGGCCGGGGCGCCGCCGGGCGGCGCGCCCGCGCCGCCCCGCACGTATGAGCCAGCAATTGCTGGCGGAATCCGGTTACCGGCAGGTATCCAAAGGCCCCGCGGGGGTCCTACCCTCGGCCGTATGACGGAGACCGCCGCAGGCAACCCCACCGCTTCCGCTTCCGACGGCGCCCGCACCGCCGGCGCCGTCGCCGCCGAGTTCGTCACGCCCGCGCTCGTCGAGCGCCTGACCCGCGGCGTCGCCGGCTCCGGCACCGTCGCCGTCCGCTGCCCGCTGACCGGCGAGGTGCTGGCCGACGTGCCGGAGGCGGCGCCCGCGGACGTCGAGGCCGCGTTCGAGCGCGCCCGCGCCGCGCAGCGCGCCTGGGCGGCCAGGCCCGTACGCGAACGGGCGGCCGTGCTGCTCCGCTTCCACGACCTGCTCCTGCGGCACCAGGACGAGGTCCTGGACCTCGTGCAATTGGAGACCGGCAAGGCGCGGCTGCACGCGCACGAGGAGGTGCAGGCCGTCGCCGTCGCCGCCCGCCACTACGGCCGCCGGGCCCCCGCCTACCTCGGCCCCCGGCGCCACACCGGCGCCCTGCCGACGCTGACGAAGGTCACCGAGCTGCGCCACCCGCGGGGCGTCGTCGGCCAGATCGCGCCCTGGAACTACCCGCTCGAACTCTCCGTCGGCGACGCCCTGCCCGCCTTCGCCGCGGGCAACGCGCTCGTCATGAAGCCCGACTCCAAGACCCCGCTGACCGCCCTGTGGGCGCGCCGGAAGCTGGTGGAGGCCGGGCTGCCGGAGGACGTGTGGCAGGTCGTGGTCGGCCCCGGCCCCGTCGTCGGCCCCGAGATCGTCCGGCACGCCGACTACGTCTCCTTCACCGGCTCCACCCGCACCGGCCGCGAGGTCGCCCAGGGCGCCGCGGCCCGGCTCGTCGGCGCCTCGCTGGAACTCGGCGGCAAGAACGCCATGCTGGTGCTCGCCGACGCCGATGTGGAGAAGGCGGCGGAGGGCGCGGTGCGCGCCGCGTTCGCGTCGGCGGGGCAGTTGTGCATCTCCGTCGAGCGGCTGTACGTGCACGAGTCGGTCGCCGACGCCTTCCTCGCCCGCTTCGTCGCCAGGACGAAGGCCATGCGCCTGGGCAACACCCTCGGCTTCGGCGCCGACATGGGCTCGCTCGTCAGCGGCCAGCAGTTGGAGACCGTCACCCGGCACGTGGAACAGGCGGTCGGCAAGGGCGCCGAGGTGCTGGTCGGCGGGCGGGCGCGGCCCGACGTCGGCCCGTACTTCTACGAGCCGACGATCCTGGACGGCGTCGAGCCCGGCATGACCGTCTGCGACGAGGAGACCTTCGGGCCCGTCGTCTCCGTCTACCGCTTCCGCGACGAGGACGACGCCGTCGCCCGCGCCAACGCGACGCCGTACGGGCTGAACGCCAGCGTGTGGACGAAGGACGCGCGCCGGGGCAGCCGGATCGCGGCGCGGCTGCAGACCGGGACGGTGAACGTCAACGAGGGCTACGGGGCCGCGTACGGCAGCGTGCAGTCGCCCATGGGCGGGATGAAGGACTCCGGGCTCGGCCGAAGGCACGGGTCGGAGGGGATCCTGAAGTACACCGAGTCGCAGACGGTGGCGCAGCAGCGGGTGGTGCCGCTGGCGCCGTTCGCACTGGGGCCGCTGCGGTACGACGACAAGGGATACGTGGCGTTCATGACCCGGGGGCTGCGGGCGCTGAAGGCGCTGCGGTTCCGCTGAGGGCGGAGCTGTGAAGGGCGGGGCTGTGAAGGGCCGGGCTGTGAAGGGCCGGGCTGTGAAGGGCCGCGCTGAGGCGGTGCGCCTCCCGCCGTACGCCATGAGCCGTCCGCCGGGAGGGGAACGGCCGGCCCGGGCGTCCCCGGGGCCGGCCGTATCCCTGTCGGGACCGGATTGCTGTCCCCTGCATCCGGTCCGCACCGCGTTCAACGAACCGGGCGCCGCGGCGGTCACGGGACCCGGACGCGACCGGGTGACCGGTGCGAACGGATTGACCCGGACCGCCCCTCCCACCGATCCTGCTGAAACCATTCTGTGTGCGGGCGGGCGGGCTCCGCTTTCGGATATCGGATCGTCACCGTAGGAGTATGGAAGGCAGAGGTCCGAATGGCCTTGAATGCAGTGTCATGCACTTCCTCCGGCCGCTGGTGACGTTCCCGCGCGTGGTGCGCCACTACTCCTGGGTCGGCGCCGACTTGCCCCTGGACGACGACGTCCTGCTCGACGCCGTCGACTACCGCGTCCGCGCGGTCCTCCCGGCCGCCGGCGACGGCGACTTCCGCCCCGCCGGCGAACTCCTCGCCGCCGTGGGGCATGCGGCGGAGTGGGAGCGGCGGGACACCTACATCGCCGAGCTGGCGACCGCCGCCCTCACCGACGACACGTGGCTGCGGCGGTGGCGGGAGTGGGACCCGGGGTGCGGCGACGCGGCGGCGATCGAGGCGGAGCGGCTGCTGCGGGCGCGGCGCGCGGAGGAGCAGGCGGCGCGGCGGCGGCGGTTCGAGGGCTGGTGCGTACGGCGGCGGGGCGGGGCGGGCGCGCAGGGCCCCGGGGCAGGCCCCGGGACCGCGTCTGCCGACGGCCCGGGGACCGGCGCCGGCCGGGGCGGTGGGCCGGACGGGCCGGACGGGGCGGGAGCCGGCGTGGCCGACGCGGAGTCGTGGCCGGGATACCCGGGACACCCGGGATACGGGGTGCCGGGCGCGGGACCCGGGTACGGCCGGCCGGGCGCCGGCGCGAGGACCGCCCCCGGCGCCGGGCCGGGGGGCCCGACGGCGGGGGCCGGCACCGATCCCCGTACCGGAGCGGCCGGTGCCGGCGGCGAACGGCCGCCCCGGGACGCGGACCGGCCGGGCGGGCTCGCCGCCACCGACGCCCGGGCGGTGCTGCGCGATGTGCTGCCCCTCGTCCGGCTGGCCGCGGCGAAGGCGCCCCGCGACCCCGTGCCGTGGCGCATCGCCCTCGACCACGCCACCGCCGTACGGGCGCCGCGGGAGGCGTTCGTCTCCCGGTTCGCCGAGGCCGTCGTCCGGGCGCCCGGCCACCACGGCGCGCACCTCGCGGCGCTGCGCTACCTCGCGCTCGTCGGGGACGCGGACGTCGAGGAACTGATGGTCTTCGCGGAGGAGTCGGCGGAGGAGGCGCTGCCGGGCTCGCTGCTGCACGCGCTGCCGCTGGAGGCCGTGGTGCTGGCGTGCCGGGAACGCGGCGGGCTGCCCGGCGGGCCGAACGCCGGCGAGCTGCCCAGTTCGCCCACCACCTGGGCGGTCGAACGCGCGCTTGAGCTGTCCGCGCACTACGAGCCCGGCGACCCCGAGGCTGCGGGCTTCCGCAACTGCCTTGCCGCCGCCCTCGTCCGCACCCGGCGCTGGGACGAGGCGCTTGAGGTGTTCCGCGCCATCGGCTCGGACGCCCGCCGCGTGCCCTGGGCGCAGCCCGGCGACGACCCGGAGGCCATCCGCCGCCGCTTCCTCCTGGCCCGTCAGGAGGTACGGGCCCAACTCGCCCGGTCCGTCCCGCTGTTCGGCCCCCGGCCCGACAACGCCCCGGGTCCCGGGGCGGCCTTCGGGCCGCCCGGGACCGGCGCCGCGCCGGCACCGGTCCCGTACGCCGGGATCATCGTCTGCACGGCCCCGCCGCCGGCGGTCGACAAGGCGGCGCACGCGGCGGGCCTGCGACTGCGCCTGACCGCCACGGGCGGCGCCCGCACCTGCGCCCAACTGCCTGCCCGGCGGCGCGCGGAGCCGGGCGGCCGGACGCCGGGGCGGGTGCCGGTGCGAGTGCCCGTGCGGTGGCCCCGGGGCCGTACGGAGACGGGGGAACCGCCGTCGCCGGACGCGCTGCTCGCCGCCGCGGCGGCGATGACACGGGGCGAGGGGTGGCCGGCGGTCGCGATGTACGCGGCGGACGGCGCGGCGGCGATCGCGGTGTACCGGTGCGGGGAGCGGACGGCGGAGTTCACGTGGCAGGCGGCGGGTGCGGCGCCGGCGTCGGTGACGGCGACGGTGCGGGACCTGACGCAGAGCACGTCGCCGGGGGGCGCGAACGGGGCGGTGGCGGGCGGTAGTTCGACGGCGGGCGGTGGCGCGGCGGCAGGCGGTGCGGCGGCGGACGGCGGGCCGCTGCTGCCGGGCGGCGGTACGAGGCGGGTGGCGCAGTTCGCGGAGGTACGGGACGCGGCGGAGGCCATCGCCGCGGCGCTGGTCGTCGCGGACGCCCGGCCGCTGACCGGTGTGCTGCGGACGGCGGGCACGCGGCGTCCCCGGAGCACGCTGGCCGAGGCGCTGCGCAGCCTGGGCCTGCCGGAGCTGGCCCCGGTCTTCGAAGCCGCGCCCACCGACCCGGACACCCCGCCGCCCTCCCGCCCCACGAGCCCGCAGCCGGGCCCGGACCCGCTGCCCTGAGCACGCCCTGCGGCTGCCCGCCCCCGCGGCCTCACCCCAGCAGCCGCTGCTCGTTCGGCACCGCCACCGCGGCCGCCCGCGAGTCCACGCCCAACTTGTCGTAGATCCGGCCCAGGTGCGTCTTCACCCCGTCAGCCCGCCGCCGAGCTGCCGCAGCCGCGCCCGCATCGCGGGCAGCCCGTGCCCCCGGGCCGCCCCCGGCCCCGGCAGCGTCTCCGGGTCGAAGCCGCGGCCGTCGTCGGCGACGTCCAGCACCACCTGGTCGCCGAGGTCGCTGAGGGTGAGCGCCACGTGTGCGGCGCCGGCGTGCTCGCGGGCGTTGGCGACCGCCCCCTGCGCGACGCGCAGCAGCGCCGCTTGCGTACGCTCCGGCAGCTCCGGCGGCGTACGTCCTGCCGGAACACGACCTCAGGCCCCCCACCAGCCCCGCTCTCCCGCTCCGCCAGCCGCGCCAGCGCCCGCGCAAGACCGCCGCCCCCGCCGACCCCGCCGCTCCCGGAGGACCCGTGACCCAGACCCCCGCACCCCGTGACGCCCCCCGCGACCCCGCCCGGGACCGCGACCTGCTCGACGCCGCCGAGCGCGGCGACGCCGACGCCGTACGCGCCGCCCTCGCCGCCGGCGCCCGCCTCGAAGCCCGCGACGACCACCGCCGCACCCCGCTCCTCCTCGCCGCCCTCGGCGACCTCGCCGCCGCCCGCCCCCTCGTCGCCGCCGGCGCCGACCCGAACGCCCAGGACGACCGCCGCGACAGCGCCTGGCTCGTCACCGGCGTCACCGGCAGCGCGGAGATGGGCCGGCTCCTCATGTCCGGCGACCGCAAGCCGGACCTGACCCCCACCAACCTCCCCCACAGCGCGCTGCGCGCGCGTGGGCGGTACCCCCAGGCGGCACCTCGGTGATCCCCGCCTTCGGTCACGTCGGCTACGTCCGCTGGGTGACCCAGCACACCGGCATCGACGTCAACCACGTCAACGACCTCGGCTGGACCGCACTCCTCGAAGCGGTGATCCTCGGCGACGGCGGCGGGGACCACCGGGAGATCGTCGCCCTCCTCCTGGCCGCCGACGCCGACGCCAACCTCGCCATCGCCGACAAGGACGGCGTCACCCCGCTCCAACACGCCCGCAACCGCGGCATCACGGAGATCGCCGCCCTGCTGGAACGCACCTGACTGCCGCGCCCGCCCCGGCAGCGGGCCCGGCGGGGGGTGTGGCGCCGTCCGGGGCGCCCGGCGTCGGGCAGGTCGGGTGATGGCGGGCTGCGGATACCGATTTCTTCCCCCTGGGGCGATCTGCGTGCGCTTCGCGGTGACAAACCCGGAATGACCCACTCGCAATACCGGGTCAAATCGCCCACGAAGGCCGACTTTTACCGTCCTCCTCGTCGTCTGCTACGCCCCGCTGGTCGCCTGGGGGCCGCTCCTCGCGGTGACGGCGGTCGCGTACCACCGCCGGCGCACGGCCCCCGCGCGGCCACCGGCGATTTTGAGCCGGTTCGCCGGGCCGGTCGGAGGAGCGTCGCCCGGTACCGGAAAGAGTGAAGGTGGGACCCGGCCGGTGTCGAAGTGCGGTCAGTGGTAATGCCATGTGCGGCACGTCCACAGCAGCGACCGAGCACCAGCTTTGAGGCGATACCAGATGCCGAGTACGGCGACAGAACAGACGCGCATTCATGACACGCACATGATGAGATGGCGCCGGCATCCCCGGTGCGTGGGGCTGGCGCGGGCCCAGTTGCGCAAGGCGTTGGCCGGGTGGGGGATGGCCGGGATCGAGGAGCCTGCGGTGCTGGTGGTGTCGGAGCTGGTGACGAACGCCGTCATCCACGCCCGGGTGCCGCCGGGGCGGGAGATCCTGACGCGCTTCGTCCGGCAGGACGGCGGGGTGCGTATCGAGGTGCACGACGCCTCGCGCGTGTGGCCGGTCCAGCGTACGCCGGACGAGACCGGCGGCTACGGCCTGCTCATGGTCGAGACGCTGGCAAACCAGTGGGGGGTGGCTGAGCGCAACGGCGTCGGCAAGCAGGTGTGGGCCGTGGTCGTCGACCCGGCAGGGGGATAGCGGGGTCCCGGGCCGGGCCGTCCCGGTGCTCCGGCCCGCCCGTGCGGTCGGAGCACCCGGGAATGACCGCACCCGCCGGGGGAGGGCGGCGGTCAGACCCGGCCGCGGCACAGCTCCAGGAGGGTCATCGCCAGGGTGGTGCCCGGGCGGCCCAGGTGGTCGCTGTAGCGGGTGAGGATCTCCATTTCGCGGGAGAGGTTCACGCGCCGGCCGCCGGAGGTGATGCGGGCCTGCTGAATGCGGGTCGAGACCGCCATCCGTTCCTTGACCAGCGCGATGATCCGGTCGTCGAGGTCGTCGATCTGTTCGCGGGCGTCGGTGATCTCCGTTGCCGCCTCGGTGGTGTGGGCGCCGGTGCGGGCGGTGGTGCCGTCGGTGGTGCGGTCGCTCGCCTGCGTTGCCGTCATCTCGTCGCTCCTGGGGTAACGGTCCCCGGCCCGGCGGCCCGGCGGCGACAACGCAGCGCGCCCCGGGCCTGTCGGCCCGGGGCGCCTGGGAAGTCGCTTGTCAGTCAGCTCAAGCGCACGACCATGGCAGCCGGCCGGGCCGGTTGCCATAGGTAAAGAGGAAGCTCTGCGTGCGCATGGCCGCCAGTATTCACCCCGACCCGTCCGTGGACAAAGCCGGCCCGCATGGTGAGACGCCGCAGCCGATAGACTTGGAGGCATCTCCACTCCCACCGCCGGAAGGCCGCAGCAGTGACTTCAGCGACCCCCGACACCGTTCTCGTCGTGGACTTCGGTGCCCAGTACGCCCAGCTCATCGCGCGCCGCGTGCGCGAGGCCCGGATCTACAGCGAGATCGTGCCCTGCACGATGCCGGTGCCGGAGATCCTCGCGAAGAACCCCAAGGCGATCATCCTCTCCGGCGGCCCCTCCTCGGTGTACGCGGAGAACGCCCCCGGCATCGACCCGGCGATCTTCACCGCCGGCGTGCCCGTCTTCGGCATGTGCTACGGCTTCCAGCTCATGGCCCAGGAGCTCGGCGGCACGGTCGACAACACCGGCAGCCGCGAGTACGGGCGTACGCGGCTGAGCGTCTCCCGCACCGACTCGACCCTCTTCGAGGGCACCCCCGAGCAGCAGGACGTCTGGATGTCCCACGGCGACGCCTGCTCCGCCGCCCCCGCGGGCTTCACGGTGACCGCGTCGACCGAGGGCGTGCCCGTCGCTGCCTTCGAGGACGACGAGCGGAAGCTGTACGGGGTGCAGCACCACCCGGAGGTCATGCACTCCACCCACGGCCAGCTCGTCCTGGAGCACTTCCTCTACCGCGGCGCCGGCATCACCCCCGCGTGGACGACGGCGAACGTGGTGGAGGAGTCCGTCGCCGCCGTCCGCGCGCAGGTCGGCGACGCGCAGGCGATCTGCGCGCTGTCCGGCGGCGTGGACTCGGCGGTCGCGGCGGCGCTCGTCCAGCGGGCCATCGGGGACCGGCTGACCTGCGTGTACGTCGACCACGGGCTGATGCGCAAGGGCGAGTCCGAGCAGGTCGAGAAGGACTTCGTGGCCGCGACCGGCGTGCAGCTCAAGGTCGTGGACGCGGCGGAGCGGTTCCTCACGGCGCTCGCCGGGGTGTCCGACCCCGAGCAGAAGCGGAAGATCATCGGCCGGGAGTTCATCCGGGTCTTCGAGCAGGCGCAGGCGGAGATCGTGGAGGCGGCGGGCAGGTCCGGGGCGGCGGTGCGGTTCCTCGTCCAGGGCACGCTCTACCCGGACGTCGTGGAGTCCGGCGGCGGCACGGGCACCGCGAACATCAAGTCCCACCACAACGTCGGCGGGCTGCCCGAGGACCTGGACTTCGAGCTGGTCGAGCCGCTGCGGCGGCTGTTCAAGGACGAGGTCCGGATGGTCGGCAGGGAGCTGGGGCTGCCCGAGGCGATGGTGCAGCGCCAGCCGTTCCCCGGCCCCGGGCTCGGCATCCGCATCGTCGGCGAGGTCACCAAGGACCGGCTCGACCTGCTGCGCGAGGCCGACGCCATCGCCCGCGAGGAGCTGACGGCGGCCGGGCTCGACCGCGACATCTGGCAGTGCCCGGTGGTGCTCCTCGCCGACGTGCGGTCGGTGGGCGTGCAGGGCGACGGGCGCACGTACGGGCACCCGGTGGTGCTGCGGCCGGTGTCGTCGGAGGACGCGATGACGGCGGACTGGTCGCGGCTCCCGTACGAGGTGCTGGCGCGGATCTCGACGCGGATCACGAACGAGGTGCCGGACGTCAACCGCGTGGTTCTCGACGTCACGTCGAAGCCGCCGGGGACGATCGAGTGGGAGTGAGCGGCCCGGCGGCCCGGGCGGGCCGCCGGTAGGGCAGAATTCGCTCTCATTCACATGCACGGCTTGCGGTCAAGGGGGCACGAGGTGGCGGTGGAAGCCGGGGGCGACGACACGGTGACGCCTGCGGCGGGCCGGGCGGTGGGCGACGGCGGTACGGGGTCCGGTGGCGCGGCTGTCCGGCCCGGCGCCGAGAGCGGACCGGCCGGTGGCCCGGCGGTCGGCGGCGCTGCCGGTGGTGGGCCGGCAGGCTCCGGCGGTACGCCGCCGGAGGACGGCGACGCGGCCACCACGGCGGCGCAGGTCCCTCGGCAGGCCGCCTCCGCGGACGCGGGCACGCGCGGTACGCCTGCGGCGGGCCAGGCGGAGGCCGAAGGCGGTACGGGGTCCGGTGCTACGGCCGACGGGTTCGGTGGTGAGCCGGCCGTGTCCGCCGAATCCGACTCCGGCTCCCCGCGGCCCGACCCCGCTGTCGAGTTCGCCCGGCGGCGTGACGGGTTCGCCGCCGGTGAGGGTGTGCCCGCCGGTGTCGCCTACTCGCCCGGCGCCTCCCGCCAGTGGGTCTCCGACGAACTCGCCCGCTCCGCCGACACCCTCGCCGAGCGCGGCGCCGCCGCGGGCGAGACGTGGCTGGCGTCGCTCTGGCGGCGCAGCCTGTACGTCATCGGTGCCGGCCTGCTCGCCCTCCTCCTCGTCGTCGGGCTCACCGCCATCGGACCCGGCTGGACCCGGGCCCGTACCGCCGCGGTGCTCGCCGCCGTGCTGACCGCCGGACTGCTGGCCGGGGCCGCATGGCTGAGCCGCACCCGCGGCGGGCTCCTCGCCCCCGTCGTCGGCGAGGACGGCCGGCTGTCGACCGGCCGGGCGGTGGCCGGCGCCTGGACGCTGCTCGCCGGGTACGCCCTGCTGCACCTCGCCCTCGCCCTGGCCCTCGCCGACGGCTCCGCCGGCCGCGACCGGCTCCTCGACGGCCTCGGCTGGTCCGGCCCCGACACCGGCCCCGACACCGGCGCAGGCGCAGGCCCCGGCGGTGCCGCCGGGCTCGTCGTCACCGTCGCCGCCGCGTGGGCCGCCGCCCTCGGCGCCCGCGCCGTCGTGGCGTACCGGCTGCGCAGCGGTGGCCTGACCAAGACCCGAGCCGCCCGCCCCCGCGCCGCCGACCTGCTCGCCGACGACGCCGGCCGCGCCGCCGCCGTCGACGTCCAGTACGTCGTCGTCTCCGCCGCCGCCCTGCTCTTCGCCCTGGTGCAACTCGGCCGCCGGCCCGAGCAGTTGCCGGGGCTGCCCTGGGGCGTCGCCGCGCTGGTCGCGGTGAGCGCGGCGGTGCATCTGGCCGCCCGGTTCGTGGACGGCGGGCGCCCCGCCGTGCTGTCCGTCGTCCGGGTCCGCGAGCCCGGCGACCTGCACACCGCGATCCGTACCGGCGACGACATCGAGGTGCGCGGCACCGGTTTCGTGCCGCCGGGCGCCGAGTCGCCGGAGCTGCTGGCGCGCGTGGTCGTGCGGATCGGCGCCGTCCACGTGCACGTACCCCTGGTCCCCGTGCCCGGCGGCTTCGCCAACCCCGCCCCCACCCGGCTCACGGTCCCGGTGCCGGTGGACGTGGAGCCGGGCCGCACTGAGTTGCGGGTCGTCACCGCCGGAGGCGCGGAGTCCGCCCCCTACCTGCTCGACATCGTCGACTGACGCGGGCGCGAACGACCCGATCCGGTTGAGCGTTCACGAATCGCTTTACGTATCCCCTCCCGCACATGAAGTATCGGCGCCGGGGCGACCACCGGCACGGTTTTACGGCAGGAGAGGCGGACAACACATGGCACAGGACCAAGCGTCCGGTACCGGCGTACTCGGGAGGGTGCCCCAGGGGGAGCCGCCCGGCGGCCTGCGGGCCGCCGCCGCCCGGTTCGCGCTGCTGCCGCTGCGGATCTTTCTCGGCATCACGTTCGTCTACGCGGGGTTCGACAAGCTGACCGACGACGTGTTCCTCGACGCCAGCGGCCCCGGCTCGCTGCACGACACCCTGGACACCCTGCCCGACGCCGCCATCCCCGCCCTGGTGGACCTGGCGCAGCAGGCGCCGACGGAGTTCGGGATCGCCATCTCCCTCGGCGAGATCGCGGTGGGGCTCGGCACGCTCGCCGGGCTGTGGGCGCGGCTGGCCGCGGCCGGCGGGGCGCTGCTCTCGATGACGCTGTGGTTCACGATGAGCTGGTCGGCGGACCCGTACTACTACGGTCAGGACCTGCCGTACCTGATGGCGTGGACGCCGCTGATCCTGGCCGGCGCGCCGTACTGGTCGCTGGACGCGGTGCTCTCCGTCCGCAGGCGCCGCAGAGGACAGCAGCTCTTCGCCTAGCGCGCCGCGCGCCCGGCCCCCGCGCCCCCGTCCGGGTCGCCACCGTCGTCTGCGTCCCCGGGCTCGTCCGCGCCGCCGCCCCGGCGATGCGAGTACTCCGCCCCGCCGAAGCGTGCGTCGTACGTCCCCCGCAGCTCGTCCATCGGCAGCCCGCCCAGGTCCGCACCCACGTCCACGCCCACGTGCGCGTCCCCGCTCCCGCCCCCGGCGCCGTCCGCATGCCGCGCCGGCGCCGCCGCGCGCGCCTCCCGCGCCCGGCGGCGGGCGCGGCGGGCGGCGTAGCCGACGGCGGCGACCAGGGCGGCCAGCGCGAGGCCCGGCGGCACCACGGCCAGCGGGACCCAGTCCGGCTGCCGCAGCGCGTCCGCCGCGTCGAGCAGGGCGAAGGCCGCGCCGCAGAGCACCGCCAGCCCGGCGACGAGCTTCGCGGGCTCGAACCTGTGACGGAACCTATGACGCTGCACGCTGGACCTCCAACTGGCCGACCGAGACCGTCAGGTCCAGCACCATCGTCCCCTTCGGCCCCCCGGACCCGCCTGCCGCGGGCTCCAGCACCGTGGTCCGCTCCTGCCCCGGGGAGACCTCGATGTCGCCGCCGCCGTCGCCCGGGGCCTCGGTGCCCGTCGTGGGCGGCAGTTGCAGGTCGCCGACGTCGACCTGGGAGCGCAGCTCCACGCGTACGTCGTCGGGGACCCGTACCGTCAACTGCCCCAGGCCCACCTCGGCCGCGGTCTCGACCCGCTGGTCCTCGCGGAGATCGAGCCCGGTGAGGTCGAGCCGGGCCTCGCCGCTGCCCAGCTCGTACCGGTCGCGTACGTCCGCGACCGCCGCCGGGCGCCAGTCCCGCTCGTGCCAGTCGGCCGTGATGTTGTCCGGCAGCCACAGCGCGCCGGCCAGCAGGACGGTCGTCAGCAGCGCCCAGAAGGCGGTGCCGCCGCCGGCGCGGCCGATCCAGGCGCTGAGCGTGAAGCCCGCGCCGAAGACGGCGAGCGCGCCGCCGAGACCGTACGCCAGCGTGGTGCCCAGCGGCTCCGCACCCCAGGTGGCGCTGATGACGGCGGCGCAGGTCCCGGCGGCGGCGAGGAACGTCCAGCCGCCGATGCCGGTCGCCTCCTCCTCGCCCCGGCCGCCGCCGGACGGCGCCTTCCTCGTCCGGGAGCCGGGGCGCGCCGGGCCGCTCGCGGCCGTGTCCTCGGGGCCGGCGTCGTCGGGGCCCCAGAGGTAGGGCGGGAAGTCGCCTTCCTTGGTGAGCGGGTCGCGCCACCAGGACGGGGAGTACGGCACGGGCGGCGGCGCGGTCTCCGGCGGGGCGTCGGCCACGGCGTGGGCGGTGGCGTCGTCCACGGGGACGCCGTCGGCGGCCAGCTCCTCGGCCGCGCGGCGGTGGTGCGACCAGTACGCGGCGCCGCCGAGGCAGAGGACCAGCAGGGCGGCGAAGAAGTGGGTGTCCGCCGAGTTCAGCACGGACAGGAACAGGCCGCAGCCGACGATGGCGAACAGCAGCGCCGTCAGCGCCGGGCCCTCGACGCGGCCGGACAGCAGCCGGCGGCCCTCGCTGTCGTCCTCGCCGTCCAGGGGCATCAGCAGCCAGGCGAAGCCGTACGCGACGAGGCCGAGGCCGCCGGTGGCGGTGAGCACGCCGAGGACGATGCGGAAGATGACGGGGTCCATGCCGAAGTACTGGCCGAGGCCGCCGCAGACGCCGCCGACGACCTTGTAGCGGCGGCTGCGCCGCAGCCGCGGCCGGGCGGGGGCGCCCTCGGGGGCCCCGGGCGCCGGGCCGGCCGCGGAGCCGGCACCGCCGTCCCGTACCCCGGCGGACGCCGTACGCGCGCGTGCCTCGTCCGCGCCGGGGCTGCTGTCCGTCATGGGTCCATGGTGGCGGACGCCGCCGCGGTGCGGGAGGCGGGAGTACCCCGAGCCCACCCTGAAATCCTCCGGGGACCGATGGGGGGCCAACCCTGATGCCAGAGCCGCCCCGCCCGTGTGACGATGCAGGACATGACCGCAGCCACCGCCGCGCCCGCCCCCGAGGGCGCCGCCCCGCCCGGCGGCCCGTACGACCCGTACGAGCGGCCCGTCCGGCGGCTGTACCGCAGCGCCGACGGGCGCTGGCTCGGCGGCGTCGCGCGCGGGCTCGCCGGGCACCTGGGGCTGCCGGTGTCGTGGGTGCGGATCGTCTTCGTCGGCCTGCTCATGGCCAACGGCCTGGGCATCCTGCTGTACGCGGTCTTCTGGTTCGTCGTCCCGCTCGGCCAGGGGGGCCGGGCGGAGAAGCCGCTCGTGGACGTGGACGCCGACGGGCGCAAGCGGCTCCGCAAAGCGGACAAGGGGCAACTGCTCGCCCTCCTCGCGCTGCTCATCGGCGCCGGCATCTTCGCCGGCAGCCTCGACCTGGGCCGCTCCAACGCCTTCGTGTGGCCCCTGCTGCTCATCGGCGCCGGCGTGGCGCTGGTGTGGCGGCAAGCGGACAACGCCCGGCGGGCGAAGTGGGCGGAGGTCACGCGGCGGACGAAGTTCCTGCCGCTCGCGCGCGGCGCCGCCGGGGTGCTGCTGGTCGGGGCGGGGGTCAGCGCGATCTTCATCATGCAGGGCTCCACGCGGCACATCGGCGCCGTCGTGCAGGCGTCGCTGGCGGTGCTGGTGGGCGTGGCGCTGCTGGCGGGGCCCTGGCTCGTACGGATGGTGCAGGACCTGTCCGAGGAGCGGCTGATGCGCATCCGGGCGCAGGAGCGCGCCGAGGTCGCCGCCCACGTCCACGACTCCGTGCTGCACACCCTCACGCTCATCCAGCGCAACGCCGACAACGCCGGCGAGGTGCGCAAGCTGGCCCGTGCGCAGGAGCGGGAGCTGCGCACGTGGCTGTACAAGCCGCAGGGGACCGGCAGGGAGGAAGAGGAGGACTGCGCGGGGCCCGGCACGCTCGCCGAGGGGGTGCGCAGGACGGCGGCGGAGGTGGAGGACCACCACGGGGTGCCGGTGGAGGTGGTGTGCGTCGGCGACTGCCCGCTGGACGAGAAGCTGAGCGCGCAGCTCCAGGCGGCGCGTGAGGCGATGGTCAACGCCGCCAAGTACGGTGGCGAGGCGGGGCCGGTGCAGGTCTTCGCGGAGGTCGAGGGGCGGCAGGTCTTCATCTCGGTGAAGGACCGCGGTCCCGGCTTCGACCCGGACGCGGTCCCGGCCGACAGAATGGGCGTACGGGAGTCCATCATCGGCAGGATGGAGCGCAACGGGGGCACGGCTCGGCTGCGCACGCCGGCGGGCGGGGGCACTGAGGTGGAGCTGGAGATGGAGCGCGCCGAGTGAGGGCGTACGGGGACGTGACAGGCGCAGTGGGCGCAGCAGGCGCAGCAGGCGCAGCAGGCGCAGTGGGCGTAGTGGCCGGAGTGAGGAGCGGACGATGACGGACGACGCAGCGGGCGGGACACCGGCGGCCGGGACTCCGGCGGGCGGCGCGGGCCCGGAGGGGGGCCGTCGGGTACGGGTCGTGCTCGTCGACGACCACCGCATGTTCCGGGCCGGGGTGCAGGCGGAGATCGGGGTGACGGACGAGACCGGTGTCGAGGTCGTCGGCGAGGCCGCGGATGTCGAGCAGGCCGTGACGGTCATCACCGCTACCCGCCCCGAGGTCGTGCTGCTCGACGTGCACCTGCCGGGCGGCGGCGGCGTCGAGGTGCTGCGCCGCTGCTCGGGGCTGATGGGCGAGTCGCCGAGCGGCCAGCCGCCGGTGCGCTTCCTCGCGCTGTCGGTGTCGGACGCGGCCGAGGACGTCATCGGCGTCATCCGCGGCGGCGCCCGCGGGTACGTGACGAAGACCATCACCGGCGCCGACCTGGTCGACGCGGTCTTCCGGGTGTCGGAGGGCGACGCGGTCTTCTCGCCGCGGCTCGCCGGCTTCGTCCTCGACGCCTTCGCGTCCACGGACGCGCCGCCGGTGGACGAGGACCTTGACCGGCTGACGCAGCGGGAGCGGGAGGTGCTGCGGCTGATCGCGCGGGGGTACGCGTACAAGGAAGTGGCGAAGCAGCTCTACATCTCCGTGAAGACCGTCGAATCGCATGTCTCGGCGGTGCTGCGCAAGCTTCAGTTGTCGAACCGGCACGAGCTGACGCGCTGGGCGACGGCCCGCCGGCTGGTCTGACGGGGGCCGTACCTGCCTGGCTCAGGCGGGACGTACCGCCGTCACGAACGGCATCGAGTCCACCGGGGCGTAGCTCACGCTCGCGCCCGCGCGCGGCGCGTGGATGATCTGGCCGCCGCCCGCGTAGATGCCGACGTGGCTGAGGCCGGAGTAGTAGAAGACCAGGTCCCCGGGGGCCAGCGCGGAGCGGGGGACGGTGGTGCCCGCCGCGGCCTGGGTGTAGGTCGTACGGGGCAGGGAGACGCCCGCGGCGCCCCAGGCGGCCTGCGTGAGGCCCGAGCAGTCGAAGGCGGCGGGTCCTGTGGCGCCCCAGGCGTACGGGCTGCCGACCGCGCTCTGCGCGTACGAAACGGCGCGCGCGGCACGGGCGTTGGGCGCTTGCACCGGTGCGCGCGCGGCGTCGCGCGCCGCCCGGTCGCCCGCCGCGCCGCCGTGGCCGTCGGTGCCGAGGACGGCCGCGCGCTGCTTCGCGGTGAGGGTGCCGAGCAGCCTGCGGGCCTCGGCGAGCTTGTCCTCGATCGTGCTCTTGTGCCGCCTCAGCTCCGCCCGCGCGGCCTTCAGCTCCGCCGCCCGGTCGGCCGCCTTCGCGCGTACCTGCTCCACCTCCCGTAACTGCCGTCCGACGCCTTCGAGCGCGGCGGCCTGCCGGTGGCCGACCCGTTCGAGCAGGGCGGCCTGGCGCAGGTAGTCCTCCGGCTCGGCGGAGAGCGCGAGCTGCACGGTGGGGTCCGCGGTGCCGTTGCGGTACTGGGCGGTGGCGAAGGAGCCGAGGGCGTTGCGGGCGTCGTTGAGCCGCGCGGTCTTGCGGGCGGCCTCGTCGCGGAGGTCGTCCAGGGCCCGTTCGGCACGGTCCGCCTTCTCCGCGACGCCGTTGTACTCCTCGGTGGCCTCCTCCGCCTCGTGGTGCAGCCGGTCGACCTTCGCCCTGACCTCCGCCGGGGCCGGCTGCGGGTCGGCGTGCGCGAAGCCGCCGAATGCGGTGGCGGTGGCGGCGCTGAAGAACGCGATCACCCGGGCGGTACGGGACCTGGCCCTGCTGTGGGACGCCACGCGGGCGTTCACCCCTTCCATGCGGTCCGGCGGCGGCCCGCACGGGGGAGCGGTCCGCCGCCGGCTCTTGGCGGGGGTGGCCGGTTGCCGCGCCGGTGGCCCGGGGCGGCGGTGAGGATCCGACCACCTGAGCGGAGACGGTAAGCCGAGGACACGGCGCGGGAGGAGGCGATGAAAGAGACTTACCGGCACCTACCGATGGTGACGGATTGTGATCGCATGAATACAGGGAAGTGAGCTGTGTGTGGGTACCCGTGACCGATGTTCCGGAAGGGTCACCCCCATGGGCGAGGCCTGTTACGGACCGCTACGCTCGCGTCTCATGGATGTACTCATCAACATCGTCGTCGCCCTGCACGTGATCGGCATCGCCTCACTGCTGGGCGGCTGGCTGACCCAGCTCAAGGCGATGGGCACCGGCGAGGTGCGCGTGGTGCCCGCGATGGTGCACGGCGCGCTGACCATGCTGGTCACCGGCGTCGCGCTCGCCGGCCTCAACCAGGCCGACGACGTGGAGCTGAACAACACGAAGCTCGGGGTCAAGGGCGCGGTCCTGATCGTGATCCTCGTGCTGGTCTACGTCAAGCGGTCGGAAGAGCGCATCCCCAAGGGCTACTTCGCCGCGATCGGGCTCCTGACCATGGCCAACATCTTCATCGCCACCACCTGGACCTGAGGCCGGACCTGAGACGGCCGGATTCGGGGCGGGCCCGGCGCGCCGGCCGGTCCCGCCGCCCGCGTCCTCAGGCCGGGCGCACCCCGCTGTGGAACGGCATGTAGTCGATCGACTCGTACTTGATGACGTCGCCCGGCTTGGGGGCGTGGATCATCTGCCCGCCGCCCACGTAGATCCCGACGTGGCTGATGTCGTCGTAGAAGAAGACCAGGTCGCCCGGCTGCAGATCCGCCTTGGCCACCGTGGTGCCGGCGTTGACCTGGTCCCAGGTCGTACGCGGCAGTGAGACGTCGGCCTCGCGCCAGGCCGCCTGGGTCAGGCCGGAGCAGTCGTAGGAGTCAGGGCCGGTGGCGCCCCACACGTACGGCTTGCCCAACTGGGCCTCGGCGAACGCCAGCACCTTGTCGGCGTTCGAGACGGGGTCCGCGGGCGGCGGCTCCTCCTGCTGCTGCTCTTCCTGCTCTTCCTCCTGCTGTTGCTGCTCCTGCTCGCGCTGCTCCTGCTCGCGCTGCTCCTGCTCGCGGCGCTCCTGCTCCTCCTGCTGCCGCTCCAGCTCCGCCTGGCGCGCGGCCTCCTCGGCCTTGCGCCGCGCCTCCTCCTCGCGCTTGCGCTCCAGCTCGGCGAGGCGCTCCTTCTCCTCCTCGGTGAGCCGGTCCAGCACCTCGCGCGCGTCGGAGAGCTTCGTCTGGACTTCCTTCTTGGAGTCCTGGAGCTGCTCCTGCGACTCGGTGAGGTTGCGCAGGCTCTCCTGCGCCTCCGTGCGCTTCTCGGCGGCCTTGGCCTGGCGCTCCTGGAACTGGTCGACCGCGGCCTTCTCGCGGTTCGTCAGCCGCTCCATGAGGTGCGCCTGGTCGAAGTAGGTCTGCGGGTCGGGCGCGAGCATGAACGTCGCGGTGGGCGTGACGCCGCCGTTGCGGTACTGGGCGGCGGCGAGCTGGCCCAGCTCGCGCCGGGACTCGTTGACCCGCGCGGTCTCCTTGGCCACCTCGTCGAGCTGCTGCTCGACCCGGGTGCGCTGCTCGGCGGTGCGCTCCTTGGCGCCGTTGTAGCGCTCGGTGGCGCGCTCCGCCTCGTGGTAGAGGTGGTCGACTTCCTTCTGTACTTCCTCGATCGACCGCTCGGCGGGGGCGGCGCCGGCCTCCTGGCTGAGCAGCGTCGCTGAAGCCAGCGCCGCGGAGCCGACGCTGACGGCGGTACGGCGCCCCGCCGGCGACTCCAGGATCCGGGTCCGCGGCTTTCGGTGGGAAGCCAAGGCAGGCCACTCCTTCCGTCCAGGCAGTGCCGTGCACGGTAGCCACTCGGTGGGACTGCTGTGAAGTCTGATGTTCGATATGCCCGAAACCGTTTTGTGATCCGCGGCGCGGTGCCGCCCGCGTTCCGGCCAATTCGGGCATCACGGCGGGCGGGGCAGGGCGGGACGAGGGCCGGCCGGTGGCCGGCGGGGCGCCGGGGTGGGCGCCGGGCGGGGGCGGAAACAGGGCTGCGGGGGCGGGCTGTCGGTGGGGCGCCCTAGACTTTACAAACGATGAGCAGCCTCTTCGACGACAGTCATCTCGCCTTCGCCGCGAGCACCCCCGAGCCGTACTACCGCGACGGCGCGCCCCGCCCCGTCACGGACCCGGACGCGCTGCTCACCGGGCTGAACGAGCAGCAGCGCGCCGCCGTGGAGCACACCGGCTCCCCCCTGCTGATCGTCGCCGGCGCCGGCTCCGGCAAGACCCGCGTGCTGACCCACCGGATCGCCTACCTGCTGGCCAAGCGGCGGGCCCACCCCGGCCAGATCCTCGCCATCACGTTCACGAACAAGGCGGCCGGGGAGATGAAGGAGCGCGTCGAGGAGCTGGTCGGCGCGCGCGCGAACGCCATGTGGGTCTCCACGTTCCACAGCGCCTGCGTGCGCATCCTGCGCCGCGAGTCGAAGAAGCTGGGCTTCACCTCCTCGTTCTCGATCTACGACGCCGCCGACTCGCGCCGGCTGATGGCCCTGGTCTGCCGGGACCTGGACCTCGACCCGAAGCGCTATCCGCCCAAGGCGCTCAGCGCCAAGGTCTCCAGCCTGAAGAACGAGCTGATCGACGAGGAGAGCTGGGCCGCCCAGGCCACCGACGGGTACGAGAAGACGCTCGCCGAGGCGTACGGGCTGTACCAGTCGCGGCTGCGCGAGGCCAACGCGCTGGACTTCGACGACCTGATCATGACGACCGTGAACCTGCTGCAGGCGTTCCCGGACGTGGCCGAGCACTACCGGCGCCGGTTCCGGCACGTGCTGGTCGACGAGTACCAGGACACGAACCGCGCGCAGTACATGCTGGTGCGCGAGCTGGTCGGCCCGCCCCTCCCGGCCGGGACGGCGGAGGGCGCGGAGCCGGCTGAGCCCGGTGAGCCGGTGGAGGGTGCCGCCGCGGGCGGTGCGGCGGGCCCGGACGGCCCCGCGGAGCTGTGCGTCGTCGGCGACGCCGACCAGTCGATCTACGCCTTCCGCGGCGCCACCATCCGCAACATCCTGCAGTTCGAAGAGGACTACCCCCAGGCGCGCACGATCCTGCTCGAGCAGAACTACCGCTCCACGCAGACGATCCTCAACGCCGCCAACGCCGTCATCGAGCGCAACGCCTCCCGCCGCCCCAAGAACCTGTGGACCGACGCCGGCGCCGGCGCCCGCATCGTGGGCTATGTCGCCGACACCGAGCACGACGAGGCGCAGTTCGTCGCCGACGAGATAGACCGGCTCTCGGACGCCGGCGAGGCGCGCGCCGGCGACGTCGCCGTCTTCTACCGGACGAACGCCCAGTCCCGTGTCTTCGAGGAAGTCTTCATCCGCGTCGGCCTGCCGTACAAGGTCGTCGGCGGCGTCCGCTTCTACGAGCGCCGGGAGGTCCGCGACGTCCTCGCGTACCTGCGCGTGCTCGCCAACCCCGAGGACGCCGTACCGCTGCGCCGCATCCTGAACGTGCCCAAGCGCGGCATCGGCGACCGCGCCGAGGCGATGATCGAGGCGCTGGCGCAGCGCGAGCGGATCTCGTTCCCGCAGGCGCTGGTGCGCGTGGACGAGGCGTACGGGATGGCGTCCCGCTCCCTCAACGCCGTCAAGCGGTTCAACACGCTGATGGAGGAGCTGCGTACGGTCGTGGAGTCCGGCGCCGGGCCGGCCACGGTGCTGGAGGCGGTGCTGGAACAGACCGGCTATCTCGCCGAGTTGCAGGCGTCGACCGACCCGCAGGACGAGACCCGTATCGAGAACCTTCAGGAACTGGCCGCCGTTGCCCTGGAGTTCGAGCAGGACCGCGGCGAGGAGGGCCCCGGGACGCTCGCCGACTTCCTGGAGCGCGTCGCGCTGGTCGCCGACAGCGACGAGATCCCGGAGGAGGAGACGGACGGCTCCGGCGTCATCACGCTGATGACCCTGCACACCGCCAAGGGCCTGGAGTTCCCGGTGGTGTTCCTCACCGGCATGGAGGACGGCGTCTTCCCGCACATGCGGGCCCTCGGCGACGTCAAGGAGCTGGAGGAGGAGCGCCGGCTGGCGTACGTCGGCATCACGCGCGCGCAGGAGCGGCTGTATCTGACGCGCTCGGTGATGCGCAGCTCCTGGGGCCAGCCGTCGTACAACCCGCCGTCGCGCTTCCTGGACGAGATCCCGCCGGCCTATCTGGAGTGGCGGCGCACGGGCGCCTCGGCCACGCGGGGCGGCCGTGGGGGGCGGTCGCCGATGGAGTCCGCGGCGGCGGCGCTGGCGTCGTCGTCCACCTCGCCCTCGGGCGGTACGCGGCAGGGCCCTTCGGGCTTCGCCACCGGGCGGGCGACGGAGCGGCCGGTGGTCGCGCTGTCGGTGGGGGACCGGGTGACGCACGACCAGTTCGGGATGGGGACGGTGGTGGAGGTGTCAGGATCGGGGGCGAACGCGCAGGCGACGATCGACTTCGGCGACGGCGGGCGGGCGAAGAAGCTGCTGCTGCGGTACGCGCCGGTGGAGAAGCTGTAGGACGGGCCGGCCCGCGTCTGCCGCGGGCCGCGGCCTGCCGCGTTCTGCCTCTGCCTAGCCCGGATCTGCTGAGGCGCTGGCCCGCCGCGAGCCGGGCCTACTGCGGGTCGAGGCCCTTCTCCTGCAGCCACGCGAGCGGGTCGATGGCATCGCCGCCGTACGGGTGCACCTCGAAGTGCAGGTGCGGGCCGGTGGAGTTGCCGGAGTTGCCCGAGTAGGCGACGACGTCGCCCGCCTGGACCGGGCCGGTGGTGACGGCGTAGCTGTCGAGGTGGGCGTACCACGTCTCGGTGCCGTCCGCGGCGGTGAGGACGAGCATGTTCCCGTACGAGTAGTCGTAGCGGGTGGTGACCGTGCCGTCGGTGGCGGCCTTGACCTCGCTGCCGTACGACACGGGGAAGTCGATGCCGGTGTGCACGGACATCCAGTTGACGCCGGCCTGGCCGTAGTACGCGCTGAGGCCGGGGCTGTCGACCGGGACCGCGAACTTCGGGCGCAGCGCCTCCTTGCGCGCGGCCTCCTCCGCCTCCCGCTTCCGCTCGGCCTCCTGCTTCTCCTTGAGGTCGATGCGCTCCTGGGTGCGGCTGGCGCGGTCGGCGAAGTCGTCGGCGTCCTCGGTGACGCCGCGAAGCTGCGTGTCGAGCGCGGCGTTGGCCTTCGAGGTCTTGGCGGAGACCGCGTCGGGGGCCGCCTGCGTCGTCTTGCCGTCGTCCTCGGCGCCGCCCTTGCCGGTGCCGGTGACGCTCGCGGCGGCGACGCCGGCCACGCCGACGACGGCGATGGACGGCACGGCCACGGTGAGGAGCGCGGAGCGCTTGGGACAGCGGCGGCGGGCGCGTACGGGGCGGCCGACGGGGACGCCGACCGGCTTGCGTGCGGCGCCGGTGGCGAGGGCCGGGTCGGCGTCGAGCGCCGCGGGGGTCTCGGGCGCGTCAGGGTGACTGAACCCGTCGAGCCCGTCCGGCCCGTCGGCTGCTCTTTCGACTGCCCTGTCGACTGCGTCGTGCTCGGCGAGGGCGGCGAAGTCCCATGCGGAGGTCGAATCGGGGCCGGCGTGCCCGGCGTTCGCGGGGGCCGGGGCGTAGACCGCGTGTTCGTCGTACGGGGAGGCGGCGGTGTCGCTGAACGGCTCGGTGTACGCGGGGGCTTCGGCGTACACCGCGGTGTCCATGTACCCCGTCGTGTCCGTGGCCGCCTCCGCGAACGCCGCGGTGTCGTAGTGGCCGGTGTCCCAGCCGGTGGCGGAGCCGTACGGCGCGCCGGGGTGCTGCGCGGCCTCGTGCTGCACGGAGTCGTACTGCCTGCTGCCGTACGTGTCGTCGTAGGTGCCGTCGTGGTACGGGACTTCGTGGTGCGGGGCCTCGTGCTGCGTGCCGGTGTCCCAGCCGGACCACTCGCCGGTGGTGCTCCACTGCGCGGCCGGGGTGCTCACCGAGGGGTAGCCGTAGTCGTAGTCGTCGGCCGGGCCTGCCTGCCGCGGGATGCCGCCGGCCGGGGTGTCGCCCGCGCTGCCGGACCAGAGGGCGGAGACGTCGTAGCCGCCGGAGGCGTGCGCGTCGGCGTAGGGGTCGGCGGTGCCGTACATGCCGTCCGCGCTGTACGCGCCGAAGTCGACGGACTGCGTGCCGGTGTCCCACGACGGTGCGAGGTCGGGCGTCAGGTAGCCGCCGGCCTCGTAGCCGGTGGTGCTGTACGCGCCCGAGTGGCCCGCGGCGTAACCCGCGTAGCTCTGGTCGTAGCCCTGACTGCCGTGATGGAGAGGCTCTTCGGAACCGCCGTCGTGGCCGGAGGCGTCGTAGCCGTACCCGTAGCCGTCGATGCTGCCAAAGGCCGAGGCGTCGGCGGCGGGAGAGGCCGGGGTGGGGAAGCCCGACGGGGGACGGTCGTTCACCACTTCTCTTTCGCCTCGGGAGCAGGAGACTGCCGCGACTGTACCCGGCGTCTCACGGCTCGACAATCTTTCGTTGGTTTCACCGGGGCGCGTTCGGGGCACTTGCCCGATTTTTCAACTACCCGAGGGTAAGGACGAGGCCACGGCTGTCCGATTTGCCGGTGCGGCCGTGTGATTTCTCCCTCCCCGGATGTTGCGGTCGGCCGGGTTACGCGATCCTGGGGATAACGTTCGTTCACACCCTCGAAGGACTCACGAACGCGCGGGACGGCGCGATGGAGGCAGCGATGAGTGGCACCGGTCCGATCCGCGTGGTGGTGGCCAAGCCGGGACTCGACGGCCACGACCGCGGGGCCAAGGTCATCGCGCGGGCGCTGCGCGACGCCGGCATGGAGGTCATCTACACGGGCCTGCACCAGACGCCGGAGCAGATCGTCGACACCGCGATCCAGGAGGACGCCGAGGCGATCGGCCTCTCCATCCTCTCCGGGGCGCACATGACGCTCTTCGGGAAGGTCGTGGAGCTGCTGCGGGAGCGCGACGCGCTGGACATCAAGCTGTTCGGCGGCGGGATCATCCCGGAGGACGACATCCCGCAGTTGAAGGGGCTGGGCGTCGCGGAGATCTTCACGCCGGGCGCGGCGACGACCGAGGTGGTCCAGTGGGTGCGGACGAACGTCCGCGAGCCTGCGGGCGCGTGAGCCCTGCGGGCGGCGGCGGGCGCGTACGTCCGCTGACGGCCTGAACCCGCGGCGGCCGGCCCGCGAGGGCACGGCTCGGCCGGTGTCACCGCATGCGGCGCGCGCGACCCCGACGCGCACGACTCGGGTCGCGTCCGCGACGTGGTGTCACCTGTCCCGGGCCCCGACTGCGCAGGCGGCACGGGCCTCTGGGCCCGCACGCCCGGCCACGGAGCGTGCCCCGCCGGGAGCGGCAGCCGCCGACCCGCCGTGCCGGGCACGGCAGCGGCGTCCGGGGCGCCGGACAGCCCCACCGGGTACGGGCGCTGCCCGACACCGCGCTGGGTGCACGATGCCCCTCGTCCCCGCCCGCCCGCCCGGTCAGGGCCGCGGCGCGGCGGGCGCGGTCAGCTCGTCGCGCATCGCGGCGCGTATCCGCAGGGTGGCCACCAGCCGCTGGAACGCCTCCGACCAGTACCCGGCGGCGCCCGGAGAACTCTCCTCCGCCTCCTCGTGCATCGCGGCGAACGGTTCGAGACGGACGGCGTACGAGGGATCGAGGCAGCGCTCCGCGAGGCCCATCACGCCGCTGAAGCTCCACGGATAACTGCCGCCGTCCCGCGCGATCTCCAGGGCGTCGACCACGGCACCGCCCAGCTCTTCCGGCCACGGCACGGCGCAGGCGCCGAGGAGGCGGAACGCCTCCGACAGCCCGTGCGCCGAGATGAACTCCGCGACCCACGCGGCCCGCTCGGCTTCGGGCAGCGCGGTGAGCAGCCGCGCGGGGTCACGTCCGGGTACGTGCTCGCCACCGCCGCCCGAACCGGGGGAGGGCGCGGGGGCGGGCGGGCCGGCGGTGAAGGCGGGCGGCGCGTCCGGCGGTGAGGTCGGCGCGGTGCCGAGGAGGGCGCGGGCCCAGGCCGAGTCGTGCTGCCGGGCGGCGGCGCGGCTCCAGGCGGCGAGCAGGTCGGGCCGCCAGCCGTCGGCGACGGGCAGCGCGACGATCTCCTGCGGCGTCCGGTCGTCGAAGACCTCCGTCCACACGGCCAGCGGCGCTGCCGCGACCAACTGCCCGAACCACCACGACCGCTCGCCCATCCCCGTCGGCGGCGTGGCCACCACCCCGTCCCGCTGCATGGCGGCGTCGCACTCGTACGGCGCCTCAACGGCGATCACCGGCGGCTCCTCGCTGCGGTCGAGCATCACCAGCGACCGCACCCGCGCGGCCATCCGCCCGGCCAGCGCGGAGCCGGTGAGCCCGGCGAGGAGTTCGGCCGCCGCGGTCCGCACGCCCCGGCTGCGGTCGCCCAGGGCGGCGTCCAGGAACGGCTCGTCGGCGAGGGACAGGCCCGTACGCATCAACTCCACGAACGCGAGCCGGTCCTCGGCCTTCTCCGCGGACCACGTCGAGGCCAGCAGCTCGACGGCGCCCGCGGGGTCGGCCCGGCGCACCTCGGCGAAGAGCGCACCGCGCACCTGGCTGGTCCCGGGCCCGCCGGCCCGCGGCCCCTCCTCCCACAGCGCACGGACCGCGTCCGCGTCACGCGGGTCGGGCAGCGCGGGCCCGGCCGCGCCGTCGCGCAGCAGCGGCGCCCACTGCGGCGCGCGCTCGGCCAGCCACAGCCCGCGCGGCCCGGCGAGGGCCAGCGCGGGGGGCCGCAGGTCGACCCGGGCCCGGGCGGCGTCGAGCAGCGGGGGCAGCAACTCGGGCGGCGCCTGGTAGCCGCAGGCGACGGCGTGCCGCAGCCACTCCGGTATCAGCTCGGCGAGGTCGGGAGCGGGCCCGCGACGGCCGCCGCCGGTGCCGGAGCGGTCCGCGAGCAGCGCGGCGAGCCGCCGCCGCGCGGCGGCGGGCAGCCGGGGCCGCGGGTCGTGCGCGGCGGGCTCGGGCAGCCGCCGCGCCGGGCCGGGCACGGCCCCGGCCCGCCGCCGCACGGCAGCCGCGGCGGCGGCATCGAGCAGCGCCCCCTCGTCGACGCCGCGCCGCCCGGCCCCGACGACGGCCGCCGCCACCAACTCCCCCCAGCTCCAGGCCGGGTCCGCACTCCCGGAGCCGTGCTGCAGCGCCACCGTCATACCGCTCCCTCCCCGGCCGGCGTCGCCGCCACCGCCGCGGCGGCGCCCGTCAGCGGGATTGCCGTGCTCGCCGACCACGTCGTGAGCGGGCGGAAGCCCGCGTGGCCGAACTCGCCGAAGACCGTGACCGGGCCGCCCCCCGACACCGCGAGGAGCTGCCACACACCCGGACCCCGCCCCGCGGCCGGGTGGAGCGGGAGCGCGCGGTCGCCCGTGCGCTCGGCCAACTGCCAGCCCTCGTCGCCCTCTTCGGGCACCGGGACGACGTCCGTGAGGACCACCGGTATCCCCTCCAGCCACGGGTCCGCCGCCAGCGCCGCCCCGTACGCCGCAACCGCCTCCGCCACCCCGGCCCCCGGCGGCACGACCCGCTCCCGGCCGCCGGCCGCCGGGGACCGCGGGCCCGCGTGGACCGTGCCCAGCGCCGCGCGCAGCGGATACGCGCCCGGGTAATACGCCAGCTCCGCATCGAGCACCAGCCCCGTCGGCAGCGACTGCTCCGGCGCCCGGCCCGCCGCCCCGTACGCCAGCAGCAGCGCCATCCGCTCCGTGCCCGTGCCGTGGAGCCAGATGCGGCGCGTGACCAACTTGCCGTCGTCGGCGTCCTCCTGAGCCAGCACCAGCCAGTCGTCCCGCAGCGTGCCCTCGCGCAGCAGCCCCGCGGCGTCGACCGTGAGACCCACCCGGGCGCGGACCGTCGCCGCAAGCGGCCCGGGCAGCTCGTCCAGCCGCAGGAAACCCTGGTCCAGCAGGTGTATCAGGCTGCACTCGGCGAGCAGCCGCGCCGGCCACCCCGGTCCCGAAGCCGGCAGCGTGCCCAACTCGCGCACCCGCGCGGCCAGCCCCGGCGCCTGCGCGTCGACCATGCGCGCCGCCGTCTCCTCCCACACCGCACCGCGCGGTGCCGTCGCCAGCCCGTCGCGCAGCAGGTCCGTCAGCCGCTGCTCCAACTCGGCGGCGCCCGCGGCGATCCGCTGCCGCCGCTGCTCCGCCCGCCGCCGGGCCTCGGCCGCCGCCGCCGGATCCGGGGCCCGCTTGACCGCGGGCCCGGCGGCGGCCTTCTGCTCCGCCTTCTCCCGGCGGCTCGCCAGCCACTCGGCCGCCCACTCCGGGACCCCGTCGGCGCCCGCCCCGTCCGGCGAGCCCTCCCGGGGCGTCTCCGGCACGTCGCCCCCGGCCCAGCGCAGCAGCAGCCCCAGCGCATGCTTGCAGGGGAACTTCCGGCTCGGGCAACTGCACTGGTACGCCGGGCCCTGCAGATCCACCACCGTTTGATACGGCCTGCTCCCGCTGCCGCGGCACAGCCCCCACACCGCCTCGTCCGCGGCACCGGACTCCACCCACGGCCCGGCCGCGGCGAGCTTGCTTCCCGCCGTGCGTGACGAGGCGTCAGGCGCCAGGCCCCACACCTGATCCACGCTCCACCGTTCGCTTGACCCCTCGCGTGACCCCTCCATGCCCACGACGCTACGGCCCGCCACTGACAACGGCTCTGACGCGTAAATAGGAGCAGGTCAGGATGGGTGTGGGCAGGGCCGGATGCCCGGTGGCTGTGATAGGCCAGCGGGTGTCTGGTGCTGCTGATCAGGCTGTGCTCTCCCTCGGGTTGAGGGTGACGGTGTAGCCGAGCTGGTTGAGCTGGGTGATCGCTCGGCGGGTGGCGCGTTCGGGGTCGCGGCGGGTGAAGTAGGTGCCGCCGAGTTCGTGGTAGGCGGTGTTGTCGGTGAGCATGTGCCAGATCGCGGTGGTGATCGAGTGCTCGACTGCGACCAGGGCCCTGAG
>NZ_JCANSZ010000024.1:0-107026 GCF_059570535.1 Streptomyces sp. CNP082
ACGCCCATGGCCTGGCAGATGGATGCGTCCCAGTCGAGGGTTTGGAGGTTCATGAGCATGGTGCGGGAGGCGTTGGTGACGTCGGTGACGTGGACGCCGCGTCCGGGGCCGCCGGTGAGGTTCCAGATGACCCAGGAGTCCATGGTGCCGAAGAGGATGTCGCCGGCTTCGGCGCGTTCGCGCAGGCCGGGGGTGTGGTCGAGGAGCCAGCGGATTTTGGGGCCGGCGAAGTAGGAGGCCAGGGGCAGGCCGGTGGCGTTGCGGAAGCGGTCCTGGCCTTGGGTGCCGCCGAGTTGGCGGCAGAGTTCTGCGGTGCGGGTGTCCTGCCAGACGATGGCGTTGGCGACGGGTTCGCCGGTGTGCTTGTCCCACAGCAGGGTGGTTTCGCGCTGGTTGGTGATGCCGATGGCTTTGACGTCGCTGGAGGTGATGCCGGCTTTGGTGACGGCGCCGTCGACGACTTGCTGGACGTTGCGCCAGATCTCGGTGGCGTTGTGCTCGACCCAGCCGGGCTTGGGGAAGATCTGCTCGTGTTCCTTCTGGTCCACCGACACGATCCGGCCATCGGTGTCGAACACGATGCACCGGCTCGAAGTCGTCCCCTGATCAATAGCCGCAATAAACGGGCCGGGGCGCTGCGGGGAGGGGGCGCTGTACTCGTCGGTCACGGTCTGCTCCTGCTCCGAACGTGGTGTCGGCCGCCGGGACCGTGCCGCTGCGCCGGCACCCCGGCCCGTGCTGAGTACATGACCAGCGCGTCATCCCGCCGTCAACGACGCGCTGCCGACATTGTCGAACGAATCTGCTGCACCCTGCTTTCACCGGCGGGGCGCGGAGGCTTATGGTCGGCGCGTGCCAGGTCCGGTTCAGTCGGTTGAACGCGCGGCGGCGATACTGCACTTGCTGGCGCGCGGTTCCGGCCGCCTCGGGGTCAGCGAGCTGGCCGCGGCGCTGGGCCTGGCCAAGGGCACGGTGCACGGACTGCTGCGGACACTCCAGCAGGTGGGTTTCGCCGAGCAGGACCGCGGCACCGGCAAGTACCGGGTCGGCAGCGCGCTCCTCGACCTCCGCGCCGGCCACGTCGACGCCAACGAGCTGCGCTCCCGCGCCCTCAACTGGGCCGACGGGCTGGCCGCCAGAAGCCGCGAGGCCGTCCGCATCGGCGTCCCGGCAGACGGCCGGGTCCTCGTCGTCCACCACGTCTTCCGGCCCGGGGACCCGCAGCAGACCCTGGATGTGTCCTCGCTGCTGCCGGCGCACGCGACGGCGCTGGGCAAGGTGCTGCTCGCGTACGACGTGCACGTCCCGGCGGCGCTGGACTCCGTGCCTCCGGCCCCGTACACCCCGCGGACCCTGACCGCGCCGGCGGTGATCCTGGCGGAGCTGCGGCGGGTGCGCGAGTCGGGCTGGGCAGGCGAGCGCGGCGAACGGCGCCTGGAGGAGGCGGGGATCGCGGCGCCGCTGCGGGGTCCGGGCGGTCTCGTCGTCGGGGCGCTGGGCATCACCGGCCCGGCCGAGCGGCTCTGCGAGCGCTCCGGGACGCTGCGCGAGGACCTGGTGGGGCTGGTCCTGGGCACGGCCCGGTCGGTGTCGCGGGACCTGGGCGGGGCCCGCCGGTGACGGCCGTGCGGGACGCGGAAGACGAGACGGGCTGACCCGGCGGGGCAGGCGGCAGACGGCAGACGGCAGGCGGCAGGCGGTACGGAGCGGACGGGAACCGGCGGAGCGGGGGCGGCGTGGTGCAGCGGTACGTGATGTCGGTGGACCAGGGCACGACGTCCACCCGGTGCATCCTCTTCGACGCCCAGGGCCGGCTGGTCTCCGTGGTGCAGCGCGAGCACCGGCAGTACTTCCCGCGGCCCGGCTGGGTCGAGCACGACGCCGTGGAGATCTGGCGGAACCTGCGCCGGATCGTGCCGCAGACCCTCGCGGAGGCGGGCGCGGACGCCGGCCAGGTCGTCGCGCTCGGCATCGCCAACCAGCGGGAGACGACGGTGCTGTGGGACCGGCACACCGGCCGCCCGGCCGCCCGCGCCGTCGTCTGGCAGGACACCCGCACCGACGAGATGGCCGACCGGCTCGCCCGGGACCCGCGCGCGGACCGGGTGCGCGCGCTGTGCGGGCTGCCGCTGGCGACGTACTTCTCCGCGCCCCGGATCCGCTGGCTGCTGGACACGACGCCCGGGCTGCGGGAGCGGGCGGAGCGCGGCGACGTGCTGTTCGGCACGATGGAGAGCTGGCTGATCTGGAACCTGACGGGCGGGCCCGCGGGCGGGCTGCACATCACGGACGTCACCAACGCCAGCCGCACGATGCTGATGAACCTGCTCACGCTGTCGTGGGACGAGGAGCTGCTGGACTTCTTCGGCGTGCCCCGGGCGATGCTGCCGGAGATCCGCTCCTCCACGCAGACGTACGGCACGACCACCACCGTCGTGCCCGGCATCCGCATCGCGGCGGCGCTGGGCGACCAGCAGGCGGCGCTCTTCGGCCAGACGTGCTTCGCCCCGGGCGAGGCCAAGTGCACGTACGGCACGGGCAGTTTCCTGCTGCTCAACACCGGCGGGACCCCTGCGGCCTCCCGGCACGGGCTGCTGACGACCGTCGGCTTCCGGATCGGGGACGAGCCGGCGGTGTACGCGCTGGAGGGCTCGATAGCGGTGACCGGATCGCTGGTGCAGTGGTTCCGGGACGGGCTGCGGCTGATCGACAGCGCGCCGGAGATCGAGACGCTGGCGCAGACGGTCGACGACAACGGCGGCTGCTACATCGTGCCGGCGTTCTCGGGGCTGTTCGCGCCGCACTGGCACAGCGAGGCGCGGGGCGTGATCGCGGGGCTCACCTCGTACATCACCAAGGGGCATCTCGCGCGTGCGGTGCTGGAGGCGACGGGCTGGCAGACGCGGGAGGTGGTGGACGCGATGAACGCCGACTCGGGTCTGACGCTGTCCGGGCTGCGCGTGGACGGCGGCATGACGGCGGACAACCTGCTGATGCAGTTCGTCGCCGACGTCCTCGACGTGCCCGTCGTACGGCCCATGATGGCGGAGACCGTCTCGCTGGGCGCGGCGTACGCGGCGGGTCTTGCGGTCGGCTACTGGCCGGACCTGGAGGGGCTGCGGCGCAACTGGCACCGGGCGGCGCAGTGGCTGCCGCAGATGCCCGCGAGCCGCCGGGCGGCGGAGTACGCCAACTGGCGCCACGCGGTGGGCCTGACGTTCGGCTGGACCCGGCCGGCGGAGAGCCCGCCGCCGTCCGGGGCCGACGTGGTCGACCTGGTGCTGGCCGACCACCGCAGGGTGGAGCACCTGCTGAGCGCGCTGCGCAGCGAGGAGGCGGACCGGCAGGCGGTGCTGCCCGAGCTGTCGGCGCTGCTGGTCGCCCACGTGCTGGCCGGCCGGGCGGCGGCACAGCCCGGGGCGGGCCCGGCGGCGCACGCGCCCTGTCCCGACGACGGTGACCACGGGCCGGCGGTGCTCGCGCACGCCCTGCTGGCGCTGCTGCACCTGGACGCTCTGGCCGGGCCGGAGTTCGACGCGGCCCTGGAGAGGCTGGGCACCGCCGCCGCCGGGCACATCGCCGCCGGCGAGCGCGTCCACCTCAACGCCCTGCGCCGCGGCGCCGCCTCGCAGGAGCGCGCCGTCCTGGGCCGCGCGTACGCCGTGGCGCGCGGCCGGCTGCTCGCCTCCGGCTGCGGCAGCGCGGCCCGGGTCGCCGCGCTGGCGGACGAGTCCGGCACTTAAGCCCGCGCCGCCCGTCAGGCGCCGGCCGTGCCGCGGCCGGTGACGAGGTCGTCGAAGTCCCCTTCCTTGGCGGCCCGCAGGAACGCGGCCAGCCCGGCGGCGCCGTAGACCAGCGCGGGGCCCTGCGGGTCCCGCGAGTTGCGGACCGCCACCTCCCCGCCGGAGAGACCGGCCAGCTCCACGCACTCACCGTTGGGGTTGCTGTGGTGGCTCTTGCGCCACTCGACGTTGCCCAACCGGCCCGCGGGCACACCGTTGTCGACCTGCATCGCTGCTCCCTCCAACTGATCTTCCGCGTACTGTACTTGCATCTGTGCTTGCGGATGCACTTACAAATGGAATTCCATCGCGCGGTTACCGAGCGGTCACCGAGCGCTCGGGCAGCGGTGGTGCATCGTGATCGAAACCGGCCGATGTCCGGTACGAGAGCCCGTACGGGGGCCGTACGGGAGAAGGAGGGACCCGCCGGGCGCGGGCTCCGGAGGGCCGGTCAAGGGTGCGGGCGCGCCCGTCAGGTGGCGTGCAGGACCTGGTGCAGGAACGCGTCGGTGCGCGTCTGCTCCGTCACCGGCGCGGCCAGCCGGTCGACGGCCAGGCGGTGCCGCTCGACGTCGTCCGGGTCGTCGAGGTAGAGCGCGCCGGTGAGCTGTTCCAGGTACGCGATGTCCGGCAGGTCCGGCTCGGCGAAGCGCAGCAGCGTCACCGAGCCCGCCAGCGCCGTCGCGGCGGAGGTGTGCAGCGGCACGACGTGCACCGCGATCTCCGGGAACTCGGCGCTGTGCAGCCGGAGAAGATGGCGTATCTGCTCGCGCATCACCGCGGGGCCGCCCACGCTGCGGCGCAGCGCGCCCTCGTCGATGAGCTGCCAGCAACGCGGCGGATCGGGCCGGCGGAGCACCTGCTGCCGGCGCTCCAGCAGGTCGACGCGGCGGGCGACGGCCCTCGCGCTGTCGTCCGGGTACGCCAGCCGCGCCAGCGCGGCGGCGTAGGCGGGGGTCTGCAGCAGGTCCGGCACGCGGTGCGACTGGTAACCGCGGATGAGGGTCGCGGCTTCCTCGAGACCGAGGTAGGTTTCCAGCCAGCGCGGCGTCAGATCGCCGTACTGCTGCCACCAGCCGGGGGTGTTGGCGCCGCGGGCCAGCGCGAGGTACGCGTCGCGCTCCCGGAGGTCGCTGACCCCGTAGAGCGTCAGCAGGTCCGCGATGTCGCGCTCCTTGCAGCCGCCCTGGCCGCGCTCCAGCCGGCTCATCTTGGGCACCGACGCCCGGATCGCCTGCGCCGCCGCGTCCAGTCCGACGCCGCGCCGCACGCGCAGTCTGCGCAGCCGGGAACCGAGGACGATCCGCCGGATCGTGGGCCCGCCCCGGCCCGGGTCCGCGCCGCCGGGCAGCCGCCGCCCGCCGGCCACCGGTACTGACGCCGCCATCTCCCCTCCCCCGCCGGTCAGTTCACCAACCCGTCGCCAGCGCGGAATCATACCCCGCCAGGCGCCACTTACCCGAACCTTCGTCCGGATTTCGCCTACGGGATCGGACATGTGGACCGGCGGCGCACACGGCCGTACCGGCGTTGTGCCGGCGGGGGTCAGCCGCCGGCGCCGGGCCCGTCCACGGACTCGTGCCAGCCGCCGACGACGATCCGGGCGAGCCAGCCGAAGAACCAGAAGACCAGCACGCCGAAGAGCGAGGAGATCAGCACCGCCGCGAGCAACTGCTCGGACTGCAGCCGCGACTGGTAGAGGTCGATGAGCACGCCGATGCCCGGCTGCCCCTGGCGGAAGAAGAAGTCGCCGACGATGGCGCCGACGACGGACATCCCGGCGGCGATGCGCAGCCCGGTGAAGATGTGCGGCAGCGCGGCGGGCAGTTGGAGCTTCCACAGCCGGGTCAGCCGGCCCGCGTGCTGGAGCCGGAACAGGTCGTGGTACGCGGCGTCGGCGGAGCGGATGCCGAAGAGCGTGCTGGTGAGGATGGGGAAGAAGGCGATGATGACGCAGACCAGTACGCGGGTGGAGAACCCGTAGCCCCACCAGAAGCCGAACAGCGGGACCAGGGCGAGGATCGGCGTCACCTGCAGGACCACGAAGTACGGGAAGAGGGAGCGCTCCAGCCACCGGGCCTGGCTCATCAGCACCGCCATGGCGATCGCCCCGGCCGCCGAGATGAGCAGCCCGAGCGAGGCGACCTCGGCGGACAGCAGCAGGGCGTCGAGGAGTTCGGCCCGGTTGTCGCCGTCGAGGAACCCGACCCGCACCACGTCGTGCGGCGGCGGGAACAGGAAGCGCCGGTCCTCGGCCAGCACCACCATGCTGATCAGGTACCACACCCCCACGGCGGCACCGGCCACCAGCACCGCCGGCAGCCTCCTGAGCAACGGACGCGGGTTCATGGCTTGACGGCCACCAGGGTGTAGGCGTTGCCCTCGGTACGGTCCGGGGGGCGGGGGCGCCAGCGGTGCGCGACCACCACGCCAGGGTCGACCGGTTCCCACCCGTCGATGATCCGCTCCAGCTCGGCGCGGCTGCGCTGCACCATCGGCGTCGCCCCGCGCGCCCACACGTCCGTGAGCCGGCTCACCCGGGGGTCGAGCTCGGCGGATATCTGGGACGCGGCGAGGTGACTGCCCGGGGCCACCCCGCGGCGGATCCGCGCCACCAGGTCCGCCGGGTCCTCCTCGTCGGACAGGAAGTGCAGCAGCCCGACCATGAGCACCCCCACCGGCCGGTCGAAGTCCAGCACGGTGCGCGCCTCGGGGTGGGTGAGGATCAGCTCCGGCTGCCGTACGTCGCCGGCGAAGGCGATCGTCTGGTCCCCGTCGGTCTGCAGGGCCTGCATGTGCGCCACGGCGACCGGGTTGTAGTCGACGTAGACGATCCGGGTGTCGGGCGCGGTGCTGTGCGCGATCTCGTGGACGTTGGGCATGCGCCGCTGCGGCAGGCCGCAGCCGATGTCGAGGATCTGGCGGATGCCCGCCTCTTCGACGAGGTAGCGCACGGCGCGCTCCAGGAACAGCCGCTGGGCGCGTACGCGCATCTTCACGTCCGGCATGAAGGTGGACTCGACCTCGTCCACCAGCGCGCGGTCCGGACCGAGGTTGTCGGTGCCGCCGAGGTGGTAGTCGTACGTGCGGGAGGCGTGGGGGACCGTGGGGTCGGGCAGGGGCGACGTGCCGTGGGGCCCGTCGGCTATGCCGCTGTCGCTCATGTGCCTCTCCGCGTCGGCCGCGTACGGCCGTGGACGTGCCGGCGCGCACCGCGGTACAGGCCGGCACAGCAGCGTACTCCACCCCGCCGCCGCGTCCCGCGGCACGCGGCTCCGGCGGTCGGGCGGCCGGTCACCGGCCGTGGCCTATCGCGGGGTCGACGAACTCGTTGGTCACCACGCCGGCCGGCGTCAGCCCGTCCTTGATGGGCTTCTTCTGCTCGGCGAAGATGGGCTCGTCGATGTCGATGATCTCCTGGACCCGGGCGGTCTCGAAGTTCCCGACGGTGGCGTCCTTGCCCTCGGCGTCGTCCGAGGCGATGCCGAGCTTCTTCATCTCGCCGATGCCGTACCTCGCGATGCCCTCGGTGAGCACGTCACCGCCCCTGTACTGCTCGGCGATGGCCACGATGGCGGCGATGGCCGCGTCCGGGTCGCGCAGGTAATCGACCTGCGCCTGCTGGATGACCGGCACCAGCTTCTCCAGGCAGGGCGCCAGTTCGTCCCTGGCCTCGGGGCGGACGACCAGGGAGGGCCCGTAGATCGGGTAGCCGGCCTCGTAGACGAGCTGGCCCTTGACGGGTTTCATCCAGTCGTCGATCTCGTGCTCGAACATGTACGGGTCCTCGGCCGCGTACCCGGAGGAGGCCAGCTTGCCGCCGGAGGCCACGAAGCGCGCGGGCGAGCCGTCGAAGGAGCCGTCGACCTGGTCCTTCTGCAGGATCCCGGTGCCGGTCAGATACTCCATGTACGTGTCGCCGCCGGAGTACAGCACCGTGGTGTCCGACCTGCCGACATCCTCGATGGTCTCGAACTCCGGGTAGGTCTCCGGGTCCCAGTAGATCATCGTCGGGTCCTTCTCCAGCAGGGCCAGCACCGCGGTGGTGGGCTGGGTGGCGGAGAGCTGGACGATCTCGTCGAAGCCGCCGACGACCCCGAGGTCGATGTCCTCGTCCGTGTACATCTGCGCGGAGGTGGAGGCGAAGCCGATCGCCGGCCCGCCGGCGCGCAGTTCGAGCGAGATGCCGGTGTCCTCGCCGCCGGCGACCAGCGGTGCGGTGGCCCGTTTGCGGTTCGCGTCCACCTGAGGGTCGTCACCGAGAAGCGCGTACAGCGGGCCGAAGGCCGTGGCGTTGGGCAGCCAGGAGGTCTGCACGGTCACGGTCTCGGGGCACACGCCGGCCAGGGTGTGTGCGCCGCTCTTCGCCGCGGGTGCCGACTCGCTGCCTCCGGCCTCGCCGTCCCCGTCGTCTCCGCAGGCGGCGGCGGTGAGCAGCACACCGGCCACCAGCGGCAGGGCTAAGGAGCGAAGGCGGCTCTTCTCTGACATCGGGGGTTCCTCCGGAGGGGGTCGGGGGTGGCCGGGTATCGGCCGGGTCTCAACGGGCGGATGCGCGCATGCAGGCGGACACGTCGGCCGCGATGCGGTTCAGCTCGGGGTCGTAGCGCAGGCTCTCGGCGCGCGGGTACGCGAACGGGACGGTGAACTCGCCGCAGATGCGCCCGGGGCGGGGCGACATCACCACGACCCTGGTGGACAGAAAGACCGCCTCCAGGACGGAGTGCGTGACGAAGACGGCCGCGAACCGCTCGGCGGCGAACAGCCGGAGCAGGTCGTCGTCCAGCCGCTCGCGGGTGATCTCGTCCAGGGACCCGAACGGCTCGTCCAGCAGGAACAGCTCGGGGCGCAGCGAAAGGGAGCGGGCCAGCGAGACGCGCATGCGCATGCCGCCGGACAGGGCGCGCGGCCGGTGGCCGGCGAAGTCGGTGAGGCCGACGAGTTCCAGCGCGGCGTCGGCGCGCTTGCGCCGCTCGGCGCGCGGGACGCCGCGCAGTTCGCCGAAGAGCTCGACGTTCGTACGCACCGAACGCCAGGGCAGCAGCGTCGGGTCCTGGAAGACGTAGCCGAGGCGGTCGGCGCGCGCGGCCACGGCGCCGGCGGAGGGCTCGACGAGGCCGGCGGCGATGCGCAGCAGGGTGGTCTTGCCGCAGCCGGAGGGGCCGACGACGGAGACGAACTCGCCGGCGGCGACATCGAGGTCGACGGGGTCAAGGGCCCGGGTGCCGTCGGGGAAGCGCTTCTCGACGGCACCGAGGGAGAGGACCGGACCCGCGCCGGACACGGGCTCCCTTGTCCCGGCGTCCTCGGCGTCGGCGACGGTCATGGGTTCACCTCCCGTGCGCCCCGGCGGACCGCGGCGGGGCGCCGCAGGCTCGGGGTCACAGAGGCTACGGGATGGGCAGGTACGCCCGTACGCGGGGTGCCCCCGGGGCCCGGACGGCGGGACCGCCCCGGCCCGAGGGCGGGCGCGGCACCGCCCGGATACCGGGCCGGCCCGCGGCCGTTGCGCGGGCCGGCCGCCTCAGCCCCTCGCCCCCGGTGAGGTGCGATCCGGGTGCCTGAATCCCGTTGCGCGGACCCGGCCCCCACGAGTGTGGCAGTGACGTGCCCCGGCGGCTGCGGCGCCGGCCGGGCCGCACGCGGCGGGGACCCGGCAGTAGGGTGCTCCAACCGCGGGCCGGCCCACGGCCGGCCGCGGCGGCGGTCAGCGGCCGTCGTGCGGGTGCCGCGGGTGGGCCGTGCGGTGCCAGACGTCGAGCAGGCGGGCGGCCGAGCCGCCGATCGGGCCGACGGCGTCCGCGAGGACGTCGGGCGCGGGCAGCCGCGCGGAGGTGACGGCCGGCACCGCCTCCGCCGGTTCTTCGATGGTCGAGGAGCACACCGCCAGCAGGTACTCCGGCACCGTCAGCCCGGCGTCGGTGACGCCGACCAGCGGCACGCCGACCGCGGCGACCAGCGGGAAGACGGTGCCGGGGATGCCGACCGCGGCCTCCGCCCGCGCCGACGCCTGCAGCGACGGCACGTCGCTGATCTCGTACGCGTCCCACAGCTTGGGGTCCTCGCGCGGGTGCAGCCCCACCAGGATCCGCTTGCCCGCGGCCTGCAGCCGCTCGGCCGCTGCGAGCAGCAGTTCGGTGCCGGGCGCGGCGCCGCCGGTGCCGTCGGGGTGCGTGACGCTGGTCAGTACGAGGACGAGACCCGGCTCCGGCCGGTGCTCCGGCAGCACGTCGGTCTGCGGCGAGCCGACCGCCCGGATCCGGCGCCGGACGCCGAGGTAGCCGGCGAACGCGCGCGCCTCGGCCGGCGAGGAGGAGGTGACCGCGCGCAGCCGGGGCCGCAGCAGCCGGGCGCCCGGGGCCTGGGCGGGTCCGAGGTACGCCAGCGAGCTGGCCGCCACCGGCAGCCGCGGGAAGCGCGCGGCGCACTCCAGCGGCCAGTCACCGGCGCCGGTGACGACCAGCAGATCGGCGCGCGGCGCGGTCTGCGGGGTGGCGACGGGCACGGGGTCGCCGGGCTGGACACCGGAGGTGTCCGGAACGAGCTGCGTGATCCGTACGCCGCGCCGTCCGGCCTCCGCGAGCAGCGGCTTGACGTGGTACGTGCCCCACGGCTCGTTGGTCGCGACGAGCACCCGCAACGGGCGCCCGCGGTCACCGCCGGCGGCCCACGCGGGTCCGGCGCCGAGGGCGGCGAGCGAGGCGGCGCCGGCCGTCGCGGTGAGACCGCGCAGCACCCCGCGGCGGGACGGCGAGTGCACAGCGGGCACGGCGGAAGCGGCGGATCCGGCGGCGGCGGTGGGGTCTTCGGGGGTGTCAGGGCCGGCGGGGACTCGTGTGTCGTACGTGGTGGGCATGGGCGGCACGCTAGGCAATGTCACGAACTCGCAGGTGAACGCGGCAAGAACAGCGTCCCCGCGCCCCACCCGCGGCCCTTGGTCCAGACCTCTTGATAAAAGGTCTGGACCAACTTACGTTGGGCCGCAGCGCAACACGTACCTCTCCTGGCAACCGTTCCTGAGGACTGAGCAGGAGCGAGTCCTGTCAGCCGCACGCCCCGAACGGTCTTGAACGCACTGGTCCCCGGCGTACTCGGCCCCGGGGCAGCGACACGCATCCTGTGCGTGGTCCGATCCCGGGAGGCCGGCTTTCTGCGCGACCGCCGGCGGGCGGCGGGGCGCCACAGAAGTCCAACCGGCGGCCGAAGAGTCCAACGGATGAGGGCGCGGCGTGTGTTGTGCCGCGCCCCCGTGGCGGGATCAGATGGATCTCATGCACGATCCGGCACTTCCCGTCCACGAAGACCCCGCACCCGGCACCGGCACCCTGCCGCCGCGCGCCTGGTACGCCCGCTCCGACGCCGCCCGGCTGCCGCTGAACGGTGCCTGGCGCTTCCGGCTCTCGCCCACCGCCGCCACCCACGACACGTCCTTCGCCGAGCCCGGCCACGACACCTCCGGCTGGGACGAGATCGCCGTCCCCGGCCACTGGGTGCTCCAGGGCGGCGGCCGGCACGGCGCCCCCGCGTACACCAACACCCCGTATCCCTTCCCGGTCGACCCGCCACGGGTCCCCGCCGAGAACCCGACCGGCGACCACCTGCGCACCTTCGACCTCCCCGGCGGCTGGCCCGCGGCCCCGCTGCCCGCGGACGGCCCGGACGGCTCAGCCGGCCCGGACGGCGATGCCGTGCTGCGCTTCGACGGGGTGGAGTCGCACGCGCGGGTCTGGCTCAACGGCACGGAGCTGGGCGAGTTCAAGGGCTCGCGGCTGCCGCACGAGTTCGCCGTCGGCGCGCTGCTGCGCCCCACGGGCAACGTGCTGGCCGTCCGCGTCCACCAGTGGTCGTCCGGCTCGTACCTGGAGGACCAGGACCAGTGGTGGCTGCCCGGCATCTTCCGCGACGTCACGCTGCTGCACCGGCCCGCGGGCGCCGTACGCGACTTCTTCGTGCACGCCTCGTACGACCACCTAAGCGGCACCGGCACCCTGCGCGTGGACTGCGCGCCGGGCGGCCGGGTCACCGTGCCGGAGCTGGGCCTCGACGTCGCCACCGGTGACTCCGTCACCGTGGCCGTCGAGCCGTGGACCGCCGAGCTCCCGCGGCTCTACGACGCCGAGCTGGCCACCGCCGGCGAGCGGATCCCGCTGCGGGTGGGCTTCCGCACCGTCGCCGTCGAGGACGGCGTGCTCAAGGTCAACGGCCGCCGCATCCTGCTGCGCGGCGTGAACCGGCACGAGTTCCACCCCGAGCACGGCCGCGCCGTCGACGAGGAGACGATGCGCGCGGACGTGCTGCTGATGAAGCGCCACAACGTCAACGCCGTACGCACCAGCCACTACCCGCCGCACCCCGCGTTCCTCGACCTCTGCGACGAGCTGGGGCTGTGGGTGATCGACGAGTGCGACCTGGAGACCCACGGCTTCCACGCCCTGGGCTGGCGCGGCAACCCGGTGGCCGACGAGCGCTGGACCCCGGCGCTGCTGGACCGCGCGGAGCGCATGGTCGAGCGGGACAAGAACCACCCGTCGGTCATCCTGTGGTCGCTGGGCAACGAGTGCGGCTCCGGCGCCGGTCTGACCGCGATGGCCGACTGGATCCGCGGCCGGGACCCGGGCCGGCTGCTGCACTACGAGGGCGACTGGACCAGCCGCGACGCCGACGTCTACGCGCGGATGTACGCCGACCACGACGAGGTACGCCGCATCGGCGAGCGCACCGAGGACCCGCTTCAGGACGCGGCGCTGGACGCGCGCCGGCGGGCGCAGCCGTTCCTCCTCTGCGAGTACGCGCACGCCATGGGCAACGGGCCCGGCGGACTGGCCGACTACCAGCGGCTGTTCGAGACGTACGAGCGCTGCCAGGGCGGCTTCGTGTGGGAGTGGATCGACCACGGGATCGCCCACCCCGAGCTGGGCTTCGCCTACGGCGGCGACTTCGGCGAGGAGCTGCACGACGGCAACTTCGTCTGCGACGGGCTGCTGTTCCCGGACCGCACGCCGTCGCCGGGGCTCGTGGAGTTCGCCCACGTGATCCAGCCGGTGCGCATCGAGCGCGGTGACTCCCCCGGCCGGGCGGTCGTCACCAACCTGCACGACTTCGCCGGCCTGGACCACCTCGCGTTCTCCTGGACGTACGCCGTGGACGGCGCGGAGACCGAGGGCGGTTCCGCCGCGGTGCCGCCGCTCGCGCCGGGCGAGAGCGCGACGGTCGAGCTGCCCGGGGGTACCGCCCACGCGCGAAGCGCTGTGGGGGAGCCCGGCACGCCGCCCGCGGGGGAGGCCCAGTGGACCGTCACCGCCCGGCTGGCCGCCGACACCGGCTGGGCGCCGGCGGGGCACGTCGTGGCGCGCGGGCAGTGGGCCGCCGCGCCGCGCCCGCCGCTCGCGCGGCCCGCGGGGGCGGCGCCCGTACGCGACGACGGGCTGATCCGGCTCGGTCCCGCGGCGTTCGACGCACGGACCGGTGAGCCGCGGTCGCTGGCCGGGGTGCCCGTGGAGGGGCTGCGGCTTGAGGTGTGGCGGGCGCCGACGGACAACGACCTCGGTGCCGACTGGCTGCCCGAGACGGAGCTGGCGCGGCGCTGGCGCCGGGCGGGCCTGCACCGGATGCGGCACCGCACCGACGCGGTGGAGCCGGCGGACGGCGCGCTGACGGTCCGTACCCGGGTGGCGCCCGCGGCCACCGACCTGGGGCTGGCCGCGGAGTTCCGCTGGACCGCCGACGCGGAGCGGGTGGCGCTCGCCGTGTCGGTGACGCCGGAGGGCGACTGGCCGGTGCCGCTGCCGCGGCTGGGGATCGGCTTCGCGCTGCCCGCCGCGTACGGCGCGGTGCGCTGGTACGGCGGCGGCCCCGGCGAGGCGTACCCGGACACGGGCACGGCGGCGCTGCTGGGCCGCTGGTCGGCGAGCGTGGACGAGCTGCAGACGCCGTACGTGCGCCCGCAGGAGAACGGCGCGCGCGCCCGGGTGCGCTGGGCGGAGCTGGCCGGGAGCGAGGCCGGGTCCAGTGCCGGGGCCGGGCTGCGGGTCGAGGGCGAGCCGGAGTTCGCGCTGACGGCCCGGCGCTGGACCACCGCGGAGCTGGACGCCGCGACCCACCGCCCGGACCTGGTGCCGGGCGACCGGGTGCACGTGACGCTGGACCACGCCCGCCACGGCATCGGCTCGGCGTCCTGCGGCCCCGGCGTGCTGCCGCAGTACGAACTGGCGGCGCGTCCCGCGACGTTCACGTTCGTCTTCTCCGCCGCGGCCGGGCGCTGACGTGCGGGGCCCGCCCCGCCCGGAAGGATCCGGGCGGGGCGGGCCGGGGCGCTGTTCTTCAGGGTGAGGGCGGTGTCACCGCTGTCAGAACAGCGAGTACAGCAGCAGGTTCGGCGACCCGGTGCGCGGGTCCTGCACCTTGTCCGGCGTGGCGTTGTCCACGACGGCCTGGCTGACCTGCGCGGGTGTGGCCGACGGGCTGTTCTGCAGGTACAGCGCGGCGACGCCCGCGGTGTGCGGGGTGGCCATCGAGGTGCCGGAGATGGTGTTCGTGGCGCTGTCGGAGCTGTACCAGCCGGAGGTGATGCTCACGCCGGGCGCGAACAGGTCCAGGCAGGTGCCGTAGTTGGACCAGGAGGCACGCCGGTCGGTGTTGTCCGTGGCGCCGACGGTGAGGGCGCCGGGCACCCGGGCGGGCGAGTAGCCGCAGGCGTCCTGGGGCTGGCCGAAGATATTGCCGTTGCCGGCGGCGATCGCGTACGTCACGCCGGAGTCGATGGACCGCTCGACGGCGTTGTCGAGCGTGGTGCTGGCGCCGCCGCCCAGGCTCATGTTGGCCACGGACGGACCGTCGGCGTTGGCGGTCACCCAGTCGATGCCGGCGGCGACGCCCGAGGTGCTGCCGGAGCCGCTGCAGCTCAGCACGCGTACGGCGACGAGCTTGGCCTCCTTGGCCACACCGTACGTGCTGCCGCCGACGGTGCCCGCGACGTGGGTGCCGTGGCCGTTGCAGTCCTGGCCGTTCTGGCCGCCGCCGACGGTGTCGGTGCCGACCGAGGCGCGCCCGCCGAACTCGTTGTGCGAGGTGCGGATGCCGGTGTCGATGATGTAGGCGGTGACGTCGGCCGCGGTGGTGTTGTACGTGTACGTGGTGCTCAGCGGCAGGTCGCGCTGGTCGATGCGGTCGATGCCCCAGGTGGCGTTGGACTGGGTGTCGGCGAGCTGCATGACGGCGTCCTGCTCGACGTACGCCACCCGCTCGTCGCGGGCCACCTCGGCCGCCTCCGCCTTGCTCATCTCGGCGGAGAAGCCGCGCAGCGCGGTGCGGTAGACGTGCTCGGGCCTGACGTCCGCGGTGCCGGCGAGGTCGCGGGCCACGGAGCGGGTGTCGGCCTTGGCGACCTCGCCGTTCTTCAGCACGACGATCCACTGGCCGTCGATGGCCGTCTCGGCGGGGGCGAGCCGGAGGTCGCCGTCGGCGGGGGCGCTGTTCGCGCCGGTGCCGGCGGCCAGTTGGAGGCCGGCGGCGAGGCCGGCGGCGGTGAGCACCGTGGCCGCGCGGCGCAGGGGTGTGGGGGTGAGTCTCATCTCGTGCACCAGAACCTTTCGTTGACCGGATCACGGGCAATGAGGGGTAGTGCGGTGCGGGTCGCCCGCCCAGGTGTGAGCGGTGCCCCGGCAGCGTCTCGCAGGCCGGACGCTGCCACAAGTGGCAGGTTCACGCCAAACCTGCGGCGACGTTACTGGTGGCGGCGGTGCGTGAGGCGACGTGCGGGGCTGACGGGTGCTCAGATCGGCACGCCCCCCGGCACCGCACTGGCACAGACCTCTTGACGCATTGGTCTAGTCCTCTCACGCCGCTCCGCGCCGTCACCGCGGGCGGCAGCACCGTGATCCCGGGGACACCGGAACACGGGGATACGGGAATACGGAGCCCCCCTCTGGTTGTCGGCATGGGGAAGACCACAGGACACCGGACGAGCAGGAGGAACACGTGGCGGCACCGGACGAGACGGCACCCGACGCGCAGGACGGGATACGGGGCCGGGTGCACGGCTCCGCACCCGTGCCGCTGTCCGTGCTGGACCTGGCCACCGTGGGCGCCGGGTACACCGCGGGCGACGCGCTGCGCACCGGCGTGGACCTGGCCCGGCTCACCGAGGCGCGCGGCTTCCAGCGCTACTGGGTCGCCGAGCACCACTCGATGCCCGGGGTCGCCTCCTCCTCCCCCGCCGTGATCCTGGCGCATCTGGCCGCGCACACCGAGACCATCCGGCTCGGCTCCGGCGGCGTGATGCTGCCCAACCACGCGCCGCTCGTCATCGCCGAGCAGTTCGGCACGCTGGAGGCGCTGGCACCCGGCCGCGTCGACCTGGGCCTGGGCCGCGCGCCCGGCACGGACGGCGCGACCGCGGCGGCACTGCGCCGCACGGAGCGGCTGCGCGAGGGCGCCGAGGAGTTCCCGCAGCAGTTGGCGGAGCTGATCCGCTTCCTCGACGACGACTTCCCCGACGGCCATCCGTACGCCAGGATCCACGCGGTGCCCGGCCCGGTGCAGGGCACCGGGCCCGGCGGGGTGCAGTCCGCGCACCGGCCGCCGGTGTGGCTGCTGGGCTCGTCGATGTTCAGCGCCCGGCTCGCCGCGGAGCTGGGGCTGCCGTTCGCCTTCGCCCACCACTTCGCCGGGCAGCACACCGGCCCAGCCCTGGAGCTGTACCGCGAGGCGTTCCAGCCGTCGGCCGTGCTCTCGGCCCCGTACGCCCTGATCGGCGTCTCGGTGCTGGCCGCGGAGGACGCCCGGGAGGCGCGGCGGCAGGTCACCTCGGGGGCGCTCAGCATGCTGCGGCTGCGCACCGGCCGGCCCGGTCTGGTGCCGTCGCCCGAGGAGGCGGAGCGTTACGAGTTCAGCCCGCTGGAGCGGGAGTTCGCCGACTCCTGGATCGGCAACGTGGTGCACGGCACCCCGGACGAGGTCTGCACGGGCCTCGGCGAACTGCAGAAGCGCACGGGCGCCGACGAGCTGATGCTCACCACGAACGTGCACGGGCCGAAGGCGCGGCTGCGCTCGTACGAGCTGATCGCGGACGCCTACGGGATGCCGGCCGGCGCCGCGGCGCACGGGTAGCGGTGGGGCGGTGCCCGGAGCCCGGCCCGTACGGGCTCCGGGCACCGCTGTCAGACGCAGTCAGACGCCTTCGCCGAGGAGTGCGCCGGGGCGCTCCCGGCCGGCGGTGACGTCCACGCGCTCGCCGGTCTCCTCGTCGATGACGCCGACGCGGATCACCGGCGGATGCGGGCTGTCCAGGTCCGCCTTGGCGTCCATCGCGAAGACCACGGACACCGGCCGCCCGGCCCCCTCACGGCCGGTCTCGTGCAGCCCGGTGTAGCGCAGGAAGCGCCAGCCCTCCTCGTCCCAGTGCTCGCGCAGCCCGGAGCGGACGACGTGGGTCACCGTCTGCCACGCCAGCGAGCGTTCCAGCAGCTCGACGGAGCCCTCGACGGGCACCGCCCCGGGGTCGCCGCCGGATCCGGGACCGCCGTGCAGCGGGTGCCCGAAGAGCCGCAGCCGCAGCCGGCGCAGCGGCAGCCGGACGGTGCGGTCGGGGTCGCCGAAGAGCAGCCAGGCCAGCGCGGCGCCGGCGGCCAGCAGGCCGAGCGCGGCACCCGGCCCGTCCCGCAGCGACTCCCACCAGGCCCCGCCGGCGGGCGCCGGGAGACCGGCGGCTGGCCCTGGTGGGAGGCCGTCGGCCAGCACGACCGCCCCGCCGGCCAGGACGAACCCGGCTCTGGCGAAGGCCCGTACGCCGATGGGCGCCTTGTCCCGCGCGGTGCAGCCGCAGGACGACTCGGGCGCGGTGGCCTTGGCGTAGCCGAGGTACGCCGCGAAGGCCGCGCCCGCGAACGCCGCGAGCGCCCCGGTGACCAGCGGCGCCGGCAGGGCCACCAGAGCGAGCGCGACGAGCAGTTCCGCCGCCCCGACCGCGCGCAGCGCGACCGTGGCGCGCGGCAGCCCGCCGAGCTTGCGCTCCAGCACGGTGCCCGACGCCTGCACGGGGGTGTTGCGTCCGAACAGCTTGGTGCTCCCGCTCCAGCCGAGCACGCCGCCGACCAGCAGTGCGATCATGCTGCCTCCGTCCTCGAAGTGGCCGCGCGGGTCAGTGCCCGACCGTGATCCTGGCGATGTCGACCGACCCGTCCTTGGGGCGCCAGGCGCCGAGCACCAGGGCGTGCTGCCCCATCCGCACCCGCGACAGGTCGTCGGTGAGCGCGGCGCCCGCGTACGAGGCGGTGGAGCGGCCCGGGACGATGCGGCCGATGAGTTCGCCGCCGTGGTAGCCGAGCGCGAAGCGGTCCTTGGCGATGCCGCGGACGGTGACGTCGAGGTTGACGATGTTCACCCAGACCGCGTCGGCGGCGATCGTGCCGTCGGGCATCTCCAGGCCGCGGGCGTAGAGGCCGTCGCCGGTCTCGATGTCCTCGGCGGTGGTGGGGTGGAGCTTCCAGATGCTGGTGGCGTTGGTGAGCTGGATGCGGTGCTGCTCGCCGTACGAACCCTTGACGTGCAGCAGCGTGCCGTTGTCGATGCCGGTGATCAGGCCCTCGGCGAACGAGGTGTCCTTGACCGCCGGATCGAGCGGCGGGGTGGGGGCCGCGAACGCGGCGTCGGGGTCCACGGCGCCCAGCGCCGTGGCGCCGACGACGGTGGCGCCGCCGAGTGCGCTGGCGGACAGGAAGCGCCGCCGGTCGAACGTCGAAGCTGTGGCGTCCTTCATGGCCGTGCCTCCTTCACTCGTAGATCCAGACACCGGTCTTGCCGGAGCTGAGGCTGGCGATCTGGGAGTACGCCGCGGGCGTCAGGTCGAGGATGCGGTTGGTGCGGCAGACGCCGTTGCAGCAGGCCGCCTCGCCGCAGAAGCTCTTGGTGCGCGGGCCGCAGTCGGTGATGGTGATGCAGACGGCCGCCTTGGAGCACTCCTGGACGACGCGCATGACGGAACCGCAGCCGCGCCGCGGGATGCCGCCTTCGCCGCACAGGTCGGGCCGGGTGATGTCCCAGCACGCCTGGGAGGCGTTCGGCCAGGCGCCGTGGTTCGAGGCGGAGCGGCAGTTGCCGCAGGCGCCGCCGCCGGCGGAGCCGCAGGGGCCCCAGGCCGCGCCGCAGCAGAACCAGGTGACCTCGCCGCGCCAGAGGTAGTTCGTACTGCAAGCCATGTGTTCGAGCTCCCTTCAGATTGGCCCGTACATGACAGTCCGATTGCCATGTGGGGGTGGCGTACGGGTACCGAGAGCCCGCCGGGGGACACGGGTGGCGGACGGCCCGAGCGTGACCTGCCGCACCGGCACCGTCAATCGGGCGCCGCGGCGCCAGTGGACCGGTCCTCTGGTGTAACCGCGGCGCAAGGCGGCCGCGGGGCCGCGGCACGCTCTGTACGCCCCCGCGCGCCCCCCGCGCCGCTCCCCCTGTCCGGCGGGACGTGACACGATAGAGGCAACCGGCCAACGGCGCCGGTCAGTTGTGCCAGGAGCACGCAGCAGTACGGGAGAAGGGGAGCCCGGTGGTCGGTCTCAACAGGGGTGTCGGCAAGGTGGAGATCGCGCTGAAGTGGGACCCCAGCCCCATCGGCGCCCCGCCCCACGACCTGGACCTGATCGCGGCGACGTACGCCGCCGGCGACCCGCGGGGCGAGCCGGTCTACCTGGTCCACTTCGACAGCCGCTCCCCCGACGGCACGATCACCATGCAGCGGCACAGCCAGACCGGCCAGGGCTTCGGCGCCGACGAGGTGCTGACGCTGGAGTTCGCGCGCGTCCCCGCCGCCTACGCCCGCGTCGTCGTCGGCGTCGCGATCCAGCAGGGCTCCGGGCGGCTGACCTTCGGCGAGGTGGCGGGCACCGGAGTGCAGGTCCGCGACGGCCATGCCGAGCTCGCCGCCGACGACTTCACCGCGGTCGCCGGCGCCACCGCCGCCACCGTCGCGGAGTTCGTCCGCGACGAGTCCGGCACCTGGCACTTCCGCCCCGTGGTGCAGGGCTTCGACGCCGACCCGGATTCGTTCTCGTCCCTCATGGGGACGGTGACCGGCCGCTGAAGCCGCCCCGGCCCCGCGGGACGCCACCGCGCCGCGCCAGGCGGACGGTGGCGCGCCCCGGGGCCGGCGCTAGTGCCGCCAGGTGCTCAGCGAGCCGGACAGCTCCGCCGCGGCGGCGAGGACCTGCCCCGTGATGCGCCCGGCACGCTCGTCGTCGATGCGGAAGTGCGGCCCCGCGACCGTGACCGCGGCGACCACCTTCCCGCCCACGCCGATCGGCGCGGCCACCGCCCACACGCCCTCGTCGACCTCCGCCTCGCTCTTGGACCACCCCTGCGCGGCGACGGCCTGCACCTCCGCCAGCACCGCGTCCCGCTCCGCGGGCGACGGCGCGGGGCGCAGCCGGTCGAAGTAGCGCTGCGCCCACGCCTCGCCCATCGAGGCGAGCAGCACCTTCGGCCCGGCGCCCCGGTGCAGGCTCATGATCTGCCCCGGCTCGAACGACAGCCGGATGGTGTGCTCGGGGTGGCTCATCTCCACGCAGGTCGCGAAGTCGCCCACGCGCCGGATCACCAGCGCCGCCTCGCCGGTGTCCTTCGACAGCCGCTCGACGAGCGGGCGGAGCACCCGGGAGACCGGGAACGCCTGCTCCGCGCTGCGGGCCAGCAGGAAGATCCGCGGCGAGAGCACGTACGTGCCGCCGCCGTTGTCCTCCACCATGTCCATTTCGCGCAGCAGCGAGACGAACCGGTAGGCGGAGGGGACCGAGATCCCCGTGGAGTGCGCGATCTCCTCCACGCTCAGCTCCGGCCCCTTCTCCGTGAAGAGGAGAAGGATCTTCAGAACCCTCCTGGCGCTGTCCACCCCGGGGGTCCGTTCCCGCCCTTCTGACACGATGCGCTCGCCTTCTGTACTCGTGGTGTGGCCCCGGGGTGCGTCAGGCGGAGTACGTGCCGACGAGCCGGTTCTGCTCGATGACGCGATCGCCGTAGGCGCTCAGGAACTCCTCGCGCGACGGCTCGCCCACGACCGGGGTGCCGAGGGCGTACACCCAGAAATAGTAGTGATGGGTGCCGTGCCCCGGCGGCGGCTGGGGTCCCGAATAGGCTTTGTCACCAAGGGAGTTGGGACCCTGGCGGCCGGTGCGGCCCAGGTCTCTGGCGGACACGGTGGGCGCGGCCGGGTCGATGCCGTAGACCACCCAGTGGGTGAAGCCGTGCGGCAGCGGCGCGTCGGGGTCGTGGACGATCAGCGCCAGTTCGGCCGTGCCGTCGGGGACTCCGGTGATCACGGCCTCGGGGGCGGCGTTGCCGTGGCCGGCGGCGTGCCGGTCCGGGATCCGCTCGCCCGGGCCGACGCCGTGGACGGCGACGGCGAGGTCCTTGATGTTCAGGGGCATGGCTCTCAGGTCCTCTCGGTGGCGGGACGCGGGCGGCTCGGGCCCGTCGTCCGGTCGAGCATGCGGACGATCTCGTCCGCGACGGTCTGCGGGGCCTCCTCGGGCACGTAGTGGTCGAGCCCGGGGAGCTGCACGGCGCGGAAGTCGGGGCGCAGTTCGCGGGTGGCGGCGAAGGCCCGCGAGGTGACGATGGCGCTGTGCTCGCCGCGCAGCAGGGTGACGGGGACGCGTACGGCGCCGGCCGCCTCGGCGAAGTCGTGCCGCAGGCCGTCGACGGTGCGGACCATGGCGCCGGGGTCGGCGAGCGGGCGCAGTGCCCGGCCGGCGCCGGCCGGCGCGTAGCCGTAGCGGCGCCGGCGGCGGACGGCGTCGGCGGGCAGGAGCGGGTAGCGCTCGCGGAGGTACGCCTCGACGTCCGCACCGCTGGCGAACGTGCGGTCGCCGCCGCGTACCCGCGTCTCCAGCGCGTCGAGCACGTCGGCCTCGACGTACGGGGTGTAGTCCACGGCGACGACGCCGGCGACCACGCCGGGGTGCTCGGCCGCGAGCACCACGGCGTTGCGGGCGCCGAGGGAGTGCCCGACGGCGACCACCGGGCCGCAGTCGAGCGCGCGGACCAGCGCGAGCACGTCGGCGCTGTACGCCGCGGCGTCGTAGCCGCCGGCGGGCTTGCCGCTGCGGCCGTGGCCGCGCTGGTCGACGGCGACGGTCCGCACCCCGGCGCCGAGCCGCTCGACCACGGCGTCCCAGACCCCGAGGCTGGCGGTGGTGCCGTGCAGCAGCACCACCGCCGGGCCGGCGCCGGCGTCCCGTACGCACAGCTCGGCCCCCCCGGCGCGCACGTACGCGAGGCCCGGCAGGTCGTCGGAGTGCGCCGCGGGGGGTGCCGCCGGGGGTGCGGCCGGCGGCACACGCGGTGCCGGGTCCGGCGGCTGGTGCTGGCGGTTCACGGTAGGCCCCGCCCGCTCAGACCGGCTTGATCGCGGAGAGCGCCTTGCGGACGCTCACCAGGCCGTCGACGATGTCGGCCCGCTTGGCGGCGACGTCGCCCTCCCCGTACTCGTACAGGCCGCCGCCGGTCTTCATGCCGAGCTTGCCCTCGGCGGTCAGTTCGGTGACCAGGGAGGAGACACCGGTCTCGGCGGACAGCTCGCGGTTGAGGTAGGAGCCGACGGCCTGGTAGATGTCCAGGCCCGCCATGTCCACCAGCCGCATGGGGCCGATGACCGCGAGCTTGTAGCCGACGCCCCACTTCACGACCGTGTCCAGGTCGCGCTGGGAGACCACGCCCTCCTCGACGAGGGCCATGCACTCGCGCAGCACGGCGTACAGCACGCGGTTCTCGACGAAGCCGGGCACCTCCTTCTCCACCACGGCCTCGTAGCCGAACGCCTCGACGATGCCCACGAGGCGCTCCTCGACGGCGGCGGCGGTGCGCTCGCCGCGGACCACCTCGATCATCGGGATGAGGTGCGGCGGGTTGGACCAGTGCATGCCGATGAGGCGCTCGGGGCGGGCCATGTCCGCGGCCATGTCGGAGATCGGGATGCCGGAGGTGTTGGTGGCGATGACCGTGTCGTCGCGCACCACGGCCTCGACCTGGGCGAGCACCGTCTTCTTCAGCTCCAGTTGCTCCGGCACCGCCTCGATGACGAGGTCCGCGCCGTCGAGCGCCTTGGCCTGGTCGTGTGCGAAGGTGACGGAGCCGCCGGGGGTCACCGGCACGTCGAGGCGGTCGAGGTGCGCGACGACGCCGGCGCAGGTCCCCTCCGCCCGCGCCAGGGCCTCCTCGCTGACGTCGTAGAGCCGTACCTGGGATCCGTAGCGGGCGAGCAGCGCGGCGATGCCGGGCCCCATGCTCCCCGAACCGAGGACGGCGCTGGTGGCGGGAATGCTCACGGTGGTTCCTTTCGTGCGGTGTGCTTTGCTGCGTCGGGGCGGGCTCAGCGGGCGGCTTCGAGCCGGTCGAGCTTGCGGTTGAAGTACATCCAGTAGTTGTCGCGGGCGCGCTCGGGGTAGATGCGGCGGTTCTTCTCGACGCTCTCGTCCGGGTCCGGCGGGTCGTACGGCAGGCCGGAGGAGGCGAGCGCGAGCTGGAACGCCGCGGCCTTCTCCAGGAAGATCCCGGCCAGCGTCGCGTCGCGGACGTTGCGGCCGGTGAACGAGGCGCCGTGGTTGGCCTGGAGCACGGCGTCGGCGTCGCCGAGGACCCGGGCGAGCGCCTTGCCCAGCTCCTGGGTGGTGATGATGTGGCTGGTCGCGTCGAAGCGCGGGACGCCGTGCTCGGCGAACCACACGCCGTGGTTGTTCACCGGCTCGATCCGCCCGCGGCCGGCGCCGAAGACGGTGGCCTGGAACGGGTGCGAGTGGCCGACGACGTGGACGTCGGGCCGGGCGAGCATGATCTCGGCGTGCAGCGGCCATTCGAGGTGGCGCAGCCCCTGGCCTTCGAGGACGTTGCCGTCGAAGTCGATGAGGATGTAGTCGCCTGCCCGCACCTCCTCCATGCCGAGGTTGCCGCGCTTGAGCCACAGCCCGCGGCCGTGCGGGTCGCGGTAGGACAGGTGGCCCATGGACATGTCGCCGTGGCCCTCCATCTCCAGGATCCGGTGGGCCCTGGCGAGGTTGTCGAGCACGTTGGCGACGGAGTCGTCCTGGGAGTACAGCGCATCGCTGGTCTGCATCGGGTGACCTCCTTCTCACCGGTCCTGGCCGGCCGCGGCCTGCTCGCGCGCCGCCGCGGCGGTCAGACCGCCGACACGCTCGTGGATACGGCCGCGGCTGGCGACGGCCACGCAGACGAACAGCTCGTCGGGGCGCGGCACGTCGGGTACGGAGACGGTGACGGCGTCGTAGTGGGAGCGGACGTACACCTCGTCCTTGTACGCCAGCGGGATGTCGAGACTCGCGCCCGCCGCGGCGGTCTTGGTGGCGGAGGAGATCCATGCCGCCCCGCCGCCGACGGCCTCGCGCAGCGCGTTGCCGAAGACGGTGGTGACGCAGGCGACGACGTGTTCCTGTTCGCCGTCGAGCCCGGCCAGGCCGCCCTTGCCGTAGCTCTCCACCTCGGCGCCGCCGAGCAGCGCCGCGGCCCGCCGGCCGAGCGCGGTGCCCAGCGCGGCGCTCGGCGCGGTGAGCGCCGACAGGTCGTCGGCGTACCGGCCGGCGAACGGGTTCTTGATGACGACGCCGCAGACCGCCTTGACCAACGGCCGTGCGGCGACCGGGCCGTTCTCGTGCAGCGTCTCCTCTACCAGGCCGACCCAGCGCCGCACCTGGTAGTCCTTCGTCACCTGCTCCTCGGGGGTCATCTCCGGTCGTCTCCTCTGGCTCCGCACGCTCAGCTCCGCACGACGGACAGCGCGTGGCGGTTGGGGTTGGTCGGGTCGTACAGGGCGGTTTCGAGGTTCTCCAGCGTGAACTGGTTGCCCTCGGACATCGCGCGGGTGGCGGCGAAGTCGGCGGAGCGGCGCTGGCAGCGGTCGGTGAAGGGCCGCTCCAGCTCCTCCCAGCGCGCCAGCGCCTCCTCGAGTTCGCCGTCGGCGGCCTCGGTGGCGGCGACCGCGAGGGTGTAGGCGTTGGCCATCGCGCAGCCGGCGCCCTGGGCGAGGGCGGGGGGCATGGCGTGGGCGGCGTCGCCGACGAGGGCGACGGCGCCGCGGCGCCACGCGGCGACCGACGTGGTCTCGTAGCCGTAGTAGCGGGGTTCTGCGGCGGTGGCGGCGGCCCGGAGGACCGGGGTCAGCTCGGGGTACGCGGACGTCCACAGGTCCAGGTCGATGGGGGTGCGGCTGCCCTGCTCGTCGGCGCGGGGGGCGCCGAGGGCGAGGTACAGCTCGCGGTCGTTGCAGGGCACGTAGAGCACCCGCAGATAGCGGGGTTCGAGGTTCCAGAAGTCGATGACGTTGTCCCACTCGCCGGGGCCGAGTGCGGCCCGGTGGCGCGGCACCAGGAAACGGGTGATCCCGTCGCGGGACTTCCAGCGCTCCTGCTCGAAGCCCAGGGAGTCGCGGACCTTCGACTTCACCCCGTCCGCGCCGACGACGAGGTCGGCCTGAAGGGTCTCGCCCGAGGTGAGGGTGACCCGGCCGCGGGCGTCGGCGCCGGCCACCTCGGAGCCGGTGCGGATCTCCACCCCGGCCGCGAGCGCGGCGTCCAGCAGGCACTTGTGCAGATACGGCCGGGTCATGGTGCGCCAGGGCAGGCCGCCGAAGTCCTCGTGGGACACGCTGGCGTGCTGGAAGCGGGTCTCGTAGTACGGCGGCGTCATCGAGTCGGCCGTCACCGCCTCGTACGCGCCGATCGCCTTGAGCACCTTGAGGCTGTTGTGCCACAGGACGATGCCCGCCCCCTGCTCGCGCAGCTCCGCCCCCTTCTCGTGCACCCGCACCGACCACCCGCGCTGGGCCAGTGCCGTGGCGACGGTCAGCCCCGCGAACCCGGCGCCGGACACCTCCGCGTGGCGACCGCGCCTGTCAACCGTGGTTTTCATAGCTCCGCTCTCACTCGTCGTGCCGGCCGCCCGGAGGCGGCCGGCTGCGCGTTCAGTTGCCGGCGTCGTTCCCGGCGCCGGAGCCGGCCTTCGCGGCCTTCTCGACGAACTGCTCCTGGTAGAGGTCCCCCACGTCGGGCGCGCCGTCCTTGAGCACGTCCTGGTCGGCGAGGGTGTCGACGGTCGCCTGCCACATCTGCCGGTCCATCGCCCCGAGGCCGTGCTCGTCGGTGATGTCGCTGGTGAAGGTGTGGTCGATGTCGGCCTGCAGTTGCCGCTCGAACAGGTCGGCCTTGTCGCGGTTCTCCGGGGACGCCCCGGCGAGGATCTCGGCGGTCTTGTCCGGGTTCTTCTGCACGTAGTCGAACGCCTTGAGGTAGGCGTTGGTGAAGCGCTGGACCAGGTCGGGGTCGTTCTCGGCCATCTCGTCGCTGGTGAAAAGACCGGAGCCGTAGCCCTCGAAGCCGTGCTCGGAGCCGAGGAGGGTGTCGAGCGAGCCGGGGCCGCCGGCGGCGTCCTCCAACTGCGGGACCTCGGCGTCGATGTAGCAGGGAACGGTGTCGACCTTGCCCTGGATCAGGTAGTTCTCGTACGGCGGGGTGACGCTGACCTCCTTGAGGTCGCCGCGCTCCAGGCCGTTGGCCCCGAGCAGCGCCTGGTAGAAGATGAACGTCGAGCCGGCGGCGTGGATGCCGGCGGTCATGCCCTCGAGGTCGTCGATGGACCCCAGCCGGTTCTTGTCCTTCACCGTGCACATGGCCAGCGGCGAGGTCTGGTTGACGGCGGCGAGCGCGGTGACGGGCACGTCCTGGGAGCGCGCGATGACGAGCGACGGCAGGTCGCCGAAGCCGAAGTCGGCGCGGCCGGTCCCGACGATGCGCAGGGCGTCGGGCGAGCCGGTGCCGGTCTTGATGTCCTCGACGTCGATGCCCTCGTCCTCGAAGTAGCCGAGTTCGTCGGCGACGTAGAACATGCCGTGGTTGCCGCGGAGTTGGTAGTCGAGCTGCACGGTGACCTTGTCGAGTCCGCCGCCGGCGGAGTCGTCTTCCGAGTCGCCGCCGCAGCCGGCGAGAAGCAGCGCCGCGGTGGTCGCACCCGCGATACCGGCGACGGTTTTCCTGCGCTGTCTGAATTTTATTCCTGAGGGAATCATGAGGGGCTCCTAGTGCAGGAGGGAGTGCCCAGCCGGATTCAACGGGTGGTGTCGGCTGTGATGTGCGGGAAGCGAGTGCGGAGCACGAACTCCAGCAGCGACATCGCGTAGTAGAGGATCAGGCCGAGCAGGGATACGAGGGTCAGGGCCGCAAACATGAGCGGGGTGTCGAGCTGCGTCGACGCAAACTGGATGAGATAGCCGAGACCGTTCTCCGCGCCGGAGAACTCCGCGACCACCGCGCCGATGACGGCGAGGGTGATCGCGATCCGCATGCCGGCGAAGAGGTACGGCAGCGAGGTGGGGATCTGGATGCGGGTGAGGATCTGGTTCCGCGAGGAGCCCACCGACCGCATGAGCAGCAGCAGGTCCTGGTCGATGGCCTTGAGGCCGACGATCATGTTGAGGGTGATCGGGAAGAACGTGATCACCACGATGAGCAGCAGCTTGGGCGCCAGCCCGTAGCCGAACCAGAGGATGAAGATCGGCGCCAGGGCGACCTTGGGGACGACCTGGAAGAGCACGATCAGCGGGTACAGCGCGCGCTCCAGCCAGCCGAAGCGGACGATGAGCACGGCGAGCAGCACGCCGACGGCGAAGCTGAGGAGGAAGCCGTAGAGGATCTCCTGGGTGGTCACCCAGGTGGCGTCCCAGAGCAGGTCGCGCGAGTGCCGCATCTCGGCGAGGAACTCGCTCGGCTTGGCCAGCTCGAAGCTGGAGATGCCGAAGACCTCGACGGCCAGCTCCCAGAGCACGAAGCCGGCGGTGAACACGGCGAAACTGGGCCAGACGCGCCGGAGCCAGGAGCGCACCACGCCGCCGCGAGCCGGTCCGCCGGCCGGGCGCCGCGCCGCCGGCTTCTTCACGTCGTCCTGTGCGAGCACCATCGTCAGACCGTCGCTTTCGGTTCCAGGTGGCCGCGCAGCCGCCCCGTGTACTCGGTGAACACCGGGTCGTCGAGCACCTCGCGGGTGCGCGGCCGGGGCAGGGAAACGTCCAGGCTCTCCAGGAACCGGCCCCGGTCCAGGCCCATGACGTGCACGGTGTCGGAGAGGAAGACCGCCTCGGAGATGGAGTGGGTGACGAAGACGACGGTCTTGCCGGTCGCCGCCCATATCTCGGCGAGCTTCAGGTTCATCTCGTCCCGGGTGATGGCGTCCAGCGCGCCGAACGGCTCGTCCATCAGCAGGATGGCCGGGTCCATGGCCAGCGCGCGGGCGATGGACACCCGCTGCGCCATGCCGCCGGACAGCTCGTGCGGCAGCTTGTCCTCCGCCGCACCCAGGCCGACCAGCTCCAGCGCCCGCCGCGCCGCCGGGGCGGCGTCGCCGGCGCGCTCGCCGGCCGCGATCTGCCGCAGCATGCTCGCGTTCTGCAGCGCGGACTTCCACGGCAGCAGCGCCGGCCGCTGCGGTACGAGGCCGATGCCGCGGCCCTTGACCGCGTCCGCGGCCGGCTGCCCGCCGATCCGAACGGCGCCCTCCGTGGGTTCGAGAATTCCGCCCAGAATTTTCAGCAGCGTGCTCTTGCCGCATCCTGAAGGGCCGAGCAGCGTGACAAAGCTTCCGGGGGTGATGTCGAGGTCCAGGTTCTCCAGAACCGTCTGTTCCTGCTCGCGCCGAGCGAAACGCATTGCGATACCCTGCGCTGAAATCCCCATGGATTCCATGGAAAGCTCCTCTCCGCGCATCGGAGCGACACGGGAGTTGGACGATCGGGTTATCACTGTCTGAGAATGTGTTATCAGGAACGTTAGGTACGTCGTCCTGAGGCCGTCAAGGGCTGAAACACGGGTTTTTCTCGGACGACTCGGAGCGGACACACGGCAGGGGCGGTCGGAGCCCGGGAACACCGGTACCCCGACCGCCCGTTGGGTGCGGACGGCCTTTCGCTCCTGCCTAGGGCTCGGCCTGCTGTACGTGCCCCGGCCGCGCGCGGAGACCGTCGCCCGCGGACGGCTCCGGGCCGGACTCCACGGCCAGCGCCCCCGCGTGGCCGTTCCCGAGGTCCAGATCGACCAGGTGCCAGCCGGGCACGGCGGCGGAGAGGTCGTCCGCGTCGAGGGCGCGGCCGAGGCCCACGCCGAGGCCCTTGAGGTACGCCTCCTTGCGCGTCCACATGCGCGTGAACGCGGCGGACCGCAGCGCCTCGGGTGCCGCCCCCACCACCGCGCGCTCCGCCGGGTGCAGCCGCTGCACCAGGCCCGGCTCGGGCGGCACGCCCCGGACCGGCTCCACGTCCACGCCCACCCGGCCGGGCGCGACGGCGACGAGCACCAGCTCGCCGCCGTGCGAGAGCGAGAACTCCGGGCCGCCCGCGGGCCGTTCGAGCACCGGGCGGCCGTGCGGCCCGCCGCAGCGGGGGCACGCCCGCCGCCCGAAGCGCAGCGCCGCGGGCGCGGTGCCGGTCAGCTCGCCGAGGAGGCGGCGCAGCGCGGCGTGGGCGACGCCGTAGCGGATCCGGTCGGCCCGGCGCAGAAAGCTCGCGTGCCGCCGCCGCTCCCCGTCGTCGAGCGCCGACAGGTCAGGCGTCGCCGAGGGCCCGGCGTCGAACGCCCACAGACGTGCGCCCGCGGGCAGCGACCGGCCTCGCGCGAACTCCGCCACGCCGTCTCACCCCCGTCTCGAACAGGCTCTGTCCCGCGCCCGGTTCGCGCCGGCCGGCGCGTCAGGCGTTGCTCAGCGCGGGCCAGCGTATACGCGTCGTGCACAGCGACACGAGCAGCGCGCACCCGGCGACGGCGCCCATGCCCCATGCGAGCCCGGCCGCACCGGCGATGAAGCCGATGGCCGCGGGGCCGCCCAGCAGCCCCGTGGTGCCCATGGACGCCACCAGGGACAGCGCGTCGGGGCCCTCGCGGGCCGCCGCGACGTACACGCACGGCGTCACGGCCGCCACCCCCAGCCCGACGCACGCGAACCCGAGCAGCGCCGGTGCCACCCCGCCCGCGAGCACCGCGACGGCCAGCCCCGTGCCCGCCAGCGCGCTGCCGAGCCGGACCACCGGCCCGTCGCCCCAGCGGGTGCGCCAGCCGTCGGCGAAGAGGCGGGCGGCGACCATCATCACCGAGACCACCGCGATGCCCAGCGGCGCGACCTCGGGCGCGGCGTCCGCGACGTCCTCGAGATAGAGCGTCGACCAGTCGTTCATGGCGCCCTCGGTGATGGTGCCGAACGCCATCGCGCACCCCATCCACAGCGTGCCGCGGGCCGGTGCCCGCCAACGGCGCCCCTTCTGCGGCTCCTTCTCCGGCTCCTTCTCCCCCTCCTCCGGCTCCGTCTCCTGCTGCCGGACCCCGTCCTCGGCCGGCAGCCCCGTGCGGGCGACGGCGAGCATCGCGACGAGCAGCACCGCGGCCACGGCGAAGTGCGCGGTCAGCGACCCGGTCACGGTCTGCACGCCGGCGGCGAGCAGCGCGGCGGCCAGCGACCCGCCGCTGAAGGTGGCGTGCATCTTCGCCATGGCGGTGCGCTCGTGGCGCTTCTCCAGCGCGGCGCCCTGCGCGTTCATCGCCACGTTCAGACAGCCGACGGCGACGCCGTCGGCGGCGACGACGGCCAGCGCGGCGGGGTAGCCGGGCGCGGCGGCGAACGCCGGCAGGAACAGCAGCAGGGCGCCGGCGGAGGCGAACGCCAGCCGCTTGGCGCCGATCGCCTTCATCAGGTGGGCGACCAGCGGGAAGGACGCCGCCGCCCCCGCGCCGCAGGCCATGAGCAGCAGCCCCAGCTCGGTCGCCGTCAGGTCCAGCTCGTCCTTGACCAGCGGCAGCCGGGAGACCCACGTGGCGTACTGGAAGCCCAGGAAGCAGAAGAGCGCCGCGATGGCCGCCTGGGACCGGCGGAAGTCGTCGCGTACCGCCATCGTCAGCCCCTCTCCTTGGCCATGAACACAGCCCGGGACATGTAGACCGCCCGCGGGCCGTAGCCGGCCGGGGGTGTCACCTCGGCGTGCGGGCGGTAGCCGCGGCGCGTCCAGAAGGCCGCGGTGCCGTCGACCGCGACGAGGGAGATCCGCGCGTACCGCCGGGCGCGGGCGGTGGCGGTGAGCCGGGCGAGGAGGCGCCCGGCGAGCCCGGCGCCGCGCAGGTGCTCGGCGACGACGATGTCGTGGAGGTGCAGGTTGCCGTCTCCGTGCCCGGCTTCCGCCGCGCCGCGCGGCTCCGGGACGCGGGGTTCAGGGCAGCCGGGCTCCGGGCCGCCGGGTTCAGGGTCGCCCAGCTCAGGGCCGCCCAGCTCAGGGCAGCGAAGCTGCGGGTACGGCAACGCCAGTAAGTAGCCCTCCGGGGCGCCGTCGGCGTCCAGGACAAAGCAGGTGCCCGGCGAGGCCCGGCCGTGGGACTGGAGCGCCTGCCGGCCCTCGGCGAGCGCCCGGTCCGCGTACGCGCGGTCCTCCAGCGCGGCTATGGCGCCCCAGTCGTGCGCGGCGATGTGCCGGACGCGCACGTCAGCCGGCGCGCAGGCAGGTGTGCGGAAGCGGGCCATAGCCGTTGAACCCCCGGGTCATGTAACTGACGGCGTACGCGCCGCTGGAGAGGATCCACACCGGGTCCCCGGACGCGCACCCCCTGGGCACCTGCACCGGTACGCGGCCTTCGGCCACGACGTCGTCGCTGTCGCAGGTGGGGCCGGCGACGACCGCCGGCACCAGCTCCGCGGCGGCGCCGTGGGAGGGGAACACGAGCGGGTACTGCACCTGGTCGGCCTCGTACAGGCCGTTGAACCTGCCGCAGCTCAGGAAGAGCCAGTAGCCCCGCTCGCCGTCCGCGTACCGGCGCGAGGAGAGCCGTGCGACGTGCGCCCGGATGGCGCCGTGGTCGGCGACCAGGTGCCGGCCCGGCTCGACGACGAAGCGCAGCGGGCCGCGGGCAGCGGCGCGCAGGTGCGCCATGCCCGCGCGGATCGTCGCGAACGTCTCGTCCAGCTCGGGCACCAGCGGCCGGCCGCGCAGGTCGCGGTAGCCGAGCGCGGGCAGGCCGCCGCCGAGGTTGACGTGGTCCGGGTGGATGCCGCGCCGGGCGAGGGCCGCCAGGACGTCCGCGAACATGTCGAAGGCGCGGCGCCACGCCGCGGCCGTCATCTGCTGCGAGCCGACGTGCACGGACAGCCCGGCGGGCACCAGGCCCGCGGACCGCGCGCCGGCGAGCACGCGCACCGCCTCCCCGGGGGTGCAGCCGAACTTCCGGCCGAGGCCCCACAGCGCGCCCTCGCCGGTGGCGGCCAGCCGGCAGAACACCCGCGCGCCGGGGGCGAGGGCCGCGAGGGCCAGGACGTCCTCGGGGCTGTCGGTGGCGAAGTCGCGGACGCCGAGGCGGTGTGCGGCGAGGATGCCGCGGTCGGACTTGACCGTGTTGCCGTAGTGGATACGGGTCGCGGGCGCGCCGGCCCGCAGGGCCTGCGCGGCCTCGCCGGGGCTCGCGGCGTCGAACCCGGCGCCCTGCTGCGCCAGCCGGGCCAGGACCCCGTCCACGGGGCACGCCTTCATCGCGAAGCGCACGTGGACGCCGGGCAGCCGGCGCAGCAGTTCGTCGTAGCGCTCCTCGATGCCGGGCAGGTCGTAGATGATCCGGTCGTCCTCGGCGGCGGCGAGGGCGGTACGCAGCCGCGCGGTCACCGAGTCCGTGGCGACCGGAGCAACCGGGGGCGCCGTCGGCGGGGTCCGCACCGGTGCGATCACCGGGCAGCCCCCGGACGCCGGCCCGGCACGGCCGTCGCCGCGCTTGCCCGTACCAGCGGCTCCCACGCGGCGATCAGCAGCGCGAAGTCGGCCATGTCGCGGCGGGCCTGGTCCAGCAGCTCCGGGCCGCGGGCGGCCAGCGCCGCGGCGAACTCGGCGTACTTGCCGCCGAGCTTGCGGTACGCGATCTCCAGTGCGGTCAGCCGCATGACGTTCTCGTCGCGGTCCAGCCGGGTGCTGCGCGCGACCAGTTCGCCGACCGCGGCGGCGCGGAGGCGGTGCCGGTCGTCCAGGAGCGCGGCGCCGGCGGCGTCCAGTTCGGCGTAGAGGTGGTTGAAGTAGCGCATCGAGAGCAGGAACTTGGCGAACCGAAGCTGGTAGGCGGTGAAGCCGGCGGCGGTCTTCCGCTCGTCGGTGTGGTAATTGACGATGTGCCGGTTGTGCAGGACGCCGGGCAGGGTGGCGGCGTGGACGAGGTGGAGCAGGAAGTAGTCGCTGCCGATCGTGTCGGTGGCGGGCGGCAGCGGGACGGCCTCGTACACCCCGCGGTGGAAGGCGACGTTGCACATGTCGACGCGCATGGGGTCGACGGCGCCGAGGACGGCGTGGTCGCCGCCGAACGGCTCGGTGCCGGCGCCCTTGAAGGACTCCTCGACCAGCGCCCGCTTGCGCTCCTCCGGCCAGTGCGGCGGCGCCCAGAGGCTGACGACGTCGTGGTAGACAGCCGGGTCGAGGTCGTGGATCGCGGCGATGTCGACGGACATCTCGCCGACGAAGGAGGCGCCGACGAGCGAGACGGGCTTGTGGGCGTGGAGCGGGTTCAGCGCGTCGGCGTCCACCCGCCGGGCCGCGTCGGCGGCGGGCCGGCCGAGGGTGGCGAGTTCGTGGTGGACGGGGAAGACGGGCCGGCCGGCGGCGGTCTGGTAGCGGCTGTCGGAGTCCCGGCGGTGCACCGAGCCGCAGCCGAGGGCGGCCGCGAGGAGGAACGCGCGGTCGGTGCAGGCGCCGTACGAGACGGTGCCGGGCAGCAGCAGGCCGAGCAGCCGCCGGGCGCCCGTGACGCGGGCGCGGCGGAGCACGGCGGCCAGGAACGCGCCCTGCTCGGCCTCGTCGAGGTGGTGCACGACGACACCGGGCACCGGTGGCAGCCCGGCGACGGCGGCGGCGTGGCCGGCGCGGTCGCCGGGGGCGGCGGAGTCGAGGATCAGGAAGTGGACCTCGGCGCCGAAGTGGGCGGCGGCGTGGGCGGCTTCCTCGTGGACGGCGGCGATGGTCGCCGCGCAGGCGCGGTTCGTGGGCAGGGTCAGGCAGATGCGTGCCACGCCGGCTCCCCGGTCCGCTGCTCGGTGTCCTTCCCGGCCCCGGCGTCCTGCGCACGCCAGGAGTCGAGCCCGAGGAGCTTGCGGCCGAGGCCGGTCAGCTCGGCCGGTCCGTACCGCTCGGCCTCGGGCCGGCGGGCGTCGCCGAGCAGGGTGGCGTTCCAGTCGGGGGTGCTCAGGGTGCGCCAGGACTCGATGCGCGAGCGCCGCAGCCGCTCGTGCTCCTCCAGCGCGGGCATCATCGCGAGGTACTGCACGGCGCGTACGCCGCTGTCCGAGGTGTTCGCGGCGACACCGTGGGCGAGCAGGCCGTTCCAGATGAGCAGGTCGCCGGCGGCCAGTTCGGGGCGTACGACGGGGAACTCGGCCCGGTCGGTGTCCGGCCGGACGGGGTCGCGGCCGGCGGGCTGGGCGAGCTTCCACTTCTCGAAGTCGCGGAAGAGCTCGGGCGCGCACTGGAAGCCGCCGTGGTCGGGGCGGGTGTCGTGGAGGGCGATGATGCCCTGGACGCGCTGCGGGAGGACGGCGAGGGTGGTGTCGACGTCCCAGTGCAGCTCGATGTCGAAGCCGGTGTCGGTGGGCTCGATGAGGGTGCGGCTGCGGTTGCCGACGTTGGGCGGGTTGAGGTTCAGGCGGTCGAGGGTCACCCACAGCTCGTCTGCGTCCCACACGTCGGCGAAGGCGTCGTAGACGCGGCGGGTCTGGCGGCTGTCCCAGATCAACTGGTGCTGGTACGCCTCGACGAAGCCGTAGACGTGCAGGTCGCGGTCGAGGTCGGAGCGGAACTCGCGGTCCTCGTACCAGGTCTCGGGGCGGTCGGGGTCCAGGCCCTGGAAGTCCCAGGCGAAGTCGAGCAGCGAGGCGGCGGCCTCGGCGGGTATCGCTTCCCTGACCACGACGTAGCCGTAGGTCTGCCAGTGGGCGTAGTCCGCTTCGGACAGCACGCGCAACGGGCGGGACTTGCGGATGTCGCGTAACGGGGTACAGGCGAGGTAGGACTCGCCGTCGGCGCTGAAGTACGGGGTGCCGGAAGCGGCACGGTACAGGTACGGGCCGGGGTCGGGCATGGAACGTGTCCTCCAGAGGTGACTCTTCTTGCGTGCTGCCGTCACACCGCGCCGGTCAGGACCTCGGCCGCGGCGATGCCGGAGACGCGCGTCGCACCGTGGGTCGACAGGTGCACGGCGCCGAGCCGGTCCTCGGCGGGCAGGCCCATCTCGACCACGAGCGCGTCGGGCCGCCGCCGTACGAGGTCGGCCAGCGCCTGCCACATCCACGGGTGGCGGGCGGCGTCGCGGACGACGACGACCAGCTCCCGGCCGTCGGCCGGGCGCAGCGCCTGCCCGTCGAGCACGTCCCCGGCGCCGCCGGCGGCGCCGGTCAGCTCGGCCTCGCCGAGGCGCACCGACGTGGTGCCGGGGCGCAGGGCGCGCAGCGGGGCGGCGACGCCCCAGGGCGTACGGCCGTCTATGGCCAGGCTGGTGACGGGTGAGAACTCGACGACGTGCGGATCGCCGACGAGCGGGAAGCGGGCGGTGCCGGCCGGGTCGCGGTGGACCCGGACGGCGCGGCGGGCGGCGACGAGGCCGATCTCGTGGCCGGCCCCGTCCCCGCCGCGGGGGTCGCCGGCCGGCACTCTGCGGGTCAGCGCGGCGGACCAGTCGGCGAACTCGTGCACCCGGGCGGCGGCCTCGGCGAGCCGCTCCTCGGGCAGGCTGCCGTCGCGCACGGCGGCGACGATGGCGTCGGTCAGGTCCGCGGTGACGGACTCCTCGGCGTTCTCGCCGCCGACGCACACGGCGTCGACGCCGCCGGCGAGCGCGCGGACGGTGGCGCCGCCGATGCCGTACAGGTCGGAGACGGCGCCCATCTCGATCCCGTCGGTGACGACGAGGCCGGTGAAGCCGAGTTCGCCGCGGAGCAGGTCGCGGATGATGCGCGGGCTGAGGGTGGCGGGGAGGCTGTCGTCGTAGGCGGGGATGAGCATGTGCGCCGTCATGACGGTGCGCACGCCGGCCTCCATGGCGGCGGTGAACGGCGGCAGCGCGGTGCGGGCGATCTCGCGGGCGTCGGCGGCGACGTGCGGCAGGCCGTGGTGGGAGTCGACGCTGGTGTCGCCGTGGCCGGGGAAGTGCTTGGCGCAGGCGGCGACGCCGGCGGACTGCAGGCCGCGGATCCAGGCGGCGGTGTGCCGGCAGACGAGGTCGGTGCGGGCGCCGAAGGAGCGGACGCCGATGACGGGGTTCTTGGGGTTGGAGTTGACGTCGGCGGAGGGGGCGTAGTTGAGCGAGACTCCCATGGCGTGCAGTTGGCGGCCGGTGTCGTACGCGACCTGCTCGGTCAGCTCGACGTCGTCGACGGCGCCGAGGGCGAGGTTGCCGGGGCGGGTGGCGCCGGTGCCGGCCTCGATCCGGGTGACGTCGCCGGCTTCCTCGTCGATGGCGATGATCAGGTCGGGGTTCTCCGCGCGCAGCGCGGCGGTGAGGGCGGCCACCTGCTCGGGGTCGACGATGTTGCGGCCGAACAGCACCACCGAGGCCAGGCCCTCACCGATTCTGCGGCGCAGCCAGTTGGGCGCGGTCGTGCCCGTGAACCCGGGCTGGAGAACCGAGTGGGCCAGCCGGGCGAGTTCGGGGTTGTTGGCTGCCATGGAGACCTCCGCGGGAGCAGGGGCGGGACGGCGGCCTCGACGGACTGCGGGGCCGGGCGCGCGACGGGTGCGATCGGTGTGGAAGGTGTGTCGGAAGGGGCTGAAGGGGCTGACGCGGCATGGAAAGACTTGGTACAGACCAATGCCGGATACTGGCCTATACCAATCGGGAGTGTCAAGGAACTCCACCATGCGACCGCACACGGAATGACCTGCTCCGCACCCGAAACGGTCAGGGGACGCCACACGGTAGACCAGCAAGTCGCTTCAAGTTACCCCAAAACGGACATGAGGTGGGCGCGTGTCGACCGAGACCGGGCACCGGGGACGGGCAGGCGGCGGGGCTCGCCGGAGCTAGCCCGCGCGATCGCGGCGGTACGCACCCGGGGCGACCCCGTGCGCCCGCTTGAACGCCTTCGCGAACGCGAACTCCGAGGTGTAGCCGAGCCGCCCCGCGATCGCGCCCAGCGAGGCGTCCGACTCGCGCAGCCGCTGCGCCGCCAGCGTCATCCGCCACCACGTCAGATATGTCAGCGGCGGGCTGCCCGTCAGCGCCGCGAACCGGCGCGAGAACGCCCCGCGCGACATCCCCGCCGCGGCCCCCAGCGACTCCACCGTCCAGCCGCGGCCGGGGTCGCGGTGGATGGCGTCCAGGGCGGCCCGGACGGCCGGGTCCGCCACCGCGCGGGCCCAGCCGTCCGCCGCTCCCCCGCCACCGGCGGCATCGTGCTCCTCGTACCAGGCCCGCACGATGAAGGCCAGCAGCATGTCGAGCAGCGCGGGCCGGACGGCCGCGGCGCCGAGGCCGGGGCGGCCCAGCTCACCGCCGAGCAGCTCGATCGCCGCGCGCAGGCCGTCGTGCCGGCCGAGCCCCGTCGACAGGTGGACGACGTCCGGCAGCCCGGTGAGCAGGGGGTGCGGCCGGGTCCGCGCCATCAGGTACGCGCCACAGAGCAGGACCGTCGACCGGCAGCCGCCGCCGGCGCTGCCCACGGGGTCGTCGTCGGCCCCGTCCGCGGCGAGGTCGGCGAGGCTGGTGCGGGCGGAGAGGCTCGCCGGCGAGTCGGGGTCGTCGGTCATGTCGTGCCCGATGCCGTGCGGGAAGAACACCAGGTCTCCCGCCTCCAGCGCCAGCGGCCTCCCGCCGCCAGGCGGGATCATCCAGCACGAGCCGTGCAGCACGACATGGAACCCGGCGCCGGCGAGGGCCTCGATGTGGACGCGCCACGGGGAGCGCAGCTCCATCCGTGCGGAGTGCGGCTTCCCGGTGCGGGCGACGGCGAGCGCGTCGCTGAGGATGTCCACGGTCCGATCGTATCCCCGCTGCCCGGTGTTGAGCACGATCAGACATGCTCTTGGCACTCTGGGACATTCATCGGGCCATTGGGCGTACCTAAGTTGACGGGTGTTCCCGACTTTCCGTACGAAGGACCCCTCGTGTCATCTTCTTCCGGTGCGTCCGCCCGCCCGCGCCTCGGGCTCATCCTGGCGCTGCTCGCGTTCGCCCAGTTCATCATCGCCATCGACTTCAACATCGTGATCGTCGCGATGCCCGAGATCGGCGCCGAACTCGGCTTCTCCGAGTCGTCGCTGCAGTGGGTGATCAGCGCCTACCTCCTCGGGCTCGGCGGCCTTCTGATGCTCGCCGGACGCGTCGCCGACATCGTCGGGCAGCGCCGCATGTTCATCCTCGGGATGGTGGTCTACGGCGTCTCCTCACTGGCCGGCGGGCTGGCGACAGAGCCGTGGATGCTCGTGACCGCCCGCGCCGCGCAGGGGCTGGGCGGCGCGGTGCTCACCCCGGCGATCCTTTCGCTGCTCACCACGACCTTCGCCGAGGGCGCCGAGCGCAACAGGGCGCTCGGGGTCTGGGGCGTGGGCGGCGGCGCGGGGCTCGCAACCGGCGCCATGCTCGGCGGGGTGCTGACCGAGTGGGCGAGTTGGGAGGCCGTCTTCTACGTCAACGTGCCGCTGACGCTGGTGGGTGCGGTGGTCGCCGCGGCGGTGGTGCCGCGCGGCGCAGCGGGCGCAACGGGCACCCGGCTCGACCTCCCCGGTGCCGCGCTGGCCACCGCGGGCTCGCTGCTGGTGGTCCTCGGGCTCGTCAGCGGGCCCGAGGAAGGGTGGCTGACGGTGCGCGGCGCGGGCGCGCTGGCGGCCGGGGCGGTGCTGTTCTGCGCGTTCCTGTTCGTCGAGTCCCGCGTCGCCGATCCGCTCGTGCCGCTGCGGCTGCTGCGCAACCGCAGTTTGCTGGTGGGCATGGGCACGCTGTTCCTGTTCCTGGGCGCGCTCAGCGGTTCGTACTTCGTCCTCACCACCTACATGCAGGCCCTGCTGGGCTTTTCCGCGCTGGAGGCCGGCCTCGGCTTCCTCCCGCTGAGCCTGCTCGCCGCGGTGGCCGCTTCGGTCGTCGCCCCGCGCATGCTGAACCGCTGGGGCCTGCGCACCACGCTGGCCAGCAGCATGGGCGGGGTCGCCGTGGGCATGGCCGGGGTAGGCGTCGTCGTGGCCGAGGACGGCTCGTACTGGGCGATGCTGCCCGGGATGGCCGTGTGGAGCCTCGCCGCGTACGGGTTCCCGGCGATGTTCGCAGCGGCCGCCGCCGGCGTCGCGCCGCGCGAGCAGGGCACGGCGTCGGGGGTGGCGAACACCGCGTCGCAGATCGGCGGAGCCGTGGGGTTGGCGATCGTGGTGGCCGTGGCCGGCCCCGGCGACGCCGCGGGCCCGGCGGACGCCGCCGCGGGGCTGCGCGACGGGTTCTGGGTGTCGGCCGCGCTGATGGTGGCGGCGATGGTGGTCGCCCTCGCGCTCGGGAAGCCCCGGGCAGTCGCCGGCGTTGCACCGGTCACGGCCGGGAAGACCCCCGACCGCCAGGAGGTATGACCGATGCTGACGTTCGACACCAGGACCTGGGAGCGCAGCGAACGGCGGGTGCGCGGCAGGCTGGGCGGCGACCTCGTCGTCGACAGCGAGGATGCGCTGCTGGTGCGGGAGGCGGGCAGTCCGTACGTGCGGTACGCCTTCCCGCGGCACGACGTCCGCTTCGACCTCGTGCCCGACGCGGCGCGGCCGTACGAGGGGGACGCCGAGCTGGCGGAGTACGTGTCCGTGCGGTGGTCGGCGCTGGACCGCTGGTACGAGGAGGACGAGGAGCTGCCGGTGGGGCCGCGGGACCCGTACCACCGGGTGGACGTGCTGCGCAGCGCGCGGCACGTGCGGGTGGAGATCGACGGCAGGCCGGTGGCGGAGTCGCGCAGTCCGCTGGCGGTGTTCGAGACCGGGCTGCCGGCGGTGTTCTACCTGCCGCCGGCGGACGTGGAGTGGGAGCTGTTCGAGCCGACGGCGACCCGGACGGGGTGCCCGTACAAGGGCTTCGCGTCGTACTGGACCTACCGCGGCGGCGGGGGCACGGCGGAGCGGGCGGACGTGGCGTGGGCGTACGACGACCCGCTGCGCGAGGTGGGGCCGATCGCCGGGCACCTGGCGTTCTACGACTCCGTGGCGGACGTCGTGGTCGACGGGGTGAAGCGGGGCGGTTGAGCGCCGGGGGCGGGCGGGGCGGCGGGCCGGGCGCCGTGGGCAGGCCGCCGCCCGCGGCACCGGCCAGGCGGCACGGCCAGGCGGCACCGGCTGGTCGGTGCCGCCGGCCGGCCGGCGGGCCGCGCTACGAGACGATCGCCATCTCGCGGGCGGTGCCGTTGAGCCGCCGGGCGCCGGTTTCGGTGACGGTGACGATGTCCTCGATGCGTACGCCGAACCGGCCCGGCAGGTAGATGCCGGGCTCGACGGAGAAGCACATGCCGGCCACGAGCGGCTGCTCCTCGCCCTCGACCAGGTACGGCGGCTCGTGGGTGGTGGTGCCGATCCCGTGCCCGGTGCGGTGGATGAAGTACTCGCCGTAGCCGGCGTCGGCGATGACCCGGCGCGCCGCCCGGTCGATCTCCTGGCAGGCCACGCCCGGCCGTACGGCCCGGACGCCGGCCTCCTGCGCCGCGCGCACGACGTCGTGGACCTCCCGCTCCTGGTCGGTGGGTTCGCCGACGTGCACGGTGCGGGTGGTGTCGGAGCCGTAGCCGTGCACGAGGCCGCCGAAGTCGAGGACGACCATGTCGCCGTCGCGGATGACGCGCTCACCGGCCTCGTGGTGCGGGTCGGCGCCGTTGGGGCCGGAGCCGACGACGGTGAAGTCGACCTGGGAGTGCCCGAACCGGCGCAGCAGCGCGGCCAGGTCGGCGGCGACGTCGGACTCCCTGCGCCCGGCGAAGGGCGCCTTGACGATCTCCTCGTACGCGGCGTCCGCGGCGGCGCCGGCCGCGGTCAGCCGGGCCAGCTCGGCGTCGTCCTTGACGGCGCGCAGCATCGGCAGCCCGTCGGAGAAGGCGACGTACGCGGAGTCCGGCAGCTCGCGCTGGAGCCCGAGCAGGTGCAGGGCCCACGCGTCGTCGCTGACGGCGTACCGGCCGCGGGCGTCGAGCAGCGGGGCGGTCACGGCGTACGGGCTCGTGCCGTCCGTCCAGTCCCGCAGGGTGAGGGCGGGCCCGCCGGCCGCCTTGGCGGCGTCGCCGGCCTCCAGCGCCGGCACCACCAGCACCGGGTCCGCCCCGGCGGCGAGCACGAGCAGGGTGAGCCGCTCGGTGGCGGCGGGCGGCGCGTAGCCGGTGAGCCAGACGAGGTCGGGGCCGGGGGCGACGAGCAGCCCGGCGAGCCCGGCGCCGGCGGCGGCGCTCGCGGCGTGCCGCATGCGGGCGCGGTAGTCGTCGGCGGTGAACGGGGTGAAGTCGCCGGTCATTCGGGCTCCTCGGGGCTGGTCGGCGGGGTGTGCCGGGCTGCCACGAACGTACTCCCTGCACCCCCCTCAGGCACGTAACGCAAGTCGACTTGCAATAAAGGCCGGCCCCGGCGTACCTTAAAGCAAGAATTACTGCGTTAACTGGCAGGAGGCACCCCGATGGTTCTCACCCCGGACTTCTGGACGCTGGTCGCCGTGTTCGCCGCCGGCGGCATGGGGCTCACCGCGGTGACCGCGGCGCTCGTGGCCACCTTTCCCCCCTCCCACGCCGAACGGCCGACACCGCACTGACCTGCGCTACGTTGGCGGGATGCCGGAAAGCAGCCGCCAGCCCGCCACCGCCGCCCGCAGAACGGGCGGGCGCAGCGCCCGCGTACGCGCCGCCGTGCTGCAGGCGACGGTGGACGTCGTCCTGGAGCACGGCGCCGAGGCGCTGTCGATCGCCGAGGTCGCCCAGCGCGCCGGCGTCCACGAGACGTCGATCTACCGCCGCTGGGGCACCAAGTCCGCCCTCGCCCTCGACGCCGTCCTCGACCGCACCCGCACCGATCTGCCCACCCCCGACACCGGCACCCTCCGCGGCGACCTCCTCGCCCTCCTGAACAGCACCGCCGTCTTCGTCCGCACCCCGCTGGGCGGCCTGCTGCTGCGGATGGCGGTGCAGGAGGACCTCGCGGAGTACGAGGCCGCCCGCGACCAGTTCTGGACCACCCGCTTCGCGGTCGGCGCGACGGTCCTCGACCGCGCCGAGGCCCGCGGTGAACTCCGCCCCGGCGTCGACCGCCACCTGGCCTTCGAGTCCCTCATGGGCCCGCTGCACACCCGCCTGCTGCTGACCCGCGAACCGCTCGACGACGCCTTCCTGGAGGGCGCGGTGGACCTCCTCCTCACGGGCATCGGCGCCTGACGCGCGCCCTTGGGGGTACGGTCCCGGGCCGGCCCGGCGGGACAGGGTGTGACACGCTGAAGTCCCCCGGCCGGTCGCGGAGTTGACCGGGGACCGGGTGATCTCGCCGTGCGGCTGATGACGGGCACCGGTGCCCCTGCCGTACGAGAACACCGGCCGGCCCGCAACGGCGCGGGCCTTCGAAGCCACGGAGCCGGTTCCTCCCCGCCGCCGCGCGGGGTTGGCGGATTCCTGCCGTCATGCATACTCACCGCAAGGGCACGTCACTCTCCGGAACGGCGCGCCCCCGGGGTGTCACCGGATGGCCTGGGTACCTTGCGGATGGTTCGGGAGGGACGCGTGCACGGGGATGCAGGGCACGTCAGCCGCAACGAAGTCGGCGGGACCGTCAACGGTCCCGTCGTCCAGGCCGGAGCCGTACACGGCGACGTCCATGTCCACGCCCCCGCCCCCGCGCGGGCGGTGCCGTGGCAGCTCCCGCCCACCGCGCGGATCACCGGCCGCACCGTGGAGCTGGCCGCGCTGGAGGAGCGCCGCGTGCGCGGGGTGCGGGCCGGGCAGGGCACCCTGGCGGCGGTCAGCGGGCTGGGCGGCGTCGGCAAGACGGCGGTCGCGCTGTCCTGGCTGCACAGCCTGCGGCAGGAGTACCCCGACGGCCAGTTGTACGCCGACCTCGGTGCCCACTCCCCGACCGGCCCCGCCGACCCGGAGGAGGTCGCCGGCCGCTTCCTGCGCGCGCTGGGCGTGGCGCCGCAGCACGTGCCGCGGACGTTCGCGGAACGGGTGGCGCTCTACCGGTCGTTGACCGGCGAGCGGCGCCTGGTCGTCCTCCTCGACGACGCCGTCAGCGCCGGGCAGGTGCGCCCGCTGCAGGGCGCGGGCCTGAGCCTGGTGGTGGTGACCAGCCGGAGCCGGCTCGCCGGCCTGGTCGTCGACGGCGGCACCGTCCTCAACCTCGAACCCCTCGCCGGCGACGCGGCCGTCGAGCTCCTCGGCGCCACGCTCGCCGACGACCGGGTCGCGGCCCAGCCCGAAGCGGCGCGCTCCCTGGTCGAGTTGTGCGCCGGGCTGCCGCTGGCGGTGCGGGTGATCGGCGCCCGGCTGGCCGCCCGCCCGCGGCGCGGGCTCGCCGCGATGCAGCGCACCCTCACGGAGGAGCGCGGCCGGCTGGCGGCGCTGTCGATCCCCGGGGACCACGACGTACGCGCCAGCCTCGACCTGTCGTACCGCGGACTGCCGCCCCGCGCCGCCCGGCTCTACCGGCTGCTCGGCGTGCACCCCGGCCCGGAGTTCAGCGGCGCGGCGGCGTCGGCCGCCCTCGGCGACGAGGCCGGCGACCCCCTCGACGAACTCCTCGACGCCAACCTCCTCACCGAGGTCGGCGAGGACCGGCACCGCCTGCACGACCTGGTGCGCCTGCACGCCTCGGACGCCGCCGAGGCCGGCGAGCCCGCCTGGGAGCGGGCCGCCGCGCTGCGCCGCATCACCGACCACTACCTCGCCGGCGCCACCCGCGCCGAGGAGATCGTCGACCCGCAGCACCGTACGCTCCCCCGCGACTACGGACCCGGCCCGCACTTCGCGCCGTACGTCGGCGACGACTCCGCCGGCGCGCTCGGCTGGATGGACCGCGAACTGGCCAACCTGATGGCCGTCATCCGCCGCGCGCGCCCCGCCGGCGTACCCACGGCGGCCTGGCAGACCGCGGACGCGCTATGGCCCCACTTCATCCGCCGGAAGTCCTACGAGCACGGGCGCACGGCGCACGCGGAGGGGCTGGCCGCCGCCCGCGAACTGGGCGACGTGGCCGCGCAGTGCCGGATGCTCACCTCGGGCGGTCTGGTCGAGCTGGACCTGGGCGAGCACACCCGCGCCCTGGAGATGTTCGAGGAGGCCGCCCGGCTGTTCCGCACCGCCGGAGACGCCCTCGGCCACGCCCGTACCCTCAACTACCGCGGCCTGGCCCACCAGCGGCTCGGCGAACTGGAGCAGGCGCAGGCGCTGTTCACCCGCGCCGCCGAGGAGCTGCCCGCCGCCGGCGACGTGCGCGCGGGCGCGCTCGCCCGCCACAACCTCGCCGACGTCGCGCTGGCCGGCGGGCACCCCGAGGCGGCCACCGGGCACGCCGAGGACGCGCTGGCCGTGCTACGGGACGCGGGCGACACGTACAACGCCGCCCGCGCCCGTACGCTCCTGGGCCTCGCCCTCCTCGACCGCGGCCTGGCGGACCGGGCCGAGGACCATCTGACCGCCGCGCTGGCCGAGTTCCGCGCCGTCGGCGCCGACTTCGAGGCGGCCCGCGCCATGGCGGGCCTGGGAGCGCTCGCCGAGCACCGCGGTCAGGCCGGGCCGGCCCGGGACCGCTGCCGCGAGGCGCTGGACCTCCACGCCGCCGCGGGCCGCTCCGACTCGCCGGAGGCGGCGGCGGTACGGGAGCGGCTGCGGCGGCTGACGGACGGCTGACCGCGCCGGGTCACCCCGGGGGTGCGGCGGTCAGCGGAGCGGCACGCTCTGCGGGCAGGCGCGCGGTCCGCAGCCGTACGGGCCCACTGACCGGACCCGTGAGCAGGCCGGCCGCGAGCCAGGCGTGGAACGCGGAGGCCACAGCGCGCCAGCGCCACCCGGGCCCCGGGCCGTCGGCGCCGGAGCCGGCGGCGCTCAGGCACAGGACCCGGCCGCCGTAGCGCAACAGGCACCGGTCACCGCGGTACGCCGCCACGACCAGCGCGCCGGGGTGGCGCTCCGCCGCCGCCCGCACCTCCCCGGGAGATCCGCCCGGCACCAGCAGCACGTCGGCCACCCGGGACCACGGCGCCGGTGCCGTCAGCCCCGCGCGCACGTGCTCGTCGGCCACCGGCAGCCCGGTGCCGCGGCGGACCTCGGCCCGCACCCGGTGCACCGGCCCCGGCAACGACCGCGGCTGCGGCTGCGGCTGCGGCTGCGGCTGCGACCGCGGATGCCCGTGGCGCAACCGCGGGCCCGCCGGCGACTCGTCCGCGTACACCGGTATGTCCCGCACCGCGGCGGTGAGCCCCGCCACCGTCACCAGGCACACCGGATCCCCCGCGGCCGTCACGGCACCACCAGGCCGCTCGGCCCGGCCGCACGCATCAGCCGCGGCAGAGCCGCGGGTTCGGTGACCGGTGCGCCCGGCAGCCCGCCGGGGGCGCGCAGCCGCAGCTTCCGGTACAGCAGCGTGCGCATGAGCCGTGCGAACCTCCCCGGCTCCGAGGTGATGCGGTCGGCGACGTGCTCGTAGCGCGGCCGGACCGACGCCCGTACGTCCCGGGTGAGCTGCCGCGCCAGCGGCCGGTCGGTGCGCAACCGGGGGGCGAAGGAGGCGAGTTCCGCCATGGGCGACGCCGGGTCCAGGTCGTCGGGGCCGGTGAGTTCGGCCAGCAGCACCGGCGCGCCCGTGGCCGTACCGTACAAGGTGGTCGAGCCGTGGTCCCCGACGATCACATCGGCGGCGACCAGCGGGCCGACCCAGTCCGCGTGCTGGCTGACCACGGCCAGCCCGGCGCGGCCGAGTTCCGCCAGCCAGCTGCGTATCTGCCACTCGCTGTGGCCGTTCCAGACGTTCGGGTGCAGCAGCGCGGCCACCCGGAAGTCCTCCCGCGGCAGCTCCCGCACCAACTGGTGCAGCAGCTCCCAGCCCTGGCCGAGGAGCGAGTGGGCCCCCCACGTCGAGCACACCAGGACGAGCCGCTGCCGCGAACCGGCGCGCAGCGCCTCGCGGTACAGCGCGCGGGACGGGCGGCTGGCCTGGATGCGGTCGTAGCACGGGTCGCCGGCGACCGCGGCGACGGGCAGCGCCTCGGGGCACTCCCGGCCGAGCCGGGACAGCTCCTCCTCGTGCGCCAGCACGATCGTCTCCGGGATCACGGCCCCGTCGCGCACCAGCATCTGGCGCGCCAGCCCGTACGTGCCGCGCGCCGCGGCGAGGCGCCCGCGGCGGCGCTCGGGCACCATCTTGTTGTGCCCGGCGCCGTGCGGCAGGACGAGCACGGGCGAGTGCAGCTCGTGCAGGCCCTCGTAGCTCGTCGCCAGGGCGAGGTCGAACCTGGTCTGCGCCGCCTGGTCCCAGGGCAGCACGAGGCCGCCCAGGCGCTCCAGGAACGCCGTCACTCCGTTGCTGAACACGTCGGGCGCCGCGGTGAAGCAGACCTGCACCCGCGGGTCCCCCTCCAGCAGCCGCACCGCTTCGAGCACCCGCTGCCCCGACGTCACCGTGTGCACCACCACCAGCACCCGCCTGCTGGTACGCCTCGTCGCCCACCGCTCGACGTCGAGCCGCACCGGCACGTGCCAGCGTCCTTCCCGTATCGCCATGTCCATCCCTGTCGTTCCCCGTTTCCTCTGCTCCGGCCGATCACCCGGCCGCGGTGGCCGCGTGGCTTCGCGGCCACAGAGGCGGGCTGCCCGCCGGGACTGGGACGAGGCTTGCAGGAATCCTGCACTCCGCCTGCGGGCCGGCTCCCGCGCGCCCGGCGCGCGCATCCGTGCGCCCCGTCCCGCTCCCCTGGCGCGGCCGTACTGGCGTGGCGATGGTGAGGTGTCCCCGGCGTGCGCGCGGGGCGCCGCCACGGGAGGGGATCCGACCGCGGGGCGACGGTCCCGCGGGGCGATGGTGGAGCGACGCGTGGAACTACGGGCTCTGGGACCGCTGGAACTCTGGCAGGGCGAGCAGCGCCGCGACCTCGGGTCGCTCAAGCAGCGCTGCGTCCTGGCCGTACTGGTGCACGCGCGCGGGCGCCCGGTCACCGCCGAGACCCTCATCGAGCGGGTCTGGGACGGCACCCCGCCGCCGAGCGCGCCGGGCAGCCTGCACGTCCTGCTCTCCCGGCTGCGCGGCAACCTGAAGCCGTACAGGGACACGATCGAGCTGGAGAAGCCCTCGCCGGGGCTGTACCGGCTGCGGGTCACGCCCGGCAGCGTCGACCTGCTGCGCTTCGAGGAGTTACGGACGCAGAGCGCGACGGCCGTCGGGCATGGCGAGCGGCGGCGGGCCGTCGGGCTGCTGCGCGCCGCGGAGTCGCTGTGGCGGGGCGAGCCGCTGGCCGAGTTCCCGGGCACCTGGGCGGCCTCCGCCCGCGACCGGCTGCTGGAGGACCTGCGCCGGGTGCGGGAGCAGCGCATCAGGCTGGAGCTGGAGGCGGGCCGGCACTCGGATCTCATCGGGGAGTTGGGGGAGCTGGTGGCGGAGAACCCGCTCGCCCAGCGGCTCGTCGCCTCCCTGATGCTGGCGCTGTACCGCTGCGGCCGGCACGTGGAGGCCCTGGACCTCTACCGCACCACGCACCGCCGGCTCGACGAGGAGCAGGGCATGGAGCCCTCGGCGGAGTTACGGGACCTGCACCAGCGCATCCTGGAACAGGACCGCGACCTGCTCGCCGCCCCCACCCCCGCCGCCGGCACCCCGGTGGACGCGGTGGTGACGCCCGCGCCCCGTACCAACCTGCCCCGCGACATCCACGACTTCACCGGCCGGACGAGCGAACTGAGCCTGCTCCTCAGCGGCCCGGGCACGGGCCGGGGGCCGGGGGCGGCGCCCGGCCGGGGTGAGCGGCGGGCGCTGCCGCTCACCGTGATCGAAGGGATGCCAGGCGTGGGCAAGACGAGCCTGGTCGTCCACGTCGCGTACGGGCTGCGCCGCGCGTACCCCGACGGGCAGCTCTTCCTCGACCTGCGCGGCTTCAGCGGCCAGCAGCCGTACGACCCGGCCGAGGCGCTGGCCGTGCTGCTGCAGACGTGCGGCGCGCCGAAGCTGCCGGACACGCTGGACGAGCGGGCGGGCGCGTGGCGGGAGTGGACGGCGCGCCGGCGGCTGCTGCTGGTCCTCGACAACGCCCGCGACGCCGCGCAGGTCGAACCGCTGCTGCCCGCGTCGCCGGACTGCCGGGCGATCGTCACCAGCCGCAACCGGCTGCGGCTGGACGGCGCCGAGGAGCTGCACCTGGACGTGCTGTCGGCGGCGGAGGGGGCGGAGCTGTTCACCCGTATCGTCGGCGCGGCCCGGCTGCCGGGCGACGGCGCGACGCTGGCCGAGGTCGTGGCCGCCGTCGGCTGCCAACCGCTGGCGCTGCAACTGCTCGCCGGGCGCTTCCGGCACCGCGGCTCCTGGGACCTCGCGCACCTGCTCGGCCGGCTCAGCCAGGCCGCCGACCCGCTCGACGAGCTGGACGCCGCGGTGGCCTCGGCGTTCCGTCTGTCGTACGAGGAACTCAGCGCCCCGGCCCGGGACATGCTCTGCGCCCTGGCCCTGGCTCCCGGCCCCGACCTGGCGCCGACCGCGGTGCTGGCGCTCGTGGGCGCCGCGCCGGACGTCCCGCCGGCGGGGCCGCGGCGCAGCATCGACGAGTTGCAGGACTGCAACCTGCTGGACGAGCCTGTACAGGACCGGTACCGCCTGCACGACCTCACCCGCCTCTTCGGTCTCCAGGCCGGCCGGCGCGCCGGGCAACCGGCCGCGCGGCAGGCGGCGTTCGAACGCCTCGCCGCCCACTACCTGACCGGCGCACACCGCGCGACCCGACTCGCCCACCCGCACCACCGCATCCTGCCCCTGCCGCCGGACCTGGTCTCCCCGTACGCACCGGAGTTCGCAGATGCCGACGAGGCGTCGGTATGGCTGTCGGTGGAGCGCGCCAACCTCCTGGCCACCGCCGCCCGCGCCGCCACCGCCGCCCCGGCGACGGCGGCGCTGTTCCCCCACGTCCTTGCCCCGTCCCTGGAACGCTGGGGCGCCCGCGAACCCGCGGCGGCCCTGTACGACGCGGCCCTCACCGTCCTGCGCACCCGCGGCGACAGCGCCACGCTGGCCCGCACGCTGGTGGACCGCGCGGCGCAACGTGCCAAGGACAACCCGGAGGAGGCCCTGCGCAACGCCCGCGAGGCGCTGACGGAGTTCCGGCGCCGCGATGACGAACCGGGCTGTGCGGACGCGCTGTACCAGGCCGGCAGGTCCCATGTCACGGCCGGGGACAGCGAAGCGACCCTGCGCGTGCTGAACGAGGCGCTGAGTCTGTACGCGAGGAACGGCGACCGCCATGGCGAGGCGCAGTGCCTGAACGTGCGGGGTCTCGCCCTCAGGTATGCCGGACGACACCACGAGGCGGTGGAAACCGCCCACGCGACACTGGCCCTGCGCCGCGAGATCGGCGACCGCTACGGGGAGGCACGCAGTCTGAACAACATCGGGGAGCTTCGGCGCGACGAGGGCGACTACGCCGCGGCCCGCACGTACTACGAGCAGTCGCTGGCCCTGATGCGGCGCTACGGCGAACGCCGGGACCTGGCCACCCTCTCCACGAACCTCGGCACCGTGCACCACGCGACCGGCCACACCTCAGAAGCGCTGGTCTGCTTCCACCAGGCCCTGCAGAGCCACCGGGCCGCCGGCGACGCCCTGGGCGAGGTGCACGCGCTGACGAGCCTGGGCGACACGTACGCCGAGTGCGGCCGGCGCAGCGAGGCCGCACTGCACTTCGGCATGGCCGCGCGACTGGCCGCGACGATCGGCAACGCGTACGAACGGCAGCGGGCGCTGGTCGGGTTGGCCGACGTGCACAGACGGTCGGGCAAGCTCACGGCAGCGCGCGAGACGTACGAACTCGGCCACCGGATCGCCGACGAGGCAGGATTCCCCCTCGGCAGCGCACACGCGCTGGAGGGGCTGGCATGGGTAGCGCTGGCCGCAGGCGCCGAGGGCGAGATGCGGCGGTACGCGGAAGAGGCGATGCGGCTCTACCGCGCGTGGGAGGCCGACTCGGACGCGGCCAGGGTCGCGGAGCTGCTGCGGGAGCATGGCATGACCGGCTCCTGATCAGGAGCCGGTCATGGGTGCGCGCTGGCGCGGTTCAGGCGGTGGCGTGAGTGCCGGAGCCGGCGGGCTCCCTGTACATCCACTCCGTTGCGCCTGCAACTACTGCAAAGGTAAGGGTCGTGGTGATCAGCACGGCTATAGCGCGCACGGAGGGCCTCTCATCGAAAACTTACGTGTGGGGACACACGTCGCAATGTCCGCGTGGATCTTAGCACTGATTCGCGAAGTGCAAATCTTCACTTACCCATCGTCGCCCGTACCACCGCCACCGGGCAGTCCGCGTGGTGCAGCAGCGCCTGGCTCACCGAGCCCAGCAGCATCCCCGTGAGGCCGCCGCGTCCCCGCGCGCCCACGACCACCAGCGCCGCCTCCCGGCTCGCCTCGATCAGCGCCTCCCGGGGGCCGCCGCGCAGCACGCGGCGCTCGACGCGGACGTCCGGGTAGCGCTCGTGCCGGCCCGCCAGGGCCTCGGCGAGCACGCGCTCCTCGTCCTCCTCCAGGTCGCCCGAGCCGCTCGCGTACGGCGCTGCCGGGTCCTGTGGCGGCGGGAGTTCGGCCTTCCACGGGGACCAGGCGTGTACGGCGAGGATGCCCGTGTTGCGCATCGCGGCCTCGGCGAAGGCGAATTCGACCGCCGGGTCGCCGGCCTGTGAGCCGTCCATGCCGGCCACCACCGGGCCCTCACGCGCCGGGTCGCCCTCGCCGCGTACGACGAGCAGCGGGCAGTGGCCGTGCGCCGCCAGGTGCACGGCCGTCGAGCCCAGCAGCAGGCCGGTGAACGCGCCGAGCCCGCGGCTGCCGACGACAGCCAGTGCCGCGTCGCGCGACTCCTCCACCATCACCGGCATGGTGTCGCCGGTGATGACGGCGCCCTCGGCCGCGACGTCCGGCTCGGCCTCGCGCGCATGCTGTACCGCCTCGGCGACCAGTTGGTCCGCGTGGTTGCGCAGCCCGCCCCCGGGCGGGCCCACCGACGACGGCTCCAGCGGCACCCGCATCACCGGCCAGAAGAAGGCGTGCACGATACGCAGGCCGGTGCCGCGCATCCGTGCCTCGCGGGCCGCCACGGCGACCGCCTCCAGGCTCTCGGGCGACCCGTCCGCACCCACCAGCACCGGTGCACTCACCATCGGCCTCCGTCTCCTGGATACACGTGCCGTCTCACCAGGCTTGCCCACCGCCGCCGGTCCCGCCAGCCGGCGGCGGGTGAGCGGGTGAGCGGGTGAGCCGGGGGCAAGCGGTGCGTGGCCGGCGGGCGGGGGCGGGGGCCGGAGGCCCCCGTCAGTGCGTCGCCGTCAGCGCCAGTGCCTCGTGCAGCTCCGCCGGGTCCTTCCGCACCGCCGGCCCGTCCAGCCGGGCCGTGACCCGCCCCGACGTCAGCACCGTCACCGTGTCGGCGCACTGCGCCGCCGACGCCGGGCTCGGCGAGACCAGCAGCACCGCGAGGCCCTCCCCCGCCAGCGTGCCGACCAGGTCGAGGATCTGCCCCACCAGGATCGGCGCCAGGCCCTCCGTCGGCTCGTCCAGCAGCAGCACGCGCGGCGAGCCCAGCAGCGCCCGCGCCAGCGCCAGCATCTGCTGCTCGCCGCCGGACAGGTCGGTGCCGCGGTGGGTGCTGCGCTCGCCGAGCCGGGGCAGCAGGTCGAGCACCCGCTCCGGGGTCCAGGGCCGGACGCCGCCGGTGCGGGGCGGGCGGTGGGCGAGGCGGATGTGCTCGGCGACGGTCAGCCGGGCGAAGACCCGGCGGCCCTGGGGTACGAGGCCGACGCCGGCGCGGGCGATGCGGTGCGCCGGGCGGCCGGTGACGTCGCGGCCGGCGACCTCGACGGTGCCGGTCGCCGGGCGCAGCAGGCCGGCGACGGCGTGGACGAGCGTGGTCTTGCCGGCGCCGTTGTGGCCGACGACGGCGTGCACGCTGCCCTCGGGGACGTCGAGGTCGAGGTCGTGGAGGACGGTGCCGCCGTGGTAGCCGGCGGACAGTCCGGAGATGCGGAGCATGGGGCGGGTCACCTCTTGGCGCCGGGGTCGTGGGCGTCGGCGGCACCCGCGGTGCCGCCGGCGGCCGGGGTGTCCGCCGTGGTGGCGGCGTCCAGGTACGCGCTGCGCACCTCGGGCAGGTCGAAGACCTCCCGTACCGGCCCGGAGGCCAGCACCCGCCCGGTCACCAGCACCGTGACCGTACGGGCCAGCCGCGCAACCACCTCGGTGTTGTGCTCCACCAGCAGTACGGCGATGTCGTCGTCCAGGGCGCCGAGCACGTCGATCAGCCGGACCACGTCCCGGTCGGTGAGCCCGGCGGCGGGCTCGTCGAGCAGCAGCACGCGCGGCCGGGCGACGAGCGCGGCGGCCAGGTCGAGCAGCCGGCGCTGCCCGTGCGACAGGGAGCCCGCCGGCCGGTCCGCCACCCCGGTGAGGCCCACGTCCGCGAGCCGCTGCGCGGCGGCTTCGGCCAGCCGCCCGCGGCGTGCGGTGCGCCGCCAGGCGCCGCGGCGCTCGGGGTGGTGCCGCCAGGAGGCGAGCAGCACGTTGTCCAGGACCGTCAGGTCCGGGATGGCGGTGGGCTGCTGGAAGCTCCGGGCGACGCCGAGGCGGCTGCGCCGCGCGGGTGCGGTACGGGTGACGTCGCGGCCGAGGAAGGTGATGGAGCCCTGGTCGGGCCGCTCGGTGCCGGCGATGAGGTTGAGCAGGGTGGTCTTGCCGGCGCCGTTGGGCCCGATGAGGGCGTGCCGGGCACCGGCGGGCAGGTCGAAGCTGACCCCGTCGACCGCGGTGAGGCTGCCGAAACGGCGGGTGAGGCCGTCGAGTTCGAGGGCGGCGGGAGCCGCGGGGGCGGCGGATGCGGTCACGACGTGCCCTTCCGTACGCGGACGGGGGCGCCGGAGGCGGCCGGGCTGCCGCCTTCCGTGCGCGCGGCGGAGGGGCCGGCGGTGCACGCCGCCGCCCGGCCCGTACGAGGAGTGGGACACACCGCGGCGGGCACGGTCACGTCGTCCCCTTCCGGTCCCGGGCCGGCGGGCCCGCCTTCGCCGGCCGCGGCGGGCCGGTGTCGCCCGCCCTGCGCGGCGCGGGCACCCGGCCCACGGCGCCGCCGGCGTGCTCGCCGTCCCCGGTGTCTGCGCTGTCCGCGCCATCCGAGGCGTCATCCGCACCGTCCGCGGCGGCCGTACGGGGTGTCCCGGACACCAGTCCGGCGAGCCCGCGCGGCAGCAGGTAGACCGCCGCGACGAACAGCGCGCCGAGCAGCAGCGGCCCGTGGCCCGGCCACGACCCGGCGAGCCAGTCGCGGGTGTAGACGATGAGCCCGGCGCCCAGCAGCGCGCCGATCACCGACGTGATGCCGCCGATGACGGCCGCGAGCAGCGCGAGCGCGGCGATCTCGAAGCCGACGTCGGCCGGCGAGACGTAGCTCTGCACGGCGATGAGCAGCGAGCCGCCGGCGCCCGCCAGCGCGCCCGCGCCGACGTACGCCACCAGCAGGTACCGCGTCACGGGGTGGCCCGAGGCGCGCATCCGCTCCTCCGCCTCCCGCGAGCCGGTGAGCAGCTTGCCGGCCGGCGAGCGCAGCAGCACCAGCGCCACGGCGACGACGCAGACCACGACCACGGCCGCGTACTGGTAGATCGCCAGCTCCTCGAAGAGCGGCTCTCCGCCCCAGAACGCCTGCGTGGAGGGGAACCCGGCGAGGCCGTCGGTGCCGCCGGTCACGGACTTCCACTGGCCGATGGCGATGGCCGTCAGCTCGCCGACCGCGACGGTGATCATGAGCACGGTGGTGCCGCGGGCACGGATCACCGCGGGTCCGGTCACCAGGCAGAACGCGGCGGCGACGGCGGCGGAGAGCACCACCTGCACGGGCCCGACCGTCCAGTCGTTCTCGGCGAGTTTGGCGGTGGTGTACGCGCCGACGGCGAACGGCGCGCTCTGCCCGAGCGTGGGCAGCCCGGCGTAGCCGGTGACGACGGTGACGCTGACCGCGAGGAGGCCGAAGGCCAGGGCGTAGCCGGCGAGGGAGAGGGAGTAGGCGTCGAGCATCATCGGCAGGAAGGCCAGCACGACGACGAGGACGAGCAGCGGGGCGGCGGCGCGGGCCGCCGCGGCGATCCGCCCGGCGCCGCCCGCCTTAACGGCCGCAGCCGGCGATGCCGCCGCCTTGGCCCGGCGCGCCGCCAGCGCGTCGCGCCACGGCCACGGCACCCGCGCCAGCGCGCGGCGCAGCCGTTCCGCCGGGTCGGGCGGCGGGTCGCCGCCCGGTTCCGGGCCGTGCGGCTCGGCGAGCCCGCGCCCGGAGCGCAGGATCAGCACCGCGGCCATGGCGGCGAAGAGCAGGTACGGCGCCCAGTCCGGGGCGACCGACACCCCGAGCGTCTGCACCTCGCCGACCCCGATGGCGGCGACCAGCGTCGCCCACAGCGACCGGAGCCCGCCGAGGACCACGACCACGAGGGAGAGCATCAGCACGGTGTCCCCGGTGCTCGGCCCGGGGCCGATGATCGGCGCGCCGAGCACGCCGGCGGCACCGGCCAGCGCCCCCGCCGCGGCGAGGACGCCGGTGTGCACGACCCGGGGGCTCAGCCCCGTGGTGGCCAGCATCTCCGGGTCGTCGGCCGCGGCGCGTACGGCGGCGCCCGCGCGGGTGCGGGTGAGCACCCAGGTGCCGGCCGCGGCGAGGACCACGGCCATCACGATGAACCCGAGCCGGTAGGCGGGGTAGCGGTGGCCGAGGAGGTCGACGGAGGTGTCCAGCGCGTCCGGGACGCGTACCGGCATCTCGTCCGCGCCGAACCCCTCGACGAGCAGATTGCCGCCGATCAGGGCCAGCCCGAAGGTCAGCAGCGCCTGGTCGAGATGGCCGCGGCGGGCCAGTGGCGCCGTCGCCGCCGACAGCACCGCGCCCGCCGCGCAGGCGGCCGCGGTGCCGGCGACGAGCCCGAGGGCGAGGCCGCCCCAGGTGCCGTCGCTGAGTTCGGCGCCGGTGTAGGCGCCGACCGCGTACAGCGTGCCGTGTGCCAGGTTGAGCACGCCGGCGGTGCCGAACGCCAGGCTCAGGCCGGCGGCGACGACGAACAGCAGCAGCCCGTAGGCGACGCCGTCGACCGCCGGCACGAGCTGGGCATCGAACGCGCCCATCTCAGTCGCCGAGTGTGGCCAGGTCCTGGACCGTGACGTTGGAGAGTTGCTCGCCGTCCTTGCGGACCTCGCGCAGGTACCACTTCTGCACCGGCGCGTGCGACTTCTTGCCGAACGACCAGGTGCCGCGCGGACTTTCGATCTGACCGAGGTTACCGAGGGCCTCGTTGATCGTCTCCGAGTTCACCTCACCCTCCTCGGCGGCGTCGCCGATGGCCGCGTCGAGCGCGGCGGCGGCGTCGTACGAGGCCACGGCGTACCCGGTGGGCGGGGTGTCGTGCTTGGCGTTCCAGTCGGAGACGAACTTCCGGTTGGCATCGTTGTCCAGGTCGGACACGTAGTTGGAGACGGACTGAATGCCCTCGGCCCCGTCGCCCTGGGCCGCAAGGACGGTGCCCTCGGTCAGGGTGCCGGAGGCGTACAGCGGCAGGTCGGCGATGTCCGACTGGGCATACTGCTTGACGAAGTCGATGGCGGCCTTACCGGCGTAGAAGGTGTACACCGCCTTGGCGTCGGACTGGGCGATGTCGGCGAAGTAAGGGGTGAAGTTGGTGGTGTCGGGGAACGGCGTCCAGGTGGCCTCGCCATCGGGGTTGGCCAGTTCGCCGCCGGCCTCGGTGAAGGTGTCGGTGAAGCCGCCGATCTGGTCGTAGCCGCCCTGGTAGTCCGGGCCGATCGCATAGACCGGCCCGTCGACCTCGTCCTTGACATACTGGGCGATGGCGGTGCCGTAGTCCGTCGACAGGAAGCTGGTGTGCCAGACGCGGCTGACGTCCTTCAGATCCGGCCGGCCGCCGGTACTGACCAGCGGGATCTTGTTCTGCTCAAGTATCGGCAGCACCGCGTTGTACGTGCCGTTGGCGACGATGCCGGCCATCACGTCGATCCGGTCCTTCTTCACCAGCTTGGTGACGGCCGGCACCGCGGTGGGCGGGCCCTCCCCCTCGTCGCCCACCGACAGCTCGACCTCGCGCCCCCCCAGCTTGCCGCCGTGCGTATCCAGGTAGAGCTGGAAGCCGTTGCGCATGTCGGTGCCCACCGCCTCGTACGTACCCGAGAGGGCGACCAGCAGGCCCACCTTCACGGTATCGCCGCCGGAGCCGCTGTCGCCCCCGCTGCAGCCGGCGAGGGCCAGCGAGACGGCAGCGGCTGCGGCGGCGGTGGCCCGGGCTCTGCTGCGGCCCGGACTGCGGCGTATGGATGAGTTGACGAACACGAAGGCTCCCGAGGGGAAATGTGAGATGGGCTGGGGGTCGGTCCGGGGGTCGGCGGTGGAGGTCGGAGACAAGGGGCGTGGCACGACGACGGACAGCCGGGCGCGCGGGCGGGGCGAGGGGACCCGCCCGGGCGGCGGCTGTCAGGAGGCCGGCTGCGAGTCGCGCACTTGGGGGCTGAGCGCGTCGCCCACCTGGTTGATCAGCTCGGACATCATGTAGCTGACCTCGCCGATGTCCGCGTCCCGGGTGGTGGTGACCAGGAGCGACGCCCCGCTGGAGACCGCCATGGAGAACATGTAGCCGCCCTCCATGGCCGTCAGGCTGTGCTCGACGGGGTCGGCCTCGATCAACTGCGCAGCGCCGGAGAGCAGGTTGACGATGCCGGAGGCGATGGCGGCCAGCCGGTCCGCGTCGTCCTGGTCCACCCCGGTGTAGGCCAGGGCGAGGCCGTCCACGGAGACGGCGATGGCCTGGGTGACCTCGGGTATGCGCCGCGCGAAGTCACTCAGCAGCCAGCTCAGGTCGGCAGTGGATGGGGTCGTCATCACGTGCTCCGTTGCGAATCGTCGTCGTGTGCGGTCTGGGTACGGCCGCTGTTCCTGGCGGTACGGCCGTCGCCGTTGCCGCCACTGCCGCCGATACCGGCCGGGCGACCGCGGTCGGCGGCCCCTGAAGCTCCCTCGCGGCGGCCGGTGCTCCTGCTGATGCCCTGGGTGTACGCGGCCAGCACGTCGGAGATCTGCCGGGAGTCCCGGCGCTTGGCAGGCGCGGGCTTCCGCTCGCTCCGGCCCGGCTTGCTCTCCCCGTCGCGCTTGAACCGCGGCCACTGGTCCGCCGGCTGGCGCATCCGCACGGGCAGCCCCGAAGCGCTGACACCGGCGACGCGGTCGGCCGGGTCGTAGTCCGGGCCGAAGGGCGAACCGCGCCGCGCGCCGCCGCCGCTGCGGGTCCCGGCCTCCGGCGCCGCCGGGGCGTCGCCGCTCTTGGCGGCCGGGCCGCGCCGGGGCGCGCCGGCGCCGCCGGGCTCGTCCATCGGCTTGCGCGGACCGGGCACGCCGCGGGGCTTGGCGGTGAAAACGCTCGCCTCCCCTTCCACCAGGGGCCGTTCGCCCTCGGCCAGGGTCTCCTCCTCGACGGCCACGAGGACCGACGGCGGGAGGGTGACCTCGGCGATGGTGCCGGGTCCCGCGGAGTTACGCAGTTCGACGACGATGCCGTGGCGGCCGGCGAGCCGGGCCACGACGTGCAGGCCCATGGACCGCACGGCGCCGACGCCGGTCTGCGGGTTGGCCAGCCGGGCGTTCAGCTCGTCGCGGCGCTCGGCGGTCATGCCGACGCCCTCGTCGACGATCTGGATCACGGCGCGGTCCCAGAGCCGCCAGACCGCGACGCCCACCTGTTTGTCGGGGGGCGAGAAGCGGGTGGCGTTGTCGAGCAGTTCGGCGAGCATGTGCGCGAGGTCGTGCACCGCGCGGGCGGCGATGCCGATGCCCTGCTCCACGATCCCCATGGCGACGCGCTCGAACCGCTCGATCTGCTGGGCGGCGGCGACGACCACGGTGGCGCAGGGCGCATCCGATTCGCGTACCCGGGCGTTGCCGTAACCGCCCATCACGAGCAGGTTGTTGGTGTTGCGCTCCATGCGGATGGCGAGGTGGTCGAGCGCGAAGAGGATCTTCATGCGCTCCGGGTCGGCCTCGTCGCGCTGGACCGCGTCCAGCTCGGACACCATGACGGAGGTGAGCTGCGCACCGCGCCGGGCGACGCCGACCAGGGTCTCCGCGAACTGCTCGTGCGCGTGCGCCTGCTGGGCCGCGAGCCGTACCGCCTCGTGGTGCACGGAGTTGAACGCCTCGCCGACCTCGCCGATCTCGTCGTCGCCGGTGGTCTTCACCGGGCTGACGGAGCTGTTGGCGACCTGCTGTGGCGTGGCGCCGCCCAGCGCACCGGGCTGGGAGAGGTCGGAGACGACCTTCGGCAGCCCGTCGGTGGCGACGTCGTGCGCCGCGTTGCGCAGGTCGCGCAGCCGGCGGATCATCACGCGCCCGATCCGGAAGGCGAAGAGCAGCGCGCCGACCAGCGTCACGAGCACGACGATGGCCTCGGCGACGGCCCACCGGATGAGCGAGGACCGCTCGTCCGTGACGGAGGCGTGCACCGCGTGGTCGACGCGGCCTTCCACCGAGCGCAGCATCGACAGCCGGTCGGCCGTGGCCTCCTGCCACTCGGCGGCGGCGATGTCGAGGTCCGCGCCGATCGGGGTGCGGCCGACCTGGTCCTCCATCCGCTGCGCGGGCAGCGCGCGCGGGCCGGAGAGCGTGCGCTCCAGCCAGGAGCGCCAGTCGTCGGGGCCGAGCGCGAAGAAGGCTCCGATGGCCTCGGTGTAGCCGAGCTGGGTGGCGTCGAACGTGCGCTGGGACGCGGGGGTGAAGCCGCCGCCGGCCAACGCGCGGAGCACCACAGCCTGTTGCTGCGCCAGGTGCTCCCCGGCGCGCGACAGCGAGGCGGAGGCCCGGATGCGGTCGGCGATGTCGGCATCGACGCCGTCGGCCTGGGCAATGCCGTCCCGGTAGGCGATGAGGTCCGCGATCGTGATCCGGTATCCGAACGCGAGCGCGGAGAGCGTGCCGGCACCGGAGCGCGCCTGGGCGCGCAGTGACGGCAGTTCGGCCAGCGAGCGATCGATCCGCTCGAGTGCGAGGTCGGCGTTGTGCGGCAGGGAGTCGAGCTTCCTGCGCTTCTCGGTGTAGTCCGAGACGCCTGCGTCCGTGGCTTCGGTGGCCTTGCGGAACGTGGTGGCATCGCCCTGCGAGGCGACCAGCGCGGTTGCGGCGACACGTTCGTGCTGCAGCCGTGCGGTCAGCTCCGCGGCGGACTCGGCGGCATCGACCATCTGCGCCAGCCTGTTGGCCTGGAACGCCTGGGAGGTCGCGGGCGCGAGTGCGCGTACGGAAAAGGCGATGGCCACCGCGAGGGGCACGGCGACCAGGAGGACGAGTCGACGGTTGATCTTCACTACGCGACCCCTAGGCCGGGGTCATGAAGCAGTAAAGCTGACACGGGATTACCTTGCGATGGGGAGGACTTGACATGTGGGGGTCGGTGCAGCCATCGCTCCTGCTGAGGGTGGGCTGAGCGACGGGTCTGATGCTAAGCCGGAAGTGTAAGTTACGGATGAGTACAACATCAAAATATGCAAGAGGGAGATGCAATCTCTACCTCTCACAATCCGGTTCGATCAGGTTCAGTCTGAAATTTCAGAGATAGGCGGCCTGTTCGAGCCTCGGCGAGGCCAACGCTCCACGCGTCAGCCGCGTTTGAGCGCGTGGCCGCCGAAGCCGCTGCTGCGGTCCGACCCCTGGTTCTGCTCCTGCCACCAGGCGTCGAACTCCGGCTGCCCCATCTTCTGCCAGTCCGGAGTCTGTTCGACCTGGGCACGGCCCAGCCGGCGGCCGAGGGCGACCATGGCGGCGCCGACGGCGGTGCGGTCGGCGTCGTACGCGGCGGCGATCTCCGGCCAGTTGCCGTTCGCCCGACAGGCCGCCTCCAGCGCGGTGGCGTCCTGCAGCGCCTTGACGCTGCCGCCGCCGGTGTGCGGCCGTACGACGGTGGCGGCGTCGCCGGCGAGCAGCAGCCGGCCGACGGCGAGCCGCGGCACCTGGAGGTCGTAGATCGGCTGGATAAACGAGTCCTCGGGCGCGGTACGCAGCACGCAGCGGCCCCAGTACGGCGGGAAGTGCTCCGCGACCAGGTCGCGCAGGTACGCCGTGAGCTTGGCGGCGACCCGGCCCGGGGGCAGCGAGGTGGGGGTGCGCAGGTCGGGCAGCAGCTCGGGGTCGTCCGGCAGGACGGTGTAGAGCACCCAGTTGACGCGGAGGCCGCCGCCCGCGGCGGGGATGAGGTACAGCACGCAGTGGCCGCCGGGGAAGACGATCGTGCGCGCCACGGCGCCGTCCATCTCGGAGTCGCCCGGCACAGGCGTGGAGGTACCGCGCCAGCCGAGGTAGCCGGCGTAGTCGGGGGCGAGCCCGGGGAACATCGCCTCCCGGACCACCGAGCGGTACCCGTCCGCGCCGATCACCGCGTCGAAGCGCTCCCGGCGGCCGTCGGCGAGGCGGAGGGCGACGCCGTCCGCGTCCGGCTCGACCCCGGTGACGGCCGCGCCCGTGTGAAAGGTGACCGACCCGGGCACCCGGCTGCGCAACTCGTGCCACAGAGAGCCCCAATTGTATGCGCGGAACGGGAAGTGCTGGTCGGCGAGCGCGCGGCCCAGCTCCGCGTCCCCGTCGCGGATCGTCCACACCCGGCGGTTCATGCCGGACCACGGCATCGCCGAGTCCACGTACCCTGCGGCCTCCAGCTCCGCGAACCGGGCGTCGTGCAGGGCAATTCCCACCCCGCGGTCGCGCAGCTCACCGCCGGCCCGCTCGAAGACGGTGACCCGCCCGGCCCCCGCCCGCGCCACCGCCTGCGCCGTGGCGCACCCCGCGATGCTCCCGCCCACCACGGCGACGGAGTCCTCGTTCACCACGGTCTCCCCTCTGTTCTCCGGGCCGGTCCACGCGGCTTCGCGCGCCCCGGCCTGCTCTCCGGCACGTTTCGGAACACAACCTTCCCCAAGGGGATCACCACGTCAAGTGATCAACGGGACCGCAACCGGCCCCAACCGCCCCTGTACACAGGCGCGTCGGAGCCGGCGGCCGTGTGCGCGCCCCCCGGAGCGCGGCCGCCACGGGCACGACTTAGGCTAGCCTTACCTATTTGCCAGGGTGGGTGGACAGCGGGTGGACAAGGGGTGGGGTGGCGGGTGGCTGCGCAGGAACCGTCGGGGCAGGACGTCCTCAGGCGTGCGATCAGCGGACAGCGGCGCGGCGTCGCGGTCGGCTCGGCACTGGCCGCCGGGCACCAGCTCGGTGAGGCGCTGGTCCCGGTGCTCATCGGCATGGTCATCGACGACGCGGTCGCCGGGACCGACGCGGGCGCGCTGGTGCGCTGGCTCCTGGTGCTCGTCGCGGTGTACGTCGTGCTGGCGCTGAGCTTCCGCCTCGGGGTCAGGGCGTCCGAGCGCGCCGCGGAACTCGCCGCGCACCAGGTCCGGCTGGAGCTGGTGGGCCGGGTGCTCGACCCGCGCGGCGGCGCCGAGCGGGGCCGGCTGCCCGGGGCGGTGGCGAACATCGCCACCGACGACGCCCGGCGCGTCGGCCACATCGCCATGGTGGTGAACGTCGGCTCCTCGGGGCTGGCCGGCGCGGCGGTCAGCGCGGTGGCGCTGCTGCTCATCTCCGTACCGCTGGGACTGCTCGTGCTGGTCGGCACGCCCGTACTGCTGTGGCTGGGGCATCTGCTGAGCAAGCCGCTGGAGCACCGCAGCGCGGCCGAGCAGGAGCAGGCCGCCACCGCCTCCGGCGTCGCCGCCGACCTGATCGCCGGACTGCGGGTGCTGAAGGGCATCGGCGCACGGGACGCGGCCGTCGAACGCTACCGGGCCACCAGCCGCGACGCGCTGGCCGCCACACTGCGCGCCGCGCGCGCCGAGAGCTGGCAGAACGGCGTCGTGCTCGCGCTGACCGGCGGTTTCCTCGCGCTCGTCGCGCTGGTCGGCGGGCGGCTCGCACTCAGCGGCCACCTCACGTTGGGGCAGCTCGTCGCGGCTCTGGGGCTCGCGCAGTTCCTGCTGACGCCGCTGGAGGCGTTCGCGTACGTCAACGCCGAGTCGGCGCAGGCGCGGGCGTCGGCGGCGCGGGTCGCGGAGGTGCTGGCCGCGGCGCCGGCCGTCGTTCCCGGCGACCGGCGGCTCGCGGCGCCGGTCCGCGGCGAGCTGCGGCTGCGCGGGGTGGGGCTCGGGGCGCTGACGGAGGTGGACATGGCGGTCGCGGCCGGGGAGCTGGTCGGGGTCGCGACGACGGAACCGGCCGCCGCGGAGGCGCTGTTGCGGTGCCTGGGGCGGGTCGAGGACCCCCGGGCGGGGGTGGTGGAGCTGGACGGGGTGCCGCTGACGGGGCTCGATCCGGCTCAGCTGCGGACGGCGGTGCTGGTGGCGGCGCACGACGCGGACCTCTTCGCGGGGACGGTGGGCGAGAACGTGGCGGCGGTGGGCGCCAAGCGGCCGGATACGGCCGCCGGCGGTGCCCGTACCGGGCAGGCGGGAGCCGGCGGCGCAGCGGCCGACGCCGCCCGTACCGGACATGCGGAGGCCGACGACGCACCTGCCGGCGCCCCCCGTTCCGGGCCCGAGCCGCCCGGCCGCGATCCCGGCCCCGGTCCCGCAATGGCCGCGGCGGCGGCCGACGAGGTGGTCCGTGCGCTGCCCCACGGCGCTCGGACCGAGGTCGGCGAGGCCGGTCGCGCGCTCTCCGGCGGGCAGCGCCAGCGCGTCGCCCTGGCCCGCGCGCTGCACGCCCGCCGGCCCGTGCTCGTCGTCCACGACCCCACCACCGCGGTGGACGTGGTCACCGAGGCCCGGATAGCCGAGGGGCTGCGGGCCCACCGCGCCGGGCTGACCACCCTGCTGGTCACCAACAGCCCTGCCCTGCTCGCCGTCGCCGACCGGGTCGTGTTCGTCGACGCCGGCCGGGTCGCCGCCGAGGGGCCGCACGCCGATCTCGTACGCGACGACGCGGCCTACCGGACGGCGGTGCTCGCATGACCGCGGCGCCCGGCGCGTACGACGGCACCGGCGACGGACCGGACGGGCCGGACTCACCGGACGGGCCCGCGGACCGGCGCGCCGGCGAGCTGCTGCCCACCGCCACCCCCGCCCGTACCCGCGCCGCCGTGCGCGAACTGCTGCGCCCGCGCCGCGCGCTGGCCTGGACCGCGTTCGCGGTCATGGCCGCGGCCACCGCCGTCGGGCTGCTCGCCCAGCCGCTGCTGGGACACATCGTCGACCTGGTCACCGACCGGCGCGACCCCGGCGCGCTCACGCTGCCCGTGGTGCTGCTGGTCGCGGTGGCCGCCGGGCAGGGCGTGCTGACCGCGATCGGCCGGACGATGGTCTCCCGGCTCGGCGAGACCGTACTCGCCGAGCTGCGCGAGCGGTTCGTCGAGCGCGCGCTGCGCCTGCCGCTCGACCGGCTGGAGAAGGCCGGCTCCGGCGACCTGACCGCCCGCGTCACCCGGGACGTCTCCCGCGTCGCCGAGGCGGTCCGCGGCGCGCTGCCGGAACTGGCGTCCGCCGCGCTGGCGATCGTCCTCACGCTCGGTGCGCTGGCCGTCCTCGACTGGCGCTTCCTGCTGGCCGCGCTGCTCGCGGTCCCCGTACAGGCGTACACGGCCCGCTGGTACGTACGCCGCGCGGTGCCGCTGTACGCGCGCGAGCGCGTCGCCACCGGGGCGCAGCAGCAGCAGCTCCTCGACACGGTCAGCGGCGCGGCCACCGTGCGCGCGCACCGGCTGGAGGCGCTGCATGCCGGGCGCGTGGACGCGCGCTCGCGCGCCGCGGTGGACCTGCGGCTGCGCGGGGTGCGGCTGCTGATGGGCTTCTACAACCGGCTGCATGTGGCGGAGTACCTGGGGCTGTCCGCGGTGCTGGTGGCGGGCTACGTGCTGGTCCGCGACGGCTCCGCGTCGATCGGCACGGCGACGGCCGCGGCGCTGTACTTCCACTCGCTGTTCGGCCCGGTGAACGTGGCGCTGGTACTCCTCGACGACGCCCAGGCGGCGACGGCGGGGCTGGCGCGGCTGGTCGGCGTCGTGGACGTGCGGGAGCAGGCGGAAGCCGGCGGGGCGGCCCCCGGCGAGCCGGGGCCGCGGCCCGCGGTGGGGGTGTCCGTCAGCGGGGTGTCCCACGCGTACGAGCCGGGCCGGCCGGTGCTGCACGACGTGGACCTTGAGCTGCGGCCGGCGGAGAAGGTGGCGCTGGTGGGCGCGAGCGGGGCGGGCAAGAGCACGCTCGCCAAGCTGCTCGCCGGCGTCCACGTCCCGGCCGCCGGGGGCATCACCGTGGGCGGCGCGGCGCCTGACGAGCCGGGCCGTACGGTCGCGCTGGTCACTCAGGAGGTGCACGTCTTCGCCGGCCGGCTCGCCGACGACCTGCGGCTGGCGCGCCCCGGCGCCGGCGACGCGGAACTGCGCGAGGCGCTGGCCCGGGTGGGCGCGCTGGACTGGGCCGAGGCGCTGCCGCAGGGGCTGGACACCGTCGTGGGCGAGGGCGGTCACCGGCTGACGGCGGACCGGGCGCAGCAGCTCGCCCTGGCCCGGCTGGTGCTGGCCGATCCGCCGGTCGCGGTGCTCGACGAAGCCACCGCGGAGGCGGGCAGCCTCGGCGCGCGGCGGCTGGAGGAGGCGGCGCAGCGGGCGTTGGAGGGGCGTACGGCGCTGGTCGTCGCGCACCGGCTCAGCCAGGCCGCGGCGGCGGACCGGGTCGTGGTGCTGCAGGAGGGCCGGGTGGCGGAGAGCGGCACGCACGACGAACTGCGGGCCGCGGACGGGCCGTACGCCGCGCTGTGGCGGGCGTGGTCGGCGGGGCGCGCGGCGGATGCGGAGCAGGGCGGCGGGCATGGGGAGGCCGGCGGGCGGGAGGGGGACGCCGGTGGGCGGGAGGCAGACGCCGCCGGGCGGGGTGCGGGCGGCGCCGGGCGGCCGGGGGCGTAGCGGGTCGCGCAGGTCACGCCGTCGGTACGGGGACGGGTGCGGGTGCGGGCCGGCCCCTGGCCCGTACTGCCGCGGTCTTCAGACGGCCCGCGAGCGGCGGGCGTCGATCGCGGCGGCGGTCGTGACGGCGCGCCACGCCTGGTACCGGGCGGTCTCCAGCGCCACGTCGCCGGGCGGCTCCGCCGAGCCGTCCGAAGCGGGGTCCGGGCAGCCGGGCGGCACGATGAGGCCGCCCCAGTGGCAGAAGACGTTGACTAGCGCCAGCAGAGCGGCGTCGGGCCCCCCGCCGGTGGCGGCGGAGGACGTGAAGGCCGAGTACACCTTGTCCGCGAGCCCGCCGGCGGACCCCAGCCTGCCGGTGGTGTCGATGAACGCCTTCAGCGGGGCGGACATGTTCCCGAGCCGCGTCGGGGTGCCGAACAGCACCACGTCGGCCCAGTCCAGGTCGTCGACGCCGGCCTCGGGCACGTCGGCTCTCGCACCGCGGCCCCCGGCCGACCCGGGTATCGCCTCTCTCCCCGGCTTCCGCGCCGCTTCCTGCGCCGTCTCCTGCGCGGCCTCCGGCACCCGGCGCAGCCGCACGTCGGCGCCGGCCTTCTCCGCGCCCTCGGCGGCGGCGACGGCGAGGGCGTGCACGGTGCCGCCTGCGCTGTAGTAGATGACGGCCGCCCTGACGGGGGTCTCGGATTCCATGGTGGGCCTCTCACTCCGCGGTCCGGCTCGGGGACGGTTCTCGGTGGGGCACGCGTGTCCCGCGCGCGTGCCCCGTGGCTAAGACGACCCGGCCGCCGCACGTGTGAGGGGCGGCCGGCCTCACAGTCCTGCGCTCCGTTTCGTCATACCAGGGAGAGCTGTCACGCGACCGAGGGAGCACCGGCACCATGACCACATCGTCCGCGCCGCAGTACGGCCGCCTCGAACCGGGGCCCGCCGGGACCGCGAGCGAGCGGCGACGGCTGACCAACCTCGCCTACCGGCTGCTCGGTTCGCTGGCCGACGCCGAGGACGTGGTGCAGGAGACGTACGCCCGCTGGTACGCGATGCCCGCGGAGCGGCGGGCCGCCGTCGTCTCCCCGGGAGGCTGGCTGACGAGGGTCGCCGGGCGCGTCTGCCTGGACCTGCTGGGCTCGGCGCGGGTGCGGCGGGAGCGGTACGTGGGCGAGTGGCTGCCGGAGCCGCTGCCGGACCGCACGGAGCTGGCCGGCGGCCGGGTGGGCGGGGCGGCCGAGGACGCGGTGGACCCGGCGGACCGTGTGACGATGGACGAGTCGGTGCACATGGCGTTCCTCGTGGTGCTGGAGTCGATGACCCCGGCGGAGCGGGTGGCGTTCGTCCTGCACGACGTCTTCCGCTACCCGTTCCCGGAGGTGGCCGAGATCGTCGGCCGGTCGCCGGCGGCGTGCCGGCAGTTGGCGTCGTCGGCCCGCCGCCGGGTCCGTACGGCGCGGCAGCCCGCGGCGGCGGAGCAGCACGCCGCCGTGGTACGGGAGTTCCGGCGGGCCTGGGCGGCGAAGGACATCGGCGCCCTGGTCGGGCTGCTGGACCCGGACGTGACGTCCACGCCGGACAGCGGCGGCGTCGTGCCGGCGGCGCTGCGGCCGATCGTCGGGCGCGAGGAGGTCGCGCGGGCGTTCGCGGACCTGCGGGAGCGGCAGCCCCGGATCGAGCTGCAGGAACGTACGGTCAACGGGCAACTCGGCGTGGTGGCACAGGTGGACGGGGACACGGGGGCGGTGCTCGCCTTCCGCGTGGCAGAGGAGAGGATCACGCACATCTGGACGATGCGCAACCCGGAGAAGCTGCGCGCCTGGACGGCGGCCTGAGCGGCGCGTCCGCCGGCGGCTGGCCCGCACCCGTGGCTCACCGCACCCGCTGCAGCGCGCGCTCGCGGCGGGCCGCGACCCTCGCGCCCGACTCCCGGCGCGCCATCCGGCGCAGCACCACCGGCGCCACCGCCAGGCCCAGCACCGCCCACGCGCCGAGCACACCGGCGGTCTCCCAGAGCCGCCAGGAGTCGCCGATCTCCACGGCCGCCGCCGCGTCGGGCAGCATCGCGGCGCGCATGCCGAGCCCGAGCCAGTACAGCGGGAAGACCTGTGCGGTCCACTGCAGCCACTCCGGCAGCGCGGTGACGGGGTAGAAGATGCCGGAGATCCCGATCAGCGCGAGCACCGGGAGCTGGATGAGGCCCTGCGCGCGGGCGTCGCCGAACACCGAGCCCAGCACGGCCCCGATGGGCAGCGTCGCGACCATCCCGAGCGCGACGACGCCCGCCAGGTGGCCCCAGGCGCCGGCGTCGAGGTGCAGGCCGTCGACGAGGAACAGCGCGGGGACGAGGAAGAGCGCGAGGTCGGCCAGCAGGCCGCCGGCGACGGAGACGACCTTGCCGACGAGGTAGCCGGCTACGCCGTTGGGGGTGGCCCTGGCACGCAGCAGCGTGCCGTCCTCCCGTTCTGCGGTGAGCAGTTGGCTCATGGTGACCATGCCGAAGGACACGTTCATGCCGAGGATCCCGGGCAGGGTCAGGGCGCCGAGCATGAAGCCGGTGGAGCCGAACTCCCGCCCGCGTACGAACCACAGGACGCCCAGCATGAGCAGCGGCCAGAACAGGTGGCTGAACAGCTCGGTGCCGTTGGTGAACGACTGGCGCAGCTCGATCGCGCCGCGCCGCAGCCCGGTGCGCAGGACGCGGGCGTTCACCGGGGGCTGCCTTCCGCGGTGGTCCCTGCCGTGGTCTCCGCCGCGTGGACGAGGGCGAGGTAGGTCTGCTCCAGCGACGCCCGGTGGACCTCCAGTTCTGCGATGTCCGCGCCGTGGCGCGCGAAGAGCCCGCGGACGAAGGCGGTGGAGTCGGCGGTGGCGTGGGCCCGGGGCCGGCCGCGGTGGCGCCAGCGGACGCGGTCGGCCCCGGCGATGCGGCGGGCGAGTTCCGCGGGGGTGCCGTCGGCGATGATGCGGCCCGCGTCGAGGATGGCGATGCGGTCGGCGAGCCGTTCTGCCTCGTCCAGGTCGTGGGTGGTGAGCAGGACGGTGGTGCCGGCGCTGCCGAGGTCCCGTACGAGGCGGTGGCAGGCACGCCGCGCCTCGGGGTCGAAGCCGGTGGTCGGCTCGTCGAGGAAGAGCAGGTCGGGGCGGCCGACGATGCCGATGGCGAGGTCGAGGCGGCGGCGCTGGCCGCCGGAGAGGGTACGGATCTTCCGTGCGCCAAGACCGCCGAGGCCGACGGCGTCGGCGAGTTCTCCGGGGTCCCAGGGGGTGCGGCCGAGGCAGGCGTAGTACGAGGCGAGGTGGGCGAGCAGTTCGCGGACGCGCCACTTGCCGTGGTCGCGCCAGGACTGCAGGACGACGCCGACGCGGGCGCGCCAGTGCTCGTCGCCGTGCGCGGGATCGGCGCCGAGGACGGTGACCTCGCCGGCGGAGCGGGCCCGGAAGCCTTCGAGGATCTCGATCGTGGTGCTCTTGCCGGCGCCGTTGGGACCGAGGAGAACGAGCGTCTCGCCGTGCCGTACCCGCAGGTCCACGCCGTGCAGGACGTCCGTGGCGCCGTAGCGCATGCGCAGCCCGGCGACCGCGACGGCCGCGTCGGTACTCACAGCGCCTCCCGGATGCGCGCGGCGAGGGCGGCCCGGTCCACGCCCGCGAGGTCCAGCGCGCGGGGCACGGGGCCGGCCTCGGCCTGCAGCAGCGCGTACAGCAGGTGCAGCGGCGTGAGGTCCTTCTTGCGGTGGGCGCCGGCCATGCGGTCCAGGGCGAGCTTGAGCGAGGCGCCGAACGGCGGCCGGCGGCCGGGGTCGGGCGTGGCGCGCAGGTCGAACGCGCCGAGCGCGACGCCGGCGGCGCCGAGGCTGTGCGCGAACTCCCCCTCCAGCGCTGCCTGCAGCTCCGCGCGGCCGAGGCCGGCGGCGGCCAGGACGCGCTGCGGCTCGGTGCCGTCCTGGTCGGCGACCGCGAGCAGCGCGTGCCGCGCCTCCATGGTCGCGGAGCCGTCCTCGCGGGCCTCGGCCTCGGCGGCCAGGAGCACCGCGTGCAGGTACCTGTCGAATGCGCTCATCCCCGCCTCCTCAGCGTGACGCCGGCGGCGATGAGCCGCTTGGCGTGCTTCTTGTGCACCGCCTGGCGCGTGACGCCGAGCGCCTCGGCGACCTGCGGCCAGCTCCAGCCGGTACGCATCGCCCGTTCCACGGCGGCGTCCTCCAGTCGGTCGGCGAGGCGGCGCAGGGCCGCGACCGCCGCCAGGGCGTCTGCCGGATCGTCATCTGCCATGCAAGCAACCTAAGTTGACTAACGAAGAATAGTCAACCCCAGTTGCTTAATACTCGGGAAGGGCAGGCTCCCGGCTGTGCACACTCCTTGAACTCACCACGCTGCAATCACCGGTATGTGCGCACCCCCTTGACGTCATCCACTCGCAGGCGTAGACCAACTCAGCACGAGAGAGCGCTCTCTCGCCATTCGATCATTCACTCCTTGAAGACTGATCGAAGAGCCGACGACTCAGGAGACGTGACCCATGCGCGTACCCCCCACCGGCGACTCACCCACGCCGTCCGCACGATCCGGCCCGTCGCGCCGCACCCTGCTGGCCGCCGCGGCGGCGGCAGCCGCGGTGCCGGCCACGGGCCTGGCGATCTCCCAGGCGACCGCGGCGCCGCAGCGGACCGCGGCCCGCCCGCTCGCCGACCCCGACCTCGGCCCCAACGTGATCTTCTTCGACCCGTCCTCGCCCGACATTCAGGGCCGGCTGGACCAGATCTTCCGCCAGCAGGAGTCGGCGCAGTTCGGCACCGGCCGCTACGCGCTGCTCTTCAAGCCCGGCACGTACGACGGCCTCAACGCCCAACTCGGCTTCTACACCTCGATCATCGGCCTCGGCCTGTCCCCCGACGACACGCACATCAACGGGGACGTGACCGTGGACGCCGGCTGGTTCAACGGCAACGCCACCCAGAACTTCTGGCGCTCGGCCGAGAACCTGTCACTCAGCCCCGTCAACGGCACCAACCGCTTCGCCGTCTCCCAGGCCGCGCCGTTCCGCCGCATGCACGTGCGCGGCAACCTCAACCTGGCGCCGGACGGCTACGGCTGGGCCAGCGGCGGCTACATCGCCGACAGCCGCATCGACGGCACCGTGCAGCCGTACTCGCAGCAGCAGTGGTACACCCGCGACAGCAGCATCGGCGGCTGGCTCAACGCCGTGTGGAACATGGTCTTCTCGGGCGTCGAGGGCGCTCCGGCGCAGTCCTTCCCCGACCCGCCGTACACCACGCTGGACACCACCCCGATCTCCCGCGAGAAGCCGTTCCTCTACATCGACGGTGAGGAGTACAAGGTCTTCCTCCCGGCACTGCGCCGCAACGCGCGCGGCACCACCTGGGGCGGCGGCAGCCCGCAGGGCGAGTCGCTGCCGCTGTCCGACTTCCACGTCGTCAAGGAGGGCGCCACCGCCGCGAGCATCAACGCCGCCCTGCAGGAGGGCAAGCACCTGCTGCTCACCCCGGGGATCTACCACGTGGACGCGCCGATCGCGATCGACCGGGCGGACACCGTGGTCCTCGGCATCGGCTACCCCACGATCATCCCGGACGGCGGCGTGGCCGCCATGACCGTCGCCGACACCGACGGGGTGCGGCTCGCCGGCTTCCTGCTCGACGCCGGTGCGGAGAACTCCGACGTGCTGCTCGAGGTGGGTCCGGAGGGCTCGTCCGCGGACCACGAGGGCAACCCGGCCACGCTGCAGGACGTGTTCATCCGCATCGGCGGCGCGGGCCCCGGCAAGGCGACCACCAGCATGGTGATCAACAGCCGGCACGTGCTCGTCGACCACACCTGGATCTGGCGCGCGGACCACGGCGACGGCGTCGGCTGGGAGACCAACCGGTGCGACTACGGCCTCGTCGTCAACGGCGACGACGTACTGATCACCGGGCTGTTCGTGGAGCACTTCAACAAGTACGACGTGCAGTGGAACGGCGAGCGCGGGCGCACGGTCTTCCTCCAGAACGAGAAGGCGTACGACGCGCCGAACCAGGCCGCGATCCAGAACGGCGACCTGCGCGGCTACGCCGCCTACAAGGTCGCCGACGACGTCACCCAGCACGAGGGCTGGGGCATGGGCAGTTACTGCTACTACAACGTCGCCCCCGACATCATCCAGGAGCACGGCTTCGCCACGCCCACGGGCTCCGGGATCAAGTTCCACCACATCATGGTGGTCTCGCTCGGCGGGCAGGGGCAGTACGCCCACGTCGTCAACGACCACGGCGATCCCACCTCGGGCACGGACACGATCCCCTCCAAGGTCGTCGCCTACCCCTGAGCCGCACCTGGCGGGTGCAGACGCCCCGTGCCCGGTCACGCCGACACCGGGAGCGGGGCGGCGGCTTGCGCGGAGCCGGGCCCGGGCCCCGGGCACCCCTGCCGTGCCGCCCTCGTACCGCTCGGCGGAACAGCAGTCAGAGAGCGCTCTCCCCGCCGTCCTGAAGTCCGCGCTCCCCCGCAGGGTGACGCGTGTGCCGACGCGGGGACCGGAGCCGCCCCGGTGCCACCTGCGCTGCCCGGCCCGCCAGCACGCGGCCCTGCCACGGGACTTGCGCGGGCAGCGCCGGCGACGCCACGCTACCCGCCTGCGCCCCGGGGACCGGCCGCCGGCTCCCGGGCGCGGATGCAGCATCATGGGGTGAAGTGCGTAGCCGAGACGACAGGGCACGATGGGCGAGATGATGCAACCCGGCGATTTCATGATGGCCACCAGGAGCCGCGGCTACTCGCCGCAGCAGGTCGACCGCGTCGTCGGCGACCTGCTCGCCGAGCGGGAAGCCGCCGTACGCCACGCCAGAGACCTCGAAACACAGGTGGAGGCGAGCGGACGGCATCTGGCCCAGCTCCTCGAACAGGCCGCGGCGCTGGGCCCGCAGACGTACGAGTCGCTCGGCGAGACCGCCGGCAAGCTCTATCTGGACGCCAAGGCCGAGGCGGACCGGATCCTCGCCCGGGCGGAGGAGGAGTCCCGGGAGCTGAAGGAGGGCGCCCACGCCGCCGTGACAGAGCGCGGCAAGGAGTCGGAGCAGCAGGCCGAGCGCATCAGAGCCGACGCCGAGCAGCGGGCGCGGCAGCGGATCAAGCAGGCGCACGAGACGGCGGGGCAGCTCATCGCCGAGGCGCAGCGGCAGGCGGACGGCACCCGCGAGGAGGCCCGCCAGCGCGCGCAGCAGGTGACGCTGGAGGCCGCCGCGCACATCGGCGCGCAGCAGTCGGCGCAGGCCGAGCGCGAGGGGAAGCTCGCCGGCGAGACGGGGTCGCGGCTGCAGGAGCTGGAGGACGCGCTGGGCGCGGCGGAGGGGCAGGCGGAGGCCGTGCGCTCGGAGTACCTGCGCCGCCGTGACGGCAACGCGAAGTACGCGGCCCGGCTGCTGCGGGAGGCGGAGCTGGAGGCAGCGGACCTGCGCGACCGGGCCTGGCAGGCGGCCGAGCGGATCGAGATCCGGGCGGCGGTGGAGCAGGAACGCTACGCCAGGCGCATCGAGGAGGCGCGGGCGCGGCTGGCGGAGGCACAGCAGGCGGTGGTCGCCATCGCAGACCCGGCGCGGCGGCGGCAGCAGCCGCAGGACCGGCAGACCTCGCAGACCGGCCAGACCCCGCAGGACCGGCAGACCCCGCAGGACCGGCAGACCCCGCAGGACCGGCAGACCCCGCAGGACCGGCAGACCCCGCAGGACCGGCAGACCTCACAGGCCGGCCAGACCCCGCAGACCCAGCAGGTCCCGCAGACACAGCAGACTCAGCAGATCCCGCGGCAGCAGGCACCGCAGCGTCCGGACGCGCCGCAGGCGCCCCAGCAGTCCGCGCCCCAGCCGTCCGTGCCCCGGCAGCCCCAGCACGGCCCCCCGCCCGTGCCGCCGCTGCCGGCGCAGCAGCCCGGGCAGCGGCAGCCGGGGCAGTAGGGTCCGGCCGCGGGCCGGTCGTGTCCCACGGCGTGGTGCAGGCGACGCGCACCCCGAGCACGACTGTCCCGAGTCCGAACGCCGGCTTCACGCTGGGTGCGGCACATTCGCGCCGTTCGCAGCAACGGGGCCGCTGCCCGCGGCGGACGTGCCGGCTACGGTCGCGGGCGAGCCCAGCGGCCGGGCCACGATCCGCGGTGTCATGGTGCCGGGTCCGCCGCACCACCCCGCGGGACGCCATCCGCGGGCCGGCCCTCCGCGACGTCACCGCTCGGGGACCAGCACCCCCGGGTTGAGGATGCCGGCCGGGTCGAGCGCCGACTTCGCGGCGGCGAGCGCCGCGGCGAAGGGGTCCGGGCGCTGGCGGTCGTACCACGGCCGGTGGTCGCGGCCGACGGCGTGGTGGTGCGTGATCGTGCCGCCGTGCGCCGCGATCGCCTCCGAGACCGCGGCCTTGATCTCGTCCCACTGCGCGACGGTGCTGCCCCAGCGGCCGGGCGCGATGACGCCGAAGTACGGCGCGGGGCCGTCCGGGTAGACGTGGGTGAAGCGGCAGGTGACCACGCCCGCGCCGCCGGTGGCCGCGCGGACGGCGCGGTGTGCGGCGTCGGCGACGGCGTGGTGCAGCGCGCCGAAGGCGTCCCAGGTGCAGGCCGTCTCGAAGGTCTCGACGACCATGCCGTGGCGGACGAGTGCGTCGCGCTGGTACGGCATCCGCAGGAACGCCGACCGCCAGGCCGCGCCCGCGCCGCCGGCGTCCGGCTCCCCGGCGCCGGGCCCGTCGCCCGGCTCCGCGGCACCGCCGGATGCGTCCCGTACGGCCTGCTCTTCCGGCTCCTCCGGCGCCTCCGGTGCGCCGCCGTGGTCGCGGCACAGCTCCAGGGCCCGCGCCAGCCGGCCGGCCACCGGGTGGTCCGCGGACTCGAAGCCGAGCACGAGCAGGCCCCCGCCGGTGCTCACCCCCGCGTGGACCAGCGCCTCGGCCGGGTCGAGCAGCCGGCAGTTCGCGGGGTACAGTCCGCTCTGCGCGACCGCCCGGGTCGCCGCCACCGCCGCGGTGAAGTCCGCGAAGCGCACCGACGCCCGCGCGCGCCACCGCGGGCGCTGCTGCAGCCGCAGCCACGCCTCTGTGATCACCCCGAGCGCGCCCTCGCTGCCCAGGAACAGCCGGTCGGGCGACGGGCCCGCGCCCGATCCGGGCAGCCGCCGGGACTCGCCGGTGCCGGCCGGCGAGACCACCCGCAGGGACTCCACGAGATCGTCGATGTGCGTGTCGAGCGTGGCGTAGTGACCGCCGGCGCGGGTGGCCAGCCAGCCGCCGAGCGTGGAGAACTCGAAGGACTGCGGGAAGTGCCGCAACGCCAGGCCGTGCGGGCGCAGTTGCTCCGCCAGCGGGGGCCCGAACACGCCCGTCTGGATACGGGCCGCACGGCTTGTCGTGTCGACCTCCAGCACCGCGTCCAGATGCCCCAGGTCGAGGGTGACCGCCGGGCGTTCGTCCGCGAAGCGCGGCTCGACCCCGCCGACCACGGAACTGCCGCCGCCGTAGGGGATCGCGGCGACGCCCGCGCGGGTGCACCAGTCGAGCAGATCGGCGACGTCGCGCTCGTGACGCGGCCGGGCGACGAGGTCCGGCGGGTGGCGCAGGTCGCCGTGCAGGTTGCGTACGACGTCGCGGAACGCCTTGCCGTGGGTGTGCGCGGCGCGGTCTGCGGGGTCCGCGGAGCACAGCCCGGCCAGCGAGGCCGGCGGCTCGACCCGGGGCGGGGGCAGGACGAGGGAGGAGACGGGCGGCGGCGCGTGGTCCTCGGGCTCGGCGGCCGACAGCAGCCGCACCCGGTCGAGCAGCGCGGCGAGTTCGGCGCCGCGCACCGCGTCCTCGACGTTGCCCCAGCCCCACCAGGATCGCGTCATACGCCCCTCCTCCCCCGTCACACCCGGCCCGGTTCCAGCCAATGATGGCCCGAATTCCCGCCATGGGATCACTCCTTCAGGCGTTTCCGCACTCTTGACAGCGGCCCTGAGGCGGCGGCTCCACATAGCCTCAAACGACGATCGACGGCCGGAGGGCAGGGTGTTACCAACGAAGGGCACCACACGGTGACAGCACCGTGCCATTTGAAGGGGATGACGTGACGCACTTCCGGCACGACAGTTGCTCCGCGTTCCCGGGTGCGCCGCCGTACGGCTTGACCGCCGACGACAGGCGCTCCGGTCCCCCACTGGCCGTCGCGCTCGCCACCGGGCCCGCGGCCACTCACCCGGAGGCCAGGATGCCGCAGTCCGACGTCTTTGCGCAGGCGCGTGCGCTCTTCACCGGACCCGACGGAACAGTGCGTTCACTGTCGGCGCCGAAGGGCGGGCCGTGGCACGGGCCCGCCGTCGTCGCGCCCGTCGGAAGCTGCCGTCCCGGCACCCCGGTCGGGCTGGCGCACCGGGCGCCCGCCGGCCGCCTGGACGCGGCGTACACGTCCGCGGACGGGGCGGTTCACGTCATGTGGACCGTGGCGGGCTGCGGTTGGCACGGCCCGGCGGCCGTCGCGCGGCCGGGGACCTGCGCGCCCGGCGCCGCGATCACTCTCGCGCACCAGCGGACGAGGGACCAGTTAGACGCGCTGTGCACCGGCGCGGACGGCTCGGTGCTGGCGCTGTGGTCGGCCGGCGACGGGTCGTGGAGCGGGCCGGCGGCGCTCACCCCGCCCGGCACCTGCGTCCCGGGCACCCCGATCGGGCTGGGCCGGCGCGGGCCGGCCGAGCGTCTTGAGGCGGTGTACGCGGACGCCGACGGGTCCGTCCAGGCGCTGTGGGCGGACGTCGACCACCCGTGGCAGGGGCCCGCCGCCCTCACCCCGCCCGGCACCTGCGCGCCGGGCACGGCGGTGACGCTCGCCTCCCAGGACAGCACCGCCCCGGGCAACGCCTGCCAGGACAGCGCCGCCCGGGACAGCGCCGCCCAGGACGAAGCGCCCCGGCTGACCGCGCTGTTCACCGGCGCCGACGGTTCGGTACGGGTCATGCGGGCCGACGGCTCCGGCCCGTGGACCGGCCCCGAGGTCCTCACGGCGGCGGGCGACTGCGCGCCCGGCGCACCCGTGACGCTCGCGTCCGGGAAGTCCGCGGAGCGGCTGGACGCGGTGGTCGCCGGCGCCGACGGCTCCGTGCTGGCGCTGTCCGCGGCCGGCGCGGCGGGCTGGCGCAGGCCCGTGACCGCCGCCCCGCCGGGCACGTGCGCGCCGACGACGGCGATCGGCCTCGGGCGCCTGGCGGCGGCGCACCGGCTCAACGCGGTGTTCGCGGGCACGGACGGCGCGGTGCACTCCATGTGCACGTTACGGGACGGCAGTTGGCGCAAACCGGTCCAGATCGCGGCGCCGGGGTCCGCGGCGCGCGGGTCAGCCGTCGCGCTGGCCCACCGGGGGACCGTGCCCGGCGCGTGAGGCGCGCAGCCGGCGCCGGTGGCCGGCGCCGGCAGGTGGCGGCTTCACGTCGAACGCTCGGCCAGTCGTTCGCCTCGCACGTCACAGATGTCGAGCAGTTCGATCGCGCACTCCTTCAGGCGCTCGATGACGAATTTCGCCTCATCGGTCGTCGCCACGGTGTCGAGCGCGCACCCGGCAAGCTCGATCACTTCACGCGCGTTTGCGATCTGTCGCCGCTCCACGTCGCTCGCACGGCGGCGTCGGGCGCAGCCCGTCGAGCCCGGCAGCCGGGTACGCGCCGCGACGGCGTCGCGGCCCCGCGTACGGCGCGAACCTCGCGCAATCGGGCGCAATCTTCCCCGGGAATCTGCTAATTCGCATTACCACTGCTGCAACACCCTTGACGGCCCTCCGCGGACGGTTCTAGGTTCCTCGCACAGCAGTTAGGCAATACGCATTAGCTACCCACCGTGAAGGCCCTGCTTGCCATGCCAGAAGCCCCCGGCAGACTCACCCAGCGCGACATAGCCCGGCTCGCCGGCGTCAGCCAGACGACCGTCTCGCTCGTGCTCAACGACCGCCCCGACGCCGCCCGGATCGCCCCGGAGACCCGCGAGCGCGTGCTGCGCGTGATCCGCGAGACCGGCTACGCCGCGGACCCCATGGCCCGCCGGCTGACCAAACAGCTCAACCAGATCCTCGGGGTCTTCACCTACGAGCCCGTCTTCCCCAGCACCAGCGCCGACTTCTACCACCCCTTCCTGCGCGGCATCGAGGAGAGCGCCGAGCGCAGCGGCTGCGACCTGCTGCTGTTCACCTCCGCGCCGGTGACCGCCGGGCGGCGGCGCATCTTCCACGAGAACAACCGGCTGCGGGTGGCCGACGGCTGTGTGCTCCTCGGCCGCGAGATCCCGCACGGGGAGCTGAGCCGGCTGGTCGCCGAGAGGTACCCCTTCGTCTGCGTGGGCCGCCGCGACGACGCCGACGGCGGACCCGTGCCGTACATCGGCGCCGACTACGTCGCCGCCACCGCCCGGCTCGTGGAGCGGGCGCGGGCGCTGGGGCACCGGCGGCTGGCGTTCGCCGGGCCGGGCGCGGGGGCGGAGTCGTCCGCGGACCGGCTCACCGGGTTCCGGCAGGCGGCGGGGGACGAGGCGCCGCATCTGGCGCAGGGGCGACCTGCCGCGGAGTGGCTGGAGCGGCTGCTCGACGCCGGGGTGACGGCGGTGTTCGTGGAGTTCGAGAAGGACGCCGTCGAGTTGTACGAGGCTGCCGCGGCCCGCGGTCTCGACGTGCCGCGGGACCTGTCGGTGCTGGCCCTGGGCGACCCCACCACGCCGGTGGACGCACCGGTGGAGTTCACCGGATTCCGCATCCCCCGCACCGAGATGGGCCGGCAGGCCGTCGACCTGCTCACCGGCATGCTGCACGGCCGGGCCGAGCACACCCGGGGGCTGCTGGACTGCCTCCTCGTCGAGGGCGTCACGCTCGCCGCCCCCGCCCGCTGACCGGCCCCCGTACCCGTCCCCCTGTCCCCGCCCACGACTCAGCACCCCCCAAGGAGTGGCCCATGCACGCAGATGTCCTCGTCGTCGGCGGCGGCACCGGAGGCGTCGCCGCCGCGCTCGGCGCGCTGCGCGCCGGCCGGTCGGTGATCCTCACCGAGGAGTACGACTGGCTGGGCGGTCAGCTCACCAGCCAGGCCGTACCCCCCGACGAGCACACCTGGATCGAGCAGTTCGGCGCCACCGCCTCGTACCGGGCGCTGCGCGAAGGCATCCGCGACTACTACCGCCGCCACTACCCCCTCACCGCAGCCGCCCGCGCCAAGCCGGACCTCAACCCCGGCGCCGGGCACGTCAGCCGGCTCTGCCACGAGCCGCGGGTGGCGGTCGCGGTGCTCGACACGCTGCTGGCCCCGTACCGCGGCGCCGGCCGGCTGACCGTGCTGCACCCCTACCGTCCCGTGGCCGCCGAGACCGACGGCGACCGCGTCACCTCCGTGACCGTCGAGCGCCCCGGCGGCGGCGAGCCGCTGACGCTCACCGCGCCGTACGTCCTGGACGCCACCGAGACCGGGGAACTGCTGCCGCTGACCGGCACCGAGTACGTCACCGGCTTCGAGTCCGGCGCGCAGACCGGCGAGCCCAGCGCCCCCGACGAGGCGCAGCCGCTCAACATGCAGGCGGTGTCGTACTGTTTCGCGGTCGATCACGTCGACGGCGACCACACCATCGACCGGCCCGCCTCCTACGACTTCTGGCGTTCCTACGAACCGGAGTTCTGGGGTGCCCCCCTGCTGTCCTGGCGGGCCCCGCACCCGCGGACGCTGGAGCTGGTCGAGCGCGAGTTCACCCCGAACCCGGGCGACGACCCGCTCGCCGTCGTCGCCGACCAGCGGCGCAGCGGCGGGGATACGAACCTGTGGACGTTCCGCCGCATCGCCGCCCGCGACCAGTTCACGCCCGGCGCGTACGCCAGCGACGTCACCCTCGTCAACTGGCCGATGATCGACTACTTCGAGGCCCCGGTCATCGACGTGCCGGACGCCGCGGCGCGGCTGGAGGAGGCCCGCGGGCTGTCGCTGTCGCTGCTGTACTGGATGCAGACCGAGGCCCCGCGCCCCGACGGCGGCACCGGCTTCCCTGGACTGCGGCTGCGCGGCGACATCACCGGCGGCGGCGCGGACGGGCTGGCGATGGCCCCGTACATCCGCGAGTCGCGGCGCATCCGGGCCGAGTACACCGTCGTGGAGCAGGACCTGTCGCTCGACGCGCGCGGCGGCAAGGGCGCGGTGAGCTACGCCGACTCGGTCGGCATCGGCATGTACCGCATCGACCTGCATCCCTCCACCGGGCGCGACACGTACATCGACGTGCCGTCCAGCCCGTTCGAGATCCCGCTCGGCGCGCTGCTCCCGCAGCGTACGGAGAACCTGCTGCCGGCCGGCAAGAACATCGGCACCACCCACATCACCAACGGCTGCTACCGCCTGCACCCCGTCGAGTGGAACATCGGCGAGGCCGCAGGGCTGCTCGCGGCCCACTGCGTCGCGCACGGCCTCACCCCCCGCGCCGTACGCAACACCCCCCGTCTGCTCCAGGACTTCCAGCGCACCCTGACCGCCCACGGTGTCGAGCTGCGCTGGCCCGACATCAGCGGTTACTGACCGCACGGCCACCGACAGAACCGACATCCGAGGAGGCGCCCGCATGTCTTCGCCAGCACGGCTCAGCACCCGGTCCAGCAGAGGAACCCTCGTCCGCGGAAAGCCCGTCGCCCTCGCCGCCGCCGGCCTGCTCGCGCTCACCGCGTGCGGCGGCTCCGACGGCGGCTCCGGCTCCGACGGCGGTCCGGTCACGCTGCGCATGACCATCTGGACCGGCAACGAGGAGCATCTGAAGCTCCTGAACGGGATCGCCGCGGACTACCGCAAGCAGCACCCGGAGGTGAAGGAGATCAAGTTCGACACCCTCCCGGTCGAGGACTACACCACCACGCTGACCACCCAGATAGCCGGCGGCAAGGCCCCGGACCTGGCCTGGATCTTCGAGAACTCGGCCCCCGACTTCGTCACCTCCGGCGCGCTCGCGGAGATCGAGGACGACAAGGACGTGCTGCCGTCGGCGAAGAAGCTGTGGCAGCACGAGGGCAAGCTCTACGCGTACCCCTTCTCCACCTCCCCGTTCGGCGTCTTCGTCAACACCGACATGCTGAAGGAGGCCGGCCAGCCCGCCCCGGCCGAGCTGATCGAGCAGGGCAAGTGGACCTGGGAGCAGGTCGCCGAGGTCGGCGGCGCCGTGCGGGACGAGACCGGCGAGGCCGGCATGGTCATCGGCGACTTCGACTACAAGCTGTGGGACAACCTGGCCACCGTCTGGGACGGCTGGGGCGCCGATCCCTGGAGCGAGGACGGCAAGACCTGCGCGTTCGACTCCCCCGAGATGACCGAGGCGATGACGTTCCTGCACGAGACGATCTTCGAGGACGAGGCGATGCCCGGGCCGGGCACCACCGCGGACTTCTTCTCCGGCGAGGCGGCGATGACCGTCACCCAGATCAGCCGGGCCTCACTGCTGGACGACAGCTTCGCCTGGGACTTCGTGCCGCTGCCGGAGGGCCCGGCGGGCTCGTACGACGTGATCGGGCAGGCCGGCCTCGGGGTGCTCGGCAACGGCGACAACGTCGAGGAGGCCGTGGACTTCCTGGCGTTCATGACGAACGAGAAGAACTCCGCCGCCCTCGGCCGCTACTTCCCGCAGGCCCGCAGCTCCCAACTGGACGCCGAGACCCTCGCCCAGAGCAACCCGCTGCTCAAGCCCGCGCAGCTCGACGAGGTCGTCGTCGGCGGCATCGAGAACGGCGAGGTCAAGCCCACCCACACCAACCAGGCGGAGCTCTTCGAGTCCGTACGCGCCGCGCTCGACCCGCTGTGGAAGCCGGACGCCGACGTGGCCAAGGCGCTCCAGGACGTCTGCTCGGCGATCCAGCCGCAACTGGAGAAGTGACGGCGCTCCCATGGCGACCCTGGAACGCGCCCGGGCCAAGGCCGCTCCCCCGCGCCCCGGCGGGGACGGCTCCCGGCGGCCCTTCTGGACCGCCCGCCGCCGGGACCAGATGGCCGGCTACCTGTTCATCGCCCCGCAGCTACTGGGCAGTGTCCTGTTCGTCCTGATCCCCCTCGGCCTGGTCTTCTGGTACAGCTTCCACGAGTGGAACGTGCTGGCCGGCAGCTTCCACGGGGTGGGCGCGGACAACTACCGGGCGCTGGCCGACGACCCCAAGCTGCCCGGCGTGCTGCGCGCCACCGCGTTCTTCTCCGTCGGCCTGGTGGTGCTGAACCTCAGCCTGGCGCTGGCGCTGGCGGTGCTGCTCAACCAGAAGCTGCGCGGCAACACCGTCTTCCGCACCCTGTTCTTCTCGCCCGTCGTGGTCTCGCTGGTCGCCTGGACGATCGTGTGGGGCTTCCTGCTGCAGAAGAACGGCGGCATCAACGCCGGGCTCGACCTGGTCGGCATCGAAGGACCCAACTGGCTGCGCGGCGAGACGTCGTCGATGATCTCGGTGATCGTCGTGCAGGTCTTCAAGAACGTGGGCCTGAACATGGTGCTGTTCCTGGCCGCGCTGCAGGGCGTGCCCCGGGAGCTGTACGAGGCCGCCACCGTGGACGGCGCCGGGCGCTGTCGGCAGTTCCTGCGGATCACCGTGCCGCTGATCAGCCCGACGATCCTGCTCACGTCGATCATCACGGTGGTCGGCTCGCTCCAGGTGTTCGCCCAGATCGCCGTGCTCACCCAGGGCGGCCCCGGCAACTCCACCACGGTTCTCGTCTACTACCTCTACCAGCAGGCGTTCGAGTTCCACCACTTCGGCTACGGCGCGACGCTCTCCGTACTGCTCTTCCTCATCGTGCTCGTGCTGACCGTCGTGCAGTGGCAGATGCGCAAGAAGTGGGTCTTCCATGAGTCATAAGCCGACCCGGCGCGCCAGACTCGTGCTCTACGGGGTGCTGCTGGTGCTCCTCGTCCCGTTCGTCTTCCCGACGTGGTGGATGGTCACCTCGTCGCTGAAGCCGGCCAGCGAGATCTTCGCGTTCCCGCCGTCGCTGCTGCCCGAGAGCCCCGGGTTCGGCGCGTACGAGCGGGTCTTCGACCTCCAGCCGTTCGCGCAGCAGTACTGGAACAGCATGTACATCGCGGTCGCGGTGACCATCGGCACGCTCGCGGTGTCGTCGATGGCCGGCTACGCCTTCGCGCGCATCCGCTTCCGCGGCCAGAACGCGCTGTTCCTGGTGGTGCTCACCGGCCTGCTGATCCCCAGCGAGGTCACCATCGTGCCGCTGTTCCAGATGTTCAACGACTGGGGGATGACGGACACGCACTGGCCGCTGGTCCTGGTGCCGGTCCTCGGGGCGCCGAGCGTGCTGGCGACGTTCATCATGCGGCAGTTCTTCATCACGCTGCCGGCCGAGCTGGAGGAGGCCGCCCGGATGGACGGCCTGGGCCGCTTCGCGATCTACTGGCGCATCGCGCTGCCGCTGGCCCGGCCGGCCCTGGCGGCGGTGGGGATCTTCACGTTCCTGCACAGCTGGAACCTGTATCTGGAGCCCATCGTGTACCTGTCCACCCCGGAGAAGTTCACGCTGCCGCAGGCACTGACGCAGTTCACCGACAACTACGGCGGCCCGATGTGGGACGTGCAACTCGCCGCGGCGTCGCTGACGGCGCTGCCGGTGCTGGCCGTGTTCGTCTTCGCGCAGCGCCAGTTCGTGGAGGGCCTCGCGCACTCCGGTCTGAAGTGACCTTCCTTTCCCGTACGTTCCCTCCTGCCGCAGGAGCCGCCATGTCCTCATCCGCCATGAGCCGCCGCAGCGTGCTGCGCGGCGCCACCGCCGGCAGCACGGCGCTCGCCTTCGGTGCCGTCGCCACCGGAACCGCCACCGGAGCGGCCACCGGAGCCGCCGCCTTCGCCGCACCGTCCGGCGAGCCGTCGTGGGACCCGGCCCGCTTCGGCTCGTCGTACACCGCCCGCCCGCCGGACCCGGGCGCCGTGCTGCTCGGCGGGCCAGGCTTCGCCGTCCACGGCGACGGCGCCGGCGACGACACCGCGGCGCTCCAGGCCGCCGTCGACGAGGCGTCCCGCCGGGGCATCGCCAACAAGCTCGGCGACATCCTCGGCGGCGCCCGCGACTTCCCGTACGGCGACGGCGGCGGCGTCGTCCTCGTCCCACCGGGTACGTACCGGCTGACCGCGCCCGTCGACGTGCACGACTCGGTGCGCGTCGTCGGGTTCGGCGCGCGCCGGCCGGTGTTCGTGCTCGGCGCGGCCACCCCCGGGTACGCCACGGGTACGGCCCGCGACGTGTTCTCCTTCCGGCGGCGGCCGGTCGGCGGGCCCGTGTCGTACGCGAACAACGACACCTTCGGATCGGGTCTGGTCAACCTCGACATCCGCCTCGGCCCCGGCAACCCGGACGCGATCGCCGTGCGCTTCGGCGGCGCGCAGTTGTGCCTGCTCCAGGACCTCGACATCGACGCGGGCGACAGCCGCGCGGGCATCGACCACAACGCGAACCTGATCCACCGCGTGCGGGTGCGCGGCGGCGAGGTCGGGCTGCACGCGTACGCCGCCTCCGCGGGCTGGCAGACGACGCTGCTGGACTGCCGGTTCGAGGGGCAGCGCCGGGCGGCGGTGTCGATGTTCAATGACGCCAAGCTCGTCGTCGTACGGACCGCGTTCTCGGGTACGCCGCGGGCGTTCGAGTCGGCGCAGGACCAGTGGCAGCACCTCTACGTCCAGGACTGCCACTTCGACGGCGTGAGCGACGCCGTCGCCGTACTCGACGACAGCGCCTCGCTGCCCGGCGCCGACGACGAGCTCATCCGGCGCAGCAACCAGCTCACCCTGCTCGACTGCACCGCCACCGGCACCCGCGACCTGCTGCTCCTCGCGCGGAGCGGCGCGCGCACCCGCGGCCCGCTGCCGTCCGGCCTGGTCCGGGAGCTGACGTACGGGCTGCGCGTCGAGAACGCGCTCGGCCCGCGGGAGTCGCGGCGCGAAGGCGTGCACGTGGACATCGCCCGCCACGCGCCCGACGATCTGATCCGCGCCAGGCTGCGCGCCGACACGCCCCCGCCGCCCCCGGTGCACACCTGGGTCAGCGTCGCCGACGTGGCCGCGGAGATGGGCCGGACGATCGGCGCCGGCGAGGACGACCTCGACGTCTTCCAGGCCGCGGTCGACCGGCACGAGACGGTGTTCGTGCCCATCGGGCGGTACCTGCTCACCGACACCCTGAAGTTGCGCGCCCGGACCAGACTGATCGGGCTGCACCCGCGGCAGACCTGGCTGCTCGCCGCCGACGGCCACCCGCACTTCGCCGACCCGGACGCGCCGCGCGCCCTGCTCGCCACCCCGCACGGCGGCGTCAACACCGTCAGCGGGCTCGGCCTGGACACCGCACGGCAGACGCCCGGCTCGGTGAACCTGCTGTGGCAGTCCGGCACCGGTTCGTATCTGGCGGACGTGGTCACGCAGTTCGTCAAGTGGCACCCGGAGGACGTGCAGTCGGGCGACCCCGGCTACTCCTACCGCGGCGCGCACAAGTACGGCATCTGGGTGCGCGGCGGGGGCGGCGCGCTCGCCAACGTGTGGAGCATCAACGGCTGGGCGGAGAACGGGCTGCTGGTCGAGGACACGGACGTGCCCGCCCGGTTGTACGAGGTGTCCGTCGAACACCACGAGACGCGCGAGGTGGTGCTGCGCCGCGTCCGCGACTGGTCGTTCCTCGGCCTGCAGACCGAGGACCACATCTACGGCTGGCGCTCGCAGGCGGTGGAGNNNGNGCGCTCNNGNGACATCCTGCTCGCGAACTCGGTGCTCTTCCGCGTCGCCACCGTGCAGGGCCCGTACCCGTACGCGGTCGGGGTGCGCGACTCGAAGCGGATCACGCTGCGCGGGAACCGCGGCTATCGCGACAAGACGCCGGAGTTCACGCAGTGGGGCGCCGCGCTCAGCGACGTCCGTACCGGACGGACCGTGCCCGAGGTGGAGTTCACGCTGATCGCGACCTGACCACGACACGATCAGTTCTGTCCGGGACGGTTCTGGTACGGCGATGAACAGGCGTCGTTCAGGTCCGTGCCATCCCGCGGCCACGGCTGATCAGCACAGTGCGGCTGACAGCACGTCTCGTGGACGGAGTTCCCGTGGACCGGACTGAGAGAACAGAGAAAGAGGACCGCGGCGGGCAGCGCACCCGCCTCGACAGACGCGCACTGCTGCAGACCGCCGTCGCCGTGCCGGCAGCCGGCGCGGTGGCGGCGCTGGCGGCGGACCCCGCGGCGGCGGCCGGAGGGGCCTCCGCACCGGGGGCGGCAGCCGGCGAGGGGCAGGAGTACGACTCCGAGAGCCCGCGCTTCACGCTGGCGGTGCTGCCGGACACGCAGTACCTCTTCGACGCCGACAGCGCCGACCCGGAGCCGCTGCGCGCGACGTTCCGGTACCTGGTCGACGAGCGCAGCGAGGCGAACATCGCCTTCATGACGCACCTCGGCGACGTCACCGAGCACGGCACGGCCGACGAGATCCAGCTCGCCGCCGCCACCTTCCGCACCATCCACGGGGCGGTCCCGTACAGCGTGCTCGCGGGCAACCACGACATCGACGGCTCGAAGGACGACCAGCGGGGCGACAGCGCGTACCTCGACGCCTTCGGCCCGGAGCGCTACCGCCGCATGCCGACGTTCCGCGGCTCCTCCGACGACGGCTACAACACCTGCCACGTGCTGCGCAGCGGCGGTCGCGAGTGGCTGGTGCTGGCGCTCGACTGGCGGATCTCCGACCACGGGCTCCAGTGGGCGCAGGGCGTCCTCGACCGGTTCCCCGAGCTGCCCGCGATCCTCACCACGCACGACCTCGCCTGGGCGGAGGACGACGGCGCGGCGCAACTGTCCGACCACGGGCAGCGGCTGTGGGACAAGCTGATCCGCGGCAACGACCAGATCTTCCTGGCGCTGGGCGGCCACTACTGGCCGCCGGGGCGCACCGTGCTGACCAACGACGCGGGCAACGACGTCCACGTGCACATCACCAACTACCAGGACCGCTACTACGGCGGCGCCGCGATGATCCGCCTGTACGGGTTCGACCTGGCCCGCGGCGTGATCGACGTGGAGACCTTCTCGCCGTGGTTCCTGGCCCGCGACCCCGAGCGCCGGTCGCTGCTGGCGGCGGAGACCATCGAACTGACCGGACCCACCGACCGCTTCTCGCTGGAGATCGGCTTCAGGGAGCGGTTCGCCGGCTTCGCGCCCGTCGTACCGCCACGGCCGCGGCCGGCAGCCGCGGTGCTGCCGCGCGGCACGGTCGCGTACTGGCGCTTCGACTCCGAGGGCCTGGCCGCCGCCGGCCGGGACGGCGAGCCCGTCGCCGACGGGATACGCGCCAGGGACCTCAGCGGCAACGGCAACGATCTGACCGTACGCCGCCTGCACGACAGCGAGCCGAGCGTGCTGACCTGGTCGGACGGGCACCACGAAGGGCAGCCGGCGCACGCCAGCCTGCGCTTCGACGGCGGCAAGAGCCCGAACCGCGGCGCGATCCTGACCACCGCGGCAGACGCGCCGCTCAACAGCGAGAAGTTCACCTCCGGCTACACGATCGAGACCTACCTGAAGCTGCCGGAGCCCTTCGAGGGCGACCACGCCTGGATGGGCATCCTGAGCTGGGAGGGCCGCAACGGCGACGCGGGCAAGACCACCGGCTGGTCACCCCTGGAGCCGACCTGCAGCCTGAACCTCTCGCCCGAGCGCTTCCTGCAGTTCGTCGTCTACGCGCACCGCCAGGACGCCGACCCCACCTCGTGGAGCCACACGCTGCCGGTGGGGCGCTGGATGCATGTGGCCGTCGTCAACGACGGCCAGCGCACGCTCGTGTACGTGGACGGCTCGAAGATCGCCCGCAACCCCACCCAGCCCTCGACCGGCATCGCCACCCTCGGCAAGCCGTTCGTCATCGGCGCCACGCAGTTCGACGAGAAGTACGAGCAGGGCTACTACGGCTGGATCGGCGACACCCGCATCGTGGCCAGGGCGCTGTCCCCGCGCGACTTCCTCACCCCCGCCTGACCCGGGCCGCGCCCGGCGGCGGGCGCGGCTGACGGCCCTGGGCGTCTCCCGCGCGCAGCCCCTAGGCTCGGGGGGCACCAGCAGGCAGGGAAGCGCGTATGACCCCGTTCGACAAGCTCAGAGCCCGGCTCGCCCGTACGGTACGGCGGGTCGGCGAGGCCGCGCCGCCGCGGGACGCCGCCGTCCTGCGGTGGCTCGCCTTCGTGGTCGCGGCGCTCGCCACCGCGGTGCTCGTCATCGCCAGTACGGCCCGTTCCACCGTCGCCGACGCGGGCTTCTACCGCGCCGCGCTCGACCGGGAGCACGCCTACGACCGGCTCTACGACCAGGTGCTGGTGGACCCCGAGGCGTCCGGCATCACCCGCGACCTGCTGGCCCGGCTGCCCGTCCCCGAGTCCGTCGTCACCTCCAACCTGAAGACGGTCCTGCCGCCGACCACCGCACGGGCCCTGGCCGAGGGCGCCATCGGGGACGCGGTGGCCTACCTGCGCGGTGAGAAGGACGAGCTGACCCTGGAGATCGACCTGCGGCCGGTGCTCGACAACCTCGGCGCCGTGGGCAACGTCCACTTCGCCGACGTCGTCGCGAACCTCCAGGACAAGCCCGCCCCCGACTACGCCGCGTTCCAGTCCGACCTGGGCGAGGCCGTGAACCGGATCGGGGACGGCGAGCGCCCCGCGGGGCTGCCGACGCTCGACCTCACCGAGGGGCAGGTGAAAGCCGCCACCGACACGGTGCTGCGGGCCGTGCCCGCGGACGAGCGGGCGGAGCTGCGCCCGCGGCTGCTGGCCGCGCTCGGCGCCGGCGACCTGGCCACGGCGCTCGCGGAGGTCGGGCCCGCGCTCTTCTCCGAGCGGGAGGAGAGCGCCGCGTCGGCGCTGCGGAACACGGCGGACGGGGTGTCCTGGGACCTGGCGGCCGAGTTCGACGACGGCGGCAGGGACGGGCTGCGCCCGGTGCGCGAGGCGCGCTCCTTCACCCGGCTGGGGCTCGGCTGGGTGCAGACCGGCGCCGTACTGCTCGGGCTCGCCTCGCTGGCCGTCCTCTGGCGCTACGGGCCCCGCGCCCCCGGCCGGCGCCTGCTGCGCATCGGCGGGGCGCTGGCGTGCGGAGGCGCGCTGACGTTCGCGCTGGCGCTGGTGGCGCGCGACAGGTTCGGCACCAGCGTCGCCGCCGCGCCGCGGAACTGGCCGCCCTCCGCGGCCCGGCTGCTGGACGACGTCCAGCGCACGGCGCTGGACCAGCTCTATACGGCCGCACTGACGACGGCCGCCGCGCCGCTGGCGGCGGGGGTGCTGCTGGCCGCCGGCGGGTGGCTGTGGCACCGCCGGGCGACCGCGCTCGCCGCGGCGAGGGCCGCCGCGGCGGCCGGGGCTGGAGCCGGGGCGCCCGCGGCGGCGGCCGGGGAGAGGGCCGGGGAGGGGACTGCGGTGCCGGCGGCGGGCGCACCGAAGGCCGGAGACGCCGAGGCCACCGGAACCCCAGAGGCCGGCGAACCGGAGACCGCAAAGCCGCGGGTCGGAGAGGCGGAGACCGGAGAGGCGCTGGCCGGCGAATCGGAGACCGCAGGGCCAGAGACCGGGGAACCGGAGACTGGAGAGCCGGAGGCCGCAGCGCCCGGGGCCGCAGAGCCGGAGGCCGGAGAACCCGCCGCCGGGCAGCCCGCCCCCGCCGGACCCACGCAGCCCCTGCCGCCGCGCTACCGCTGGGGCGCGGTCGGCGTCGTCGTCGCCGCGCTGGCCGGCGCCGTCTTCGTGCCGCATGCCTTCGGCGGCGAGGACGACCGCCGCTGCAACGGCCGCGAGGAGCTGTGCGAGCTGCGCTACGACGAGGTCGCCCAGCTCGCCTCGCACAACGCGATGGCCACCTCCCAGGACCGGTTCATCGCCCCGCTCCAGGACCCGTCGATCACCGGCCAGCTCAACGGCGGCGTGCGCGCCCTGCTCCTCGACACCCACCGCTGGGAGACGCCGCCGGAGATCACCGAGCGGCTGGCGGAGTCGGACTTCACCCCGGCCATGCAGCGGCAGATCCGCTCGGTGCTCAACACTGTCGACCCGCCCCGCACGGGCACCTGGCTGTGCCACGCCGTCTGCCGCGGCGGCGCGCTGCCCCTGGTCCCGGAGCTGGAGAAGATCGGCGACTGGCTGGAGCAGCACCCCTCCGACATAGTCACGCTCGTGATCCAGGACGGCATCACCGGTGCCGACACCCGCACCCAGATGCGCCACGCCGGGCTGACCGACATGGTGTTCACGCCGGACGACGACCCGGACAAGCCGTGGCCGACGCTCGGCGAGATGATCGACGAGGACCGGCGCCTGGTGGTGTTCGCGGAGAAGGCGGACGGCCCGGCGCCCTGGTACCGCAACTTCTACCGGTACGGCATGGAGACCCCGTTCGCGTTCCGGACGCCCGACGACATGACGTGCGCACCGAACCGCGGCGGCACGGACAGGCAGCTCTTCCTCATGAACCACTTCATCACCAACAGCGGCGGCAGCCGCCTGGACGCCGGCCGGATCAACGCCCGTGACTTCGTGCTCGACCGGGCCCACGAGTGCGAGCGGGCACGCGGCCGGCCGGTGAACCTGGTGGCCGTCGACTACGCCACGATCGGCGACGCGCGCGGCGCCGTGAACGTACTCAACGACGAGCGCATCGCGCGCCACGAGGACTGACGGCACCGCACGCGCGTCAGCCCTGCCGCCCCTCCCCTCCCCCGCCGGCGGGCGCGCCGTGGTGCACCAGGGCCGTCGCCGCCGCGGCGGACGCGACGAGCGCCACCGGCGGCGGGACGAGGAGCAGCAGCGAAGCCGTCCAGCGCAGCGAGGCCGCGAGGCCCAGCAGCGCCAGCGACGGGGCGGCGAGGAACGTGGTTGATGTCTTTGGCCCGCCGTGCCTCTTTGCGCCTGCGTCTCTTCAGGCGCCGTTTCGCGGACGGGGTGTTCTTCTGCTGTAGCTTGGCGCGCGGGCCCCGCTCGCGTAGGCGGGTGCGGCTGAGTTCGCGCCCGGCCATGATCTCGCCGTCCGAGGTGGTTCGCGGCCGGCGCGACGGGCGCGGTGGCGGGGTCCGTGTCCGGATGGCGTCGCTGCCGGGGGGCGAGGAAAGCCAGGAGGCCGCCGGGCGGCGGCAGGGCGTCAGCCTTCGCGGCCGGGGAGCCTGGCCAGCGCACGGGAGCGCTGGGCGACGAGGTCGTCGTAGGTGCCGTCGCGCTCGGCCCAGCGGTGCATCAGGACGCCCCGCACGAGGACTTCGCGCGGGGTGGGGTCCTCCGCGAGCAGGTGCATGACCTCGGTGGCGAAGTCGTCGAGCGGCAGCGCGTGCGGGTTCACCTTCTCCTGGCCTGCGGTGGCGACGGCCGGGGGGACGAGTTCGACGACGCTGACGCCGGTGCCGTCGAGCTGCGCGCGCAGGGCCTCCGAGTACGCGTGCACCGCGGCCTTCGAGGCGGCGTAGCCGGGCATCGGCGGGAACGGCAGGAAGGCGATTCCGGAGGTGACGGTGATGAAGGTGCCGGCGCCCCGCCGGAGCAGGTGGGGGGTGAAGGCGTCGATGACGCGGATGGTGCCGAGCAGGTTGGTGTCGATCGTCGTCTGCGTCAGCTCGAAGTGCGCGGGGTCGCGCAGGTCTTCCTGGAACATCACCCCCGACATGGTCACCACGGTGTCCAGCCCGGGGTACCGGGCGAGCACGGCGTCGCGGAAGGACGTACACGAGGCGCCGTCCGTGACGTCGACAGCGAACGTGCCGAACCCTTCCCCGGCGAGTGCGGAGAGCGCGTCCGGGCTGCGTCCGCCAACGGCCACGGTGCTGCCCGCCGCGGTGAACCGGCGGGCAAGCTCCCGCCCGATGCCCGAGGTTCCGCCGACGATGAGAACCGTGCGGTTGGAGAGATCCACGAGAACTTCCCTTCGATCCAGGGCGCCGACGGCGTGCCGGCCCGGCGCAGCCGGTGCGGTCCGCTGCCGCTTCCGCAGCGGTGTCTCCGCAGTCTCGGCGGCCTTCGCCGGGCGCGGCAGGGCCCCCGTCTTCCCTGGTCCTCGCAGGGCCCCCGCTGAGACACGCGCACCGCACTACCGTTGTCGGCATGAAGGACGAGGAATCCGGCAACCGGCTCGGCAGCTACCTCCGTGCCCGGCGCGAGCTGGTCTCCCCGGCACAGGCGGGGCTTCCGCCCGGCGGCAACCGCCGCGTGCCCGGCCTGCGCCGCGAGGAGGTGGCCCTGCTCGCCGGCATCAGTCCCGACTACTACCTGCGCCTGGAACGGGGCCGCGACAAGAACCCCTCGCCCCAGGTCCTTGAGTCACTCGCGCGCGTCCTGCGGCTCGACGACGTCGAACGGACGTATCTGCTCGGCCTCGCGGCGGCACGCCCCCGGGCGCCGCGCCGCAGGCGGCCCGAGCACGTACCGGCGCGGGTGCACGAGCTGCTCGCCCACCTTCAGATCCCCGCGTTCGTCGAAGGGCGCGCGTTCGACGTCCTGGCCTCCAACCCCATGGCCGTCGCGCTCTCCCCCCGGCTGCGGCCCGGCCAGAACCGGCTGCGTTCCCTCCTCCTCGATCCGGAGGAGGAGGCCTTCCACCAGGACTGGGCGAAGGCGACCGCCGACTTCGTCGCCGCCCTCCGCACCACCATCGGGGACGATGTCGACGACCCCCGGTTCGTCGAGCTCGTCGGGGAACTCGCGCTGTCCAGCCAGCGGTTCCGTACCCTGTGGGCCCGCCACGACGTCCGCAGCCTCGACGGGGGCACGACCACGGTCCACCACCCCGTCGTCGGCGATCTCCGCCTCCACCGGGACAAACTCCCCGTCGACGACGTCATCCTCGTCGTCAACTACCCCGACAAGGACAGCGACAGCGACGAGAAACTGCGGCTCCTCGCGGCGCTCTCACACCCCGGGCCCGCCGGCACGGCGCACGACGGGCAGGCGGACGTCCCGTACCCGAAGACCCCCTGACGCACGCGCGCCGTCGAGGCGGCGCAGCCGCTGCGCGCGGCGGCGTCACCGGGCCGCGAAGTCTCAGCGCACGATCCGGCCGGGATCCGGGCCGCCGTCCGGGACCACCCCGCCGCGGGCCCGCCCGGCATCCGGCACGGTGAGCACGACCTGCGTGCCGCCGCCCGGGGCCGGTGCCACGTCCAGCGCCGCGCCGATGAGCAGGGCCCGCTCGCGCATGCCGCGGATCCCGGCGCCTTCGCCGGCGGCGCCCAGCCCGCGGCCGTCGTCCGCGACGCGCAGCTCCACCGCGGCGCCGGCGCGCACAAGGCTCAGCTCCACCCGGTCCGCCGCGGCGTGCCGGACGACGTTCGTGAGCGCCGCCTGCGCGACGCGGTAGAGCACCAGCTCCACGTCCGGGTCCAGCGGCGGCAGGTCCGCGTCGAGGCGGCGCTCGACGCGCACGCCGGTGTGCCCGGCGAGGTCCGTGCCCAGCGAGGTCAGCGCACTGACCAGGCCCAGGTCCTCCAGCACCCCGGGCCGCAGCCGCCCGGCCAGCCTGCGCACCTCCTCCAGGCTCTCCCTGGTGGTCTCCTGTGCCCGGCGCAGGTCGGCGCTCAGCGCGTCCGGTGCGCGTTCGCCGGCGCGCTTCAGCTCCAGCAGCACGGTGGTCATGCTCTGCCCGACTTCGTCGTGCAGCTCCTGCGCGATGCGCCGCCGCTCGGCTTCCTGCGCGGACAGCGCACGCCCGGTGCTGGCGGCGCGCTCGGCCTCCAGCCGGTCGAGCATGGCGTTGAACGTGCTGATGACCTCGGCGACGTCGCCGGTGCGCGGGACGGTGAGCCGCTGGCCGGGACGGAGCAGGTCGACGGTGGTCATGAGCCCGGTGAGGCGTTCCAGTGGGGCCAGGGCGACGCGCAGCAGCGCGGCGTTGGCCACGAGCATGACGGCCAGCCCCGCCACCAGGACCACGGCCTCGGTGAGCAGGACCGAAGCGGAGACGGTCACGGGCGCCCACATCAGCACGCCCGCGGCCGTGCCGAGCACCAGGGCGTTGAGTACGAAGATCCGCCAGAACAGGGACACGGGGCGGGGCCTCCTCGATTCGTACGGTGCGTACCACTATGTGCGATCGGCGGGCGGCGGCTGCGGCCGGGCCGGGCGCGGGAGGGGTTCACGCGGTCGCAGCAAGCGGTCACCTTCCCCGTGGACCACGGGTCGTACGGACGCGGTGCGGATCACGAACAGGGCGTACCCGGGCGGGGTTGAGCGTCCGGACAGCCCTCTGCCGGCCGGTGTACGACGGGAGTGCGCGGTTGTCGGGCGGGGGCGGCGGCTTTCCCGACGGGTGTCTGATGTCCGCCGGTGCCGTCCCGTGACACCGTGCGAAGCGCACCCGCACCCGTAAGCCCCCCGACGGACGGGACCCGCGCATGCGCTACGCCCTCGACCCCGAACTCGCCGCGGCGGTCGCGCTGATGGCCGAGGCCGACATCTCCGACCTCGCCGCCGCGCGCGCCGCCCAGGCGGCCGAGCTGGCCGCGGCGCCGGCGGCCGACGAGTCGGGCGTCGTCGTACGGGACGTGTGCGCACCCGGCCTGGCGGACGGCGCGCCGCAGGTTCCGCTGCGGGTCTACCGTCCCGCCGCCGCGACCAGGCCGCTGCCCGCCGTGTACGCGCTGCACGGCGGCGGTTTCGTCCTCGGCTCGCCGCAGGTCGACCACGACACCAACCTGCGGTTCTGCCGGGAGCTGCCCGCCGTGGTCGTCGCCGCCGGCTACCGGCTCGCGCCCGAACACCCCTACCCCGCCGCGCTCGACGACTGCCGCGCCGGGCTGTGGTGGCTGGCCGGTAACGCCGCTGAACTCGGCGTGGACCCGGCCCGGATCGGGCTGTGGGGCGACAGCGCGGGCGCCGGGCTCGCGGCCGGGCTCGCGCTGCTCACCCGCGACCGCGGCGGGCCGCCGATCCGCTGCCAGCACCTGCAGAGCCCGGCGCTGGACGACCGGCTCACCACGCCCAGCGCCCGGACGTTCACCGACACCCCGGTGTGGAACCGCCGCAACGCCGTGCTGAGCTGGCAGGCGTACCTCGGTCCCGGCGTGCCGGGCTCGCCGGCCGTCCCGCCGTACGCGGCACCGGCCCGCGCAACCGACCTGGCGGGGCTGCCGCCGGCGTGCGTGGCGGTGATGGAGTTCGACCCGCTGCGCGACGAGGCCACGGCGTACGCGAAGGCGCTGGCGGCGGCGGGGGTGCCGGTGCGGCTGAACTTCTACCCGGGCACGTTCCACGGCGCGGTGGGGGTGACGCACGCGGCGGTGGCCCAGCGGATCCTCACCGACGCACGGGACGCCCTCCGGGCGGGGCTGGGCGCGGACGGGCACACCGCTTCGCGCGACGGCGGCGCGGCCGACGCGCGTACGGAGCAGGGGACGCGGGCCGTACGGACCGAACGCGCCGCGGGACCGGGCCGGCGGACCGGCCCCGACGACCTCGGCGCACCGGAGCCGGGCCCGGCCCGGCCGGGACACGGGCCCGCACCGCAGGACGCGGGCCTCCGCATGCGCACCTCGGAACCGGACGGCAGCGGCGGCGCGCAGGCCCACCCCGGCGACGAGCGCGACGTACCGGCACCGGGCCCGGCCACGGGCGGGTGCCGGCGCCCGCGCGGCGCGAGCCCGGACGGGCTCGCGGGCGGCGCGAACCGGGACGGGCTGCCGGACGGACGCGAAGTACGGGCCCAGGAGCCGGCCCGCCGTGGCGGCCTGCCGCGCGGAGTGCCGGAGGGCCCGCGGGGCGAAGGCGGCGGGCCCGCGCGGCCCGCCCGGCCCGGCGGCTTGCCGCCGGACGGCACCGGGGGATGACAGCGGTGACGCCCGTGACCCCCACCACGCGACGTCACTCGTCGGCCGCCGCCGCCAACCGCCAGGCGTACAGGACCAGTCGGGCGCGCAGCCGGTCGTCCGGCTCGCGCAGCCGGCCGCCGAGCGCCGCCTCGGCGCGGGCCAGCCGGGCCGCCACCGAGCTGTGGTGCAGGTGCAGTTCCGCGGCGGCCCGGCGCAGCGAGCCGGTGCGGCAGAACGCGTCCAGCGCCGCGATGCTCGACTCGCCGCCGTCGCGCGCGGCGAGTGCGGTCAGCGCGCGAACGCCCGGGTCCGCGCGCAGCCGCTCGGCGGGCACCTCGGCGAGCAGCGCCAGCGGCCCCAGCGCGTCGTGGTCGACCACGGTCTCCCCCGGTCCGCCGGCACCGGCGAACCGCAGCGCGGTCCTGGCCTGCGCCCAGGAGACGTGGGCCCGTACGGGGGCCACCCCGCCGCCGACCCCGAACCGCGCGCCGCGCGGACGCGCGGGGGCGCCCTCGCCTGCCGCGTTCCCGGCGGTGTCCGGACCGCCGCCGCGATCCGCCCGGCGATCCCGCGGGTCCGCAGGGCGCCCGTGCCCGCTGTGCCCGCCGTCCGCCGGGCCGCCGTCCGCCGCCCCCGCCCGGCGCCGCTCTGCGCCCGCCGCCGCCCCGCTCCCCCGGCCCCGCCCCGGGCCCCCGCCCGGGTTCCGCCCCAGGCCCCGTACCCGCTCCGCCGCCGCGAACGACAGATCCCGCGCCAGCTCCCCCGCCGCGCTCGCGCCGCCCTGCTCCGTCTGCACCAGCACCGCCGCCAGCGCGTCCATCGCCGCGATCCGCACCGTCGCACCCGGTACGCCCCGCGCCAGCAGCGCGACGGCCTCCACCCCCGCGTCGGTCTCCCGGCCGCCGGCCACCGCCACCACGCGCAGCGGCCGTTCGGGGCTGAGGCCGAGCAGCCGCAGGGCGCGCATGCGGTCCTCGACGGCCTCCCGTTCGGAGAGCACGGTCTCCACCAGCGCGGGGTCGGCGACATGCGGCGGCCGGGCCGGGGGCGGCGGGCTCATGCCGGCCGCCAGCGCCAGCCATTCGAGGACGAGGTCGTCCAACGGGCCGGGGCCGCCGTCCCGTTCGAGCCACACGCTGCCCGCGGGGGCCAGCGAGCGCCGCCCCGACACCCGGCCGGACGCACCGGCCGCCGCCTCGGGCCCGCCGGGCAGCTTCGCGCCGTCCGGCCCGAAGCGCAGCACCCTGCCGTCCCCGCCGCCGGCCGGTCCCGAAAGACCCGCCGGGCAGCCCGCCAGCGCGGCGGTCGACCGCACCAGCACCTCGCGGTCGACGGCGCCGCCGCTCAACAGCGCCTGGAAGTGGGCGATCACGCGCACCGCCGCGGCGGCGTCCGCGTCCAGCGACGAAAGCCGCACCAGCAGACCCTTCACGCACGCAGTCTAGAAAGGGCATGGACATGTTCACCAGAGCCGCAGCTCCACCACTCCCCACCCGCCGCCGGGCGCGCCCGCTGCACGCCTCGCTGCTCGCCGCCATCCTCGCCCTCCTCGCCGCGCTGTCGTTCAGCGCACCGCCGAAGGCGTCCGCGGCGACCCTCCAGGAGGTGACGAACTTCGGCAACAACCCGAGCAACCTGCGCATGCACCTCTACGTCCCGGACAACGCCGACCCGCAGCCCGCCGTGCTCGTGGCGATCCACTACTGCACGGGCTCGGGCCCCGCGTTCTACTCGGGCACCGAGTTCGCCCGGCTCGCCGACCGCTACGGCTTCATCGTCGTCTACCCGTCCGCCACCCGCAGCGGCCAGTGCTTCGACGTCTCCTCGCCGCAGGCGCTGCGCCGCGACGGCGGCAGCGACCCGGTGGGCATCCGCTCGATGGTGGAGTACGTGCGCACCAACAACGGGGCCGACCCGAACCGGACGTTCGTCACCGGCGCCTCGTCCGGCGCGATGATGACCAACGTCATGCTCGGCAACTACCCCGACGTGTTCAAGGCGGGCGCGGCGTTCTCGGGCGTGCCGCACAGTTGCTTCGCCACCACCGACGGCTCCGGCTGGAACAGCGCCTGCGCCAACGGCCAGCTCATCCGCACTGCGCAGCAGTGGGGCGACCTGGTGCGCGGCGCGTACCCCGGCTACAGCGGCCCGTACCCGCGCATGCAGGTGTGGCACGGCACCGACGACACCACTCTGCGCTACCCCAACTTCCAGGAGGAGATCAAGCAGTGGACCAACGTCCACGGCCTGAGCCAGACCCCCTCCATGACCGACAGCCCGCAGTCCGGCTGGACCCGCACCCGCTACGGCGGCACCGGCGACCAGTCGCCGGTGGAGGGGATCAGCGTGCAGGGCGTGGGCCACTCGCTGCCGACGTCCGGGATGGCTGAACGCGCCATCGTGTTCTTCGGCCTCAACAGCTAGGACTACAGCGGCCGGGCGGGGTCTTCGCCGGCTACGGGCCGGGCGCGGGCGGTGTCGCCAGCACCGCCAGCACCGACTTCGTGACCACGTCGGAGACCTCGTCCGGCGCCAGTTGAAGCCGGCCGGCGCGGCTGTCCTCCGCGGCGCCGTGCAGGATGTGCTGCACGACGCCGACGAGCCAGTCGGTCGGCATGTCGGTGCGGAAGACTCCCTGGTCCTGACCGCGGCGGACGAGTTCGTCCACACGCTCGGCCGGCCCGGCGTGCATCTCCCGCACCCGCCCCGCCGGCAGGACGCCCTGGGCGGCGGTCAGCAGCGCCCCCGACTCGGCGACCAGCGCCCAACTGGAGACCAGCAGCCGGCGCATCGCCTCGTACGCGTCGCCCGCCAGATCCACGGCCGCCAGCGTGCGGTCGCCCTCCGCCACCGCGTCCTCGAGCGCGGCGTCGACCAGGTCGGCCCGGGTCTTGAAGTGCCCGTAGAGCGTCATCCGCCCCACGCCCGCCGCCTTGGCGATGTCGTCGGTGGTCGCGCCGGGGTCGGAGCACAGCTCCGCCCGGGCGGCGGCGACGATGCGGGCGATGCTGCGCTCGGCGTCGGCCCGGCGGCGCGGGCGCGCTCGGGCGCCGGAGGAGGCGGTCATGCCCGCCAGCCTAACTCGTACGGGAATGTTTGCGTTACAGTGCCGGTTAGGAACTCGTACATCAGAGTACGAGATACCGGAGGGCACTGATGACTGCACACGACGTCGGGCACACGACCGAAGAAGGGCGGCACCCCGCCCGCTGGCGCATCCTCGGCTTCCTCGGGATCGCCCAGCTCATGCTGATCCTCGACGTCACGGTGGTGGCCATCGCGCTCCCCCACATCGGCGCCGACCTCGGGCTCGGCCGGGCGGCGCTGACGTGGACGGTCAGCGCGTACACGCTGACGTTCGGCGGGCTGATGCTGCTCGGCGGGCGGATCGTGGACCTGATCGGCCCCAAGCGCGTGGTGCTCGCCGGGCTGCTGGTCTTCACCGCCGCGTCCCTGGCCACCGGGCTCGCCGAGTCCGGCGGCACGCTGGTCGGCGGGCGCGTCGCGCAGGGCGTGGGCGCGGCGATGATGTCGCCCGCGGCACTGTCGCTGGTGGTCACGCTCTTCGCGGGCGAGGAGCGGAACAAGGCCCTGGGCGTCTGGTCCGCGCTCGGCGGCGGCGGCGCGGCGCTCGGCGTCCTCGTCGGCGGCCTGCTGACCGCGGGCCCCGGATGGCCCTGGGTCTTCTACGTCAACGTGCCCATCGGGCTCGTCATCGCCGTCGTGCTCGCGGTGCTGCTGCCGGCGCGCCCGGCCCCCGCCGCCCGGCCGCGGGTGGACCTGCTCGGCGCGGCCCTGGTGACCGCGTCGACGGCGACGCTGATCTACGGCCTCATCGACGCCGGCGAACGCGGCTGGCTCACGGCCCGTACCACCGGGCTCGTCCTGCTCGCGGCCCTCGGCTATCTGCTGTTCACCGTCTGGCAGCGGCGCGCCCGCAGCCCGCTGATGGACGTGCGGCTGCTGGCCCGGCGGCCGGTGGCCACCGGCGCGTTCCTCATCCTGATGGCGACGGCGCTGATGGTGGCGGTGTTCTTCCTGGGCACGTTCTACTACCAGCACGCCCGCGACTACGGGCCGCTGCACACCGGGCTGCTGTTCCTGCCCGTCGCGGTCGCGGCCATGGCCGGGGCGCACGTGACGGGCCGGCTGATCGGCCGGACGGGCGCGCGGGCGCCCGCCATCGCGGCGCTGACCGCCGCGGCGGCCGGGCTCGCGGTGCCCGCGGTCTCCCTGCGGCCGGTCACGGTCGAGATCGGGGTGACCGTCTCCGCGCTGGGCACTGGCGCGATGTTCGTGGTCGCCTCGGCGACGGCGCTGGGGCAGGTGGCACCGCACGAGGCGGGGATCGCCTCCGGCATCGTGAGCACGTTCCACGAGTTCGGCGCCTCGCTGGGTGCCGCGGTGGTCTCCAGCGTGGCGGCGGCGAGCCTCGTCGGCAGCACGCTGGACGGGTTCACCGACGGGTTCACGGTGGCGGCCGTCGCGGCGGCGGTGTCGGCGGTGGCCGCGGCGGCGCTGACGTCGGGGGAGCCGGTGCGGGCGGCTGCCCACGGGGCTCACTGAGCCGGCTGCCTGGGCCAGGGGGAACCGGAGGAACCGGAGGACGGCGGGGTGCGGCCACGGGCCGTACCCCGCCGTCTTCCCGCGTACGGTCACGGGCCCGCCGGTCCGTTGCCGCGCCGGCGTTCCGGCCCGCCGGCAAGCCGGCAGCCGCGCCCGCCGGGCGCGGTGTCAGGGCTCGACCAGGCCCGCGCGGATCGCGTACCGGGTCAGCTCCAGGCGGTCGCGCAGCCCCAGCTTCCGCAGCAGGTTGGCCCGGTGCCGCTCCACGGTCTTCGCGCTGATGATCAGCAGGTCCGCGATCTCTTTCGAGGTGTGCCCCTCGGCGACGAGCTTCAGGATCTCCTCCTTCCGCTCCGTGACCGGCCGGGCCGGCAGCGGGTCGCCCGGCCGGGCGCGCTCAAGGCAGCGGCGGACGAGGGCCGTCTCCGCGCCCGGGTAGATGAACGGCTCGTCGCGCAGCGCGGCCCGGCACGCCTCGACGAGGTCCCGGTCGGCGACGGACTTCGGCACGTAGCCGGCGGCGCCGGCCTTCAGCGCCTCGAAGAAGTACTGCTCGTTGTCGTGCATCGTCAGGATGAGCAACGGCAGCCCAGGCAGGACGCGGGACAGCTCGCGTGCCGCCTGCAGACCCGTCAGCCGCGGCATCGCGACGTCCAGGATCGCCAGGTCCACGGGCACCGCCCGGTCCTGCGCCAGCGCGACGGCCTCGGCGCCGTCGCCCGCCTCGGCGGCGACGGTCAGGTCGGGCTCGGCGTCCAGGATGAGCCGGATCCCGCGGCGTACGAGCGCGTGGTCGTCGGCGAGCAGGACGCGGGCCTGGGCCGCTCGGTTCATTCGCGGATTCCCCCTGGGTACGGTGGAGGCGGCCGGCGGGACCGGGCCTGACCGGTGCGACCGGCGGAGAAGACGACCGTCCCGGCCCCGATGGTGTCCCGGCCGGGGCCGGGCTGTCCATCCGTGCTGACACCCATGTTCCCGCCGTACATCCGGATGGCACGATATCCGCTGCGCCGCGCGGAGGGATCGGCTGACCGAGCCCGGGGCCGCGACGGCGCGACATCCAGCGAAGCCGGAAAGGGGACGGGCCGTGCCTGCTCCAAGGATGAGCACCACGCCGCTGCCGGGGATCGGCGTGAAATACGACCTCACCACGCGTGCGGACAAGAAGCACCTGTCGGTGATCGCCCACCGGGACGGCACCCGGTCGATCAACGTCTACCGCACCGACGACCCGGACGCCTGCGCGCAGTCCCTGCATCTGACCGGCCCCGAGACGGCGGCGCTGATCGACGCGCTGATGCCGTCGCACCACAGCCAGAACCTCCTGCACACCACCGATCTGGGGCTGGTCGCCGAGCGCGTCGAGCTGTCCGCCACCTCGTACTGGAACGGCCGGGTGCTGGGCGAGACCCGGATGCGTACCGAGACCGGGGCGTCGATCGTGGCCGTGCTGCGGCGCGCGGAAGCCATCCCCTCCCCCACTCCGGACTTCCGGTTCGCCGGCGGCGACACGCTCATCGTGATCGGCACCCGCGAAGGCATCGAGGCAGCCGCGGCGCTGCTCGGGCGGGAGTGAGCGCTTGCATTCCTCCGCAATCTTCCTCATCGAGTTCGGCGCCATCATCCTCGGACTCGGTCTGCTCGGGCGGCTCGCGGGCCGCTTCCAGTTCTCCCCCATCCCCCTGTACCTGCTGGCCGGGCTCGCCTTCGGCGAGGGCGGGCTGCTGCCGCTGGGCGCCAGCGAGGACTTCGTGGCGATCGGCGCCGAGATCGGCGTCATCCTGCTGCTGCTCATGCTCGGCCTGGAGTACACGGCCAGCGACCTGGTCTCGAACCTCAAGACCCAGTACCCGGCCGGGCTCGTCGACTTCACGCTCAACGCCCTGCCGGGCGCGGTCATGGCGCTGCTGCTCGGCTGGGGCGGCGTCGCCGCCGTGGTGCTGGCCGGCGTCACCTGGATCTCCTCCTCCGGCGTCATCGCCAAGGTCCTCGGCGACCTCGGCCGGCTGGGCAACCGCGAGACGCCGGTGATCCTCAGCGTGCTGGTCCTGGAGGACCTGGCGATGGCGGTGTACCTGCCGATCGTCACCGCGCTGGTCGCCGGCGTCGGCATCGCGCAGGGCAGCGCCACGCTGGCCGTCGCGCTGGGCGTGGCGGGCGCGGTGCTGTTCGTCGCCGTCCGCTACGGGCGGCTGATCTCCCGCTTCGTCTCCAGCGACGACCCCGAGAAGCTGCTGCTCGTCGTCCTGGGGCTGACGCTGCTGGTCGCCGGCCTCGCGCAGCAGCTCCAGGTGTCGGCGGCGGTGGGCGCGTTCCTGGTGGGCATCGCCCTGTCGGGCGAGGTCGCCGAGGGCGCGCACAACCTGCTCAGTCCGCTGCGGGACCTCTTCGCCGCGGTGTTCTTCGTCTTCTTCGGCCTGCACACGGATCCGCAGTCGATCCCGCCGGTGATCCTGCCGGCGCTGGCGCTGGCGGCCGTGACGGCGCTGACGAAGGTCGCGACGGGGTACTGGGCGGCGAAGCGCGCCGGGATCTCGGCGAAGGGCCGCTGGCGGGCGGGCGGCACGCTGGTCGCGCGGGGCGAGTTCTCCATCGTCATCGCGGGGCTCGCGGTCACCGCCGGCATCGAGCCGGAGCTGGGGCCGCTGGCGACGGCGTACGTGCTGGTGCTGGTGATCGCCGGGCCGCTGGCGGCGCGGTACACGGAGCCGATCGCGCTGCGGGTGACGAAGTGGCGGGCGGCACGGCAGGCTGCACGGCAGGAGGAGCGGACTCCGCCGCTGGACGGCGGGGACGCCGCGGGGACGGCCGGGAACGGGCCCGGTGAAGCCGGGTCGGGCGCCGGGGCGGTCACCGGGTCGGAAGCGGGCGCGGAGGCGGAAGCGGGTGCGGCCGAGGTGCCGCGGCTGCCGGCTCAGCGGGGCGAGACGGCGCCGGAGGAGGAGCGCTCGCCCGGCAGCGGCGGGGTGTAGCGCAGCAGGACGAGCGCCAGGTCGTCGTCGGGTTCGCCGCCGCAGTAGTCGCGCACGTCGGCGTTGAGCGCGGCGAGCACCTCCGCGGGCGGGGCACCGGGGCCCGGGCAGGCGGCGTAGCGGGGGGCCAGCGGGTAGAACTCACCGGCGGAGTTACGGGCTTCCAGGACGCCGTCGGTGACGAGGAGCAGTTCGTCGCCGGGGGCGAGGACCAGCTCGGTGGTGCGCGCGGGGGCGCCGGGGAGCGGGGCCGCGAGGGGGTCGATCACGGGGTCGGTGGCGGGGACGACACCGGAGTCCTGCCCGGCGTCGGGTTCCGCACCGTCTTCGGGGACGTAGGCGCGAAGCAGGCCCAGGCCCAGCGGGGGGTGGGCGGCGACGGGTGCCTCGCGCACCTCGCCCGCGACGTTGCGGACCAGGGGCGGGGGGTGCCCGTACGACAGGAGGGTGCAGCGGCCTCCCGTGGTGACCTCGACGAGCAGCACGGTGACGAAGTCCTCCGTCCCCGCCTCCCGCAGCACGCTGTGCTCCATCCGTTGGGCGATCAGCGGCAGATCCCGCTCGTCGTGCGCGACGGCGCGGAAGACCCCGAGCGCACGTCCGCTGACGCGCACGGCGGGCAGCCCCTTGCCGCGTACGTCACCGATCACCGCCCGCAGCCCGGAGCCGGCGTCCACGACGTCGTACAGGTCGCCGCCGACCTGCGCGTCGTGCGCGGCGGACGCGTAGCTCGCGGCGACGGCGAAGGGGCCCACCTGACGGGACGGCACCGGCAGCAGCGCCCGCTGCACCACGTCCGCGATCCGCTGCGCCCGCGCGAGCCGCGTCTCGCGGTCGACCCGCTCGGTCTGCACGACGAGCCCGAGCCCGGTGGCGCCGACGACGGCGATGAACCGGGCGAAGAACTGGGCGTGGCCGACATCGCCGTTGTACCAGCTGAGCAGCGCGGCCAGCACCACCCCGAGCACCCCGGCGGAGACGACGGCCCGCCGCGGGCCGTTCACCGCGACGAGCACGGGGATGACGGAGAAGAGCGCCCCGAGCGACTGCCCCCCGGTGGTCACCAGGTCGGCGAAGGTGATGAGGACGAAGAGCGTCGCCACGAACCACCGGGACGAGACGAACGTGAACGGGGGCATCCCACCAGCATGCGGGCCAGACCCCCGCGCACCACGGCGGCCCGCCGACGCGGTACCCCCTGCGGGGGCCGCGGGACCACGGACCCTGGTCAGGGGGCCGTCCGACGGCGGGTCGGGCGGGCGGGGAGGCTGCCGCAGCACACGGGCACGGGCGCATGGCGGCTCAGGTCATGGCGGTGGCGGCCCGGGGGCGGCGGCTCTCCGAGGGGGGCCACCGCCGGCCGGGCGAGACCCCGCGACCAGGTGTCGGCGACGCCCGGACCGACGACCGGCGCCAAGCACCGCGAGAACGGAAGTGAAGGTGCTGATCGTCACGGGAGTGAGCGGGCGGATGCGGTGCTGCCACCCGCACCGCCCAGCCGCGCGACCCACGGGCACGGCGTCGGGCGGCCCGGGGCGGCGGGCGTGTCCAGCGAACGGGAGCGGAGCCCGGGGCGGGGCGGGCGCCGGGTGCCGCCCGCCGCCGTGAGCGGCAGCCGGGGGCGTGGCGGGCCGGGTGCGGGGCGCAGCTCACCACCGTGGGTGCAGCCCGGGGCAGGGTGGGCCGCGGGCGGGTGGCGCTCGCCGCCGTGGGGTGGCAGCCCGGGGCGGGTCGGGCGCGGAGGGCCGTTCGCCGTCCGGGCGGCGGCCGGGGCGGGGTGGGCCGACTGGCGGGGGTCTCAGTTCCGGTGGGGCGGAGCGCACCCACACCCCCTCAAGCGCCCCGACCACCACCCGTATCGCCCCCGTGAGCGTCGCCGTGACAAACTCGCGGTAACCCACCCCCAAAACCGGTCCAAATCGCCCACCCAGCCCGACTTTTGCCTCCCGACACGGCACCGAGCCCTCCGGCTCCGCGCCGACAGCCGGGTCGCCGCATGGCCGAGGCTGCGTGACGAGCCTCGAGGGCCTGTCCGGCGGATCTTGTGCCTGCCGGGGCGCGACCGAGAACGTCAGCCCCGGCAGCGGTAGCGGGCTGCCAAGGTCGAGTCCTTCGCAGAACGTGAGCAGGCTGCAAGGCCCGAAGCCCTGGACCTCAACCCTGGTTCAGCCTCTAGTGTCCCCGTCATGGCTGCCGAAGACATCGAAAAGACCGTCACCGTGCTCGGCCTCGGCAACATGGGCACGGCGATCGCGAAGACCTTCCTGGACCGCGGCTACCGCACCACCGTCTGGAACCGCACCGCGAGCAAGGCCGCTCCGCTCGCCGACGCCGGTGCGACAGTGGCCGCGACCGCCGCCGAGGCGGTGGCGGCGAGCCCGCTCGTCGTCGTGGTGCTGCTCGACGGCACGGCGGTTGACGCGGTGCTGGAGTCCGTGGACTCGGCAGTGGCGGACAAGGTGCTGGTGAACGTCACCAGCGGCTCCCCCGCCCGGGCCCGCGCCACCGAGCGCTGGGCGGGTGAGCGCGGCGCCGAGTACGTCGATGGCAAGATCATGGGCGACCCGCCCTACATCGGTACCCCGGATGTGATGCTCCCGTTCAGCGGCTCCCGCGACGCCTTCACCGCCCACGAGGCGGCGTTGAGCGAGCTCGGCACGGTGTCGTACCACGGCGAGGACGCGGGCGCGGCTGCCGTGGAGTTCCTGTCCCAGGTCGCGGCGTCATACGAGTTGCTGATCGGCTTCCTGCACACGCTGCGGCTGGTGCGCGAGGAGGGTGTCGACGGGGCGGGCTTCGCCGAGCGGTTCGGCGGGTCCCTGGCCATGTTCCCGGGCCTGCTCAACTCGATGACGCAGGCGGTGCTTACTGGTGACTACGGGCCGGACCTCGGGTCACTCGACGTCCAGGCCGCGCTCATGGGCGACCTGATTGCCCACCGGGAGTCGGTCGGCGTGGAGGCCGTGCGGATGCGCGAGATCAAGAAGCTGATGGATCAGCGCATCGCGGACGGCCACGGCGACCAGGGTTTCTCCAGCCTGTACGAGGTCTTGGCCAAGCCGTAGCCGCCCGCGCCGCGTCGGCCCTCGCCCAGCGGGATGGCAAAGGCCGGCCAGCAGCGGCGTGAAGAGTACGCCTTATCGCCGCCGAGGTGATCGGGCCCTGGTGCGGGGACGGCCGCCGTCCTGGCGCGCGGCAGGAGGTCGAATCCAGCTCACCATCGACCAGTCAATGCGGCCGTCCAGGTCAGATCTCCCCGCCGCATGCCCATGCCAACGAGCCGGAGACGCGACAGTCACATGATCCGCCGGAGCGCCCGTTAGATGGCGCACGGGTCCGCGGTTGCTTCGCGCTCCACGTGTTCGAGCATGTCCCGCAGGCTGCTGGGGGCATGTGGGTCCGCCTTGGCCCTGCCTGCTGTGCGCGACAGCAGTTGCCGGCTGACGACGCCCCACATCTCCGGTACCACCTGCGTCAGGTGCTCGGCCTCTTCCGCCGCTTCGCGCCACGCTTTGAGCTGCAGCAGGCAGTCCAGCAGCCAGACCGCCGCGATGTTCCGATAGCCGACGCGCACGGAATCGGGCTCCAAGGCGTGCCGCAGCACGGGCACGGCAGCGCGCAACTGGCCGGTTGCCCACAGCGTGTGGGCTTCCTGACGGTCGATCTCGCGGTCAGTCACCCACCAGGACCAGTGCGGGTCAGCGGAGGATCCGCCGTCGCTGAGCACGTCGCGCGCCCGGTCGATGGATCGCTTCGCCTCTGACGTGTTACCCGTCAGCGCGAGTCCCTGCGCCTCGCGCCCGCGGAACATGGCCTCAACCCGGGGGGTCAGCTTGCCACGCGCGAGAACCGATCGGGCGATGGCCAGTTCCGCGCCCGGCCTCCCCGTGTGTCCCGCGAGGTTTCCGATGTTCTGAAGGGTGATCAGCTCAATGGACCGATCACCAGCCAACCGGGCCAGCAACAGCGCCTCATGGTTGAACCGGCGAGCCGCCTCGTACCTGGCCGACCCGTACAGCACCCAACCGGCGATTTCTGCCAGTTCAGCGGCAGCGGCCTGTACGTCGCGCCCGTGCTCTCCGGTGCCTAGCTGCCGGTGAACCCGTTTGAACGCCAACGCCGCAGCGTCCGCGATGGGCAACCCGTGCCGCTCGTTGTCCAGTTCGATCAGCCGCGCCGACAGCTCGCGAATCGACACGGCGTAATCGTCGGTGTCCTCATCTGCCTTCAGCGGCAACGCTGTCAGCTCATCCACGCTGACCCCGAACACCTCAGCGATCACCGGCAGCCACTCCCGTGGTTCCCGTCCTCCGCTCTCGTACCGGTAGACCTCGCGATGGGTGACCGGTTCGGAGTTCCGGATACCGGCAACGCGCAACATCTCGCGCGCGACACGCGCTTGAGTCCACCCCCGCTCCTGGCGGAGCCGCTTCATGTTGGCGCCGACGGCGGTCATTCTCCCCATTCGGGCCTACTTCCTGGCCTAGGTTCTGTTTCTCGGATCTGCTGACAGGGCCTTGTGGGCTGGTCCAGGCTGTGGGAGTGGCTGGACGAGGGTCTTTGACGAACGCGGAGTGGGAGCGGCTGGAGCCGCTCCTGCCTCGTGGCGGGAACCGTGGTGGCCGCTGGAGCGATCATCGCAAGGTGATCGATGGCGTCCTGTTCCGTGTCCGGACGGGAGTTCAGTGGCGTGACCTGCCGGATCGCTTCGGGCCGTGGCAGACGGTGTACAAGCGGCACCGGCGCTGGTCGGCCGACGGCACCTGGGAGCGTCT
>NZ_JCANSZ010000025.1:0-101999 GCF_059570535.1 Streptomyces sp. CNP082
ACCTGTGTGTGCTGGTGTTGGGGGTGTGGGGGATAGTTTCATAGTGTTTCGGTGGTCATAGCGTTGGGGAAACGCCCGGTCTCATTCCGAACCCGGAAGCTAAGCCCGACCGCGCCGATGGTACTGCATGGGGGACCGTGTGGGAGAGTAGGTCACCGCCGAACAAACTTTACGATTCAACCCCCGGACACCCTCCGGGGGTTGAATCATTTCCAGACCCCTCGACCCCTCATACCCCCAGCGACAACCCCGGCCAGCGGCTGCGCGCCTGCTCCGGGGAGCGCATCGTGGCCAGGGTGGGCAGTCCCTCGCGGTCGCCTTCGGTGAGGAGGGCGGGGAGCTGGGCGAGGGGGGCGACGGCGGCGATGTCGTCGAGTACGAGGGTGAGTGGTGGGTCGAGCCGGCCGTCGGATGACCCTGCGGCCATGCGGCGGCCGTGCTCGACCACGTCTGCGGCGAGGGCGGTGAGCAGTGGCATCGCACCCGGGCGGGACCGGGGGCCCTCGATGGCTTCACCCACCAAGTAGAGCGTTCCCCCTTCGTCGATGAATGACTCCAGGACGAGCGAATCTGCTCGGGTGGGTTTTGAAGAGTTTCGGATGTGGACCGACGACATGCCCTCCAGCGCAGTCGCCACCAACTCCGAAGCCTCGTCCCGCCGTTCCGGATGGCCTGTCAGTACCGACTCCAACTCGCCGGCCGCGCCCGAGGCCGCCTCAGGGGCCGAGCGGAGGATGCCCACCGGTTCGTGGGCGCCGGTGCCCTGGGCCCAGCGGTGGACCTGGGCGAAGGGGCGGTCCGCTACGGCGGCTGCGTGGAGCCAGCACGCCAGCATCGTCTCCGCGGTGTCCGCCAGCGTGGTGTCCGTACGGTGCTGGGGGCGGACCGGGCGGAGGAGGGCTGCGGAGCGGGTGGCTGCCGCCTGGCGGTCCCTGCAGCCTGCGGTGGGGGACCAGCGGAGGCGGTCCGGGGTGTCGCAGAGCTGGCCCGGGTCGTAGACGAGGACGGGGCCGAGCTTGGCGCGGGCGTCCTTGGTGTCCGCCCACAGGGTGGCGTCGGAGGTGGTGACGAGTGCCGGGCCCGCTGCGCCCAGCAGCGTCTCCCGGGTGACGGCCACGGCCGTCGGGCTGCCCTTGCGGAACACCAGCGGGCCCGCGTGTGCCGGCGGCGAGCCGCTGGGGGGCCGGCCTGCCGGGGGCTGGGTTGTCGCTGGCTGGGTTGTCGGGGGTTGGGCCGGGCGCTGCTGCGGGACCCTCGGCTGGGGGTGCGTGGGCTGAGCAGGCTGCGGGTGCGGCTGCCGGGTGCGCTGTACGGGCGGTCTGGGCTGGGGTCTGGGTTGGGGCGCCGGTGCCGGGGGGTCCGTGTCCTCGTACCGGTCGGCAAAGCCGTCTGCGAGCGCCTCGTCGCCCGCCGCCGCCTTGTGTGCCGCCGCCCGGCGCGCCTTCCAGCTCGCCAGCGTCGTCATCCCCGCGAGCGTGAATGTGCCGAGCACCATCAACTGGCTGATGAACACGCCCCAGAACAGCCCCCACCCCGACAGGGACTCCCGTGGTGTGTCCGGCCAGGCGGCCGGCAGGTCGTGCGGCTCCGAGACCAGCTCGCGCATCGCCAGCGGGGTTCGCGTGAACGTCACGCCGTCCGGCCAGGCGCCGTGCGCCAGCAGCCCGGACAGGCCCGTTGCCATCCACACCAGGACTGTCAGGCCGAGCAGGAACGCCAGTCCGCCGATGAGCAGGCCGTCGGGGATGCCGCGCTCCGGGCTGCCCTGTGCCGGTCCGCCCCCGTTTCGTCCACCGTGACGCTGCGCCATCTCAGGCCACCGTCGATTCCTTCTCCATCACCACCGGACCCGTGTCGTCCGCCGCCTCCAGGGCCGGTACCGGGGAGGACTCCGTCATCGCCCGGTCGGTGAAGACCAGCGGCCGTTCGGCCTCGGTCACCAGGTGTTTGACGACCTGGACGTTGCCGTTGACGTCCCAGACCGCGATGCCGGGCGTCAGGGACGGGATGATTTCGACGGCCCAGCGGGGCAGCCCGAGGACCTTTCCCGTCGCACGGGCCTCGTCCGCTTTCTGGGCGTAGATCGTACGGGTCGACGCCATCTTCAGGATCGCCGCCGCCTCCCGCGCCGCGGCTCCGTCCACGACGTCCGACAGGTGGTGCACGACGGCGACGAAGGAGAGGCCCAGGCGCCGGCCGAACTTCAGCAGGCGCTGGAAGAGCTGGGCGACGAAGGGGGAGTTGATGATGTGCCACGCCTCTTCCACCAGGAAGATGCGCTTCTTGCGGTCGGGGCGGATCCAGGTGTGCTCCAGCCACACGCCGACGATCGCCATGAGGATCGGCATGGCGATCGAGTTCCGGTCGATGTGGGAGAGGTCGAAGATGATGAGCGGCGAGTCGAGGTCGATGCCGACGGTCGTCGGGCCGTCGAACATGCCGCGGAGGTCGCCGTCGACGAGGCGGTCGAGGACGAGGGCGACGTCGAGGCCCCAGTTGCGGACGTCCTCGACGTCGACGTTCATGGCCTCGGCCGCGGTCGGGGCGGGGTGGCGGAGCTGCTCGACGATGTCGGTGAGCACCGGCTGGCGGTCGGTCACGGTCTCGTTGACGTAGGCGTGGGCGACCTTGAGGGCGAAGCCGGAGCGTTCGTCGAGGCCGCTGCCGGTGGCGACTTCGATGATCGTACGGAGCAGGGCGAGCTGGCCGGTGGTGGTGATCGCCGGGTCCAGGGGGTTGAGGCGGATGCCGCTGTCGAGGGCGGCGAGGGGGTCGAGGCGGATGGGCGTGATGCCCAGCTCCTGGGCGATCAGCGCCCATTCGCCGACGCCGTCCTCACCCTGGGCGTCGAGGACGACGACCTGCCGGTCGCGGAAGCGGAGCTGGCGCAGGACGTAGGTCTTCTCCAGCGCGGACTTGCCGTTGCCGGACTCGCCGAGCACCAGCCAGTGCGGCGCGGGGAGCTGCTGGCCGTAGAGCTGGAAGGGGTCGTAGATGTAGCCCTTGCCGCTGTAGACCTCGCGGCCGATGATGACGCCGGAGTCGCCCAGGCCGGGCGCGGCGGTGGGGAGGTAGACGGCCTGCGCCTGCGCGGTGGAGGTGCGCACGGGCAGCCGCTGGGTCTCCGTCTTGCCGAAGACGAAGCCCGCGAAGGCGCGCGTCGCCAGATCGAGAAGGTCGGCCATGGAGGGTCACCTGATCCCGGTCGCGGAGGGCAGCGTGGGCACGAACGCGCGGTGGTGCCGGGTGCCCTTCCGGGCGTGGAACGGGGCGTGGGGCGGCGGGCCGCACGGCACCGTGCGTTCCGTCTCGTGGGGGAGCATCAACCGCTGAGCCATGGGTCACCTGATCCCGGTCGCGAAAGGCAGCGTGTTCACGAAGGCGCGGTGGTGCTCTCGGTCGCACCATTCCAGTTTCAGGTATGACTTCCCCGCTGAGGCGCGGATCGTGCGCTTGTCCCGGGCGAGGGCTTCGGGGGAGCGGGCGGAGACCGTCAGATAGCCGACGAGGTTGACGCCGGCGGCGCCGGAGGCGAGGTCTTCGCCGCGCTGGTCGATGCGGTCGTGGTGGGCGATGTCCCGGGGGTCGACGACGCGGTTCATCTTCGCCTGCCGGGACGCCTCGGCGTCGTCGTTCGTCTTCTCGGTCAGCATCCGCTCGATGGCCACTTCTGTGGGCTCCAGGTCCATGCATACGGCGACCGTGCGGATGACGTCCGGGGTGTGGACGAGGAGCGGGGCGAGGAAGTTGACGCCGACCGGGGTCATCGGCCATTCCTTCACCCACGCGGTGGAGTGGCACCAGGGGTCGCGGGTCGCCGACTCGCGGGTCTTGGCGCGCAGGAACTGCGGGTCTACGGCGTCCAGTTCGGCCGGCCAGGCGTTGCGCTGAGTCATGGCCTGGATGTGGTCGATGGGGTGGTCCGGGTCGTACATGGAGTGCACGAGGGCCGCGAGGCGGGCGATGCCCAGCGGCTGCCGTACGCGGATGTCGGCCTCGGAGAGGCGGGCGCAGATGTCGCCCAGCTCGCGGGCCATGATGACGGCGATGCACTCGTCGCGGCTCTGCTTGGTCGCGCGGCCCATCACCGTGGCCTCCTGGCCGAGGTCGCGGGTGTAGGGCATGCAGGCGACGAGGTAGGCGCGGTGCTGCTCGGAGGAGGTGGAGACCATGGACTGGAGCTGGTCGTACGAACCCTTTATCCACTGCGGCGCCCGCGGGTCGCCGCGCTGCGCGACGTCCTTGGCGTGCGCGTCCGGGTCGGCGGGCAGCGTACGGGCGAGCATCTGCAGGCGGCGTACGAAGCCGTCGCCGTTGGCGGCGTGCTTGAGGAGCGTGCCGAAGCGGTCGACGAGGGCCTCTTGGTCCTCGCTGTCGCGCAGGCCGACGCCGGGGCCCTCGATCTCTATGACGGCGGTGACGGTGCGGCGGTCGGCGTGCAGCAGGACGGCGATCTCGTCGGGGCCGAAGGGGGCGACCTGCCAGTTGATGCGGCCGATGCCGGGCGGGGTGCCGACGGCGACCTCCTCGCCGTTGAGTCGGGTGCCGGCTTCCTGGGCGCCGGAGCGGTAGACGGCGGCGCCGCTGCGCAGGAGGCGGCGGTGGCTGCGGCTGATCTCGAACCAGCGGTAGAAGGTCCGGCCGCGGTACGGCACGTAGACGGCGGCGAGGGCGAGCAGCGGGAGGCCCATGAGCAGCACGATGCGCAGCGTCAGCACGGGGACGAGGAGGCCGCACATCATGCCGAGGAAGGCGCCGCCGATGATCATACCGATCTCGCCGGTCTCGCGGTTGCGGCCGACGATGGCGTTGGGGCGGGCCTTGCCGATGAGGTACGTGCGACGGGGGGTGATCGGTGGTGTGTCGTGCGTGGTCACCGCAGGTCACCTCCTGTTTCCGGGCTGTTGGGGGGACTGCGAGGGCACGCTGCGGCCACCTTGTGAGCCGGAGCCGGCACCGCTTGACCCGCGGCTGGGCGTGCTGGGCTTGGGCGGGGCGGACTGCTGCGGGCGGGTGCTGTGGGCGGAGACGCCGCCGGCGACGGGGTTGGCCGGCCGGGCGGCGGAGCGGGACTCGCCGGTGGCGCCGCCGGCGGGGCCGGCGGACGAGGTGCGGGAGCCGTGGGTCTTCATGCCGGCGGTGACGAGGGCGGCGGGGGTGGCCATGACGGCGGAGGCGGGGTTGGCGGAGGTGGCGCGGCGGCCCTGCTTGGCGGTCATGATCTCGTCGCCGAAGCCGGGCACGAAGCGGTAGATCATCGCGCTGGCGAAGATGGCGAGCAGGATGATGGCGAGGCCGGAGACGACGGCGGAGAACGCGTCGGGCCCCTCCTCGGCGGAGAGGGCGCCGGCGAGGCCGAGGACGATGACGATGACCGGTTTGACGAGGATCACGGCGATCATGATCCCGGCCCAGCGGCGGACGTGGTGCCACATGTTCTTGTCGACGAGCCCGGCGTAGACGGCGGTGCCGAGGAGGGCGCCGACGTAGAGGAGGGCGGCGCGGATGACGAGTTCCAGCCAGAGCACGCCCGCGGCGAGCACGGAGACGAGGGAGACGACGATGAGCATGATCGGCCCGCCGCCGATGTCCTCGCCCTTCTTGAGCGCTTCGGAGAAGCCGCCGAAGAAGGTGTCGGTGTTGGCCGACGTACCGGACGCGATGGCTTCGGTGACGGAGTCGGTGGCGGTGACGAGGGTGTAGAGGACGAGGGGGGTGAAGGCGGAGGCGAGGACGGTGAGCCAGAGGAAGCCGATGGCCTCGCCGAGGGCTTCGCCGAGGGGGACGCCGCGGATGGCGCGCTTGGCGACGGCGAGGAGCCAGAGGGTGAGGGTGAGGATGGTGGAGGCGGCGAAGACGACGGCGTACTGGCGCAGGAAGGTGGCGTTGGTGAAGTCGACGGTGGTGGTGGAGGTGACGGCGTCGGAGAGCTTGTCGATGGTCCAGGAGGCGGCTTCGGCACACCCCTTCGCCAGCGAGGACAGGGGGTCGACGGATTCGGTGACGTCACCGGGTGAGTTGGGCGCGGAGCGACCGCCGTCGTCCTCCTTTTCGCAGTAGTCCCGGGCGGGGCCGATGAGGCTGTCGCAGGGACTGTCGTCCTGTGCGGGTACGGCGCCGGAGGCACGGGGCGCGGCGAGCAGGAGAGCGGCCGGCGCGCCGGCGAACAGGGTCAGGGCTGAGGCGACGCGACGCCGCGGGCTACCGCGCATAGGTGAAGCCTCCGAACTGCTCGACGGCGTCCTCGATCTGCTCGTCGGTCGCCGCGGGCACGTCACCGGGGACGGGGGCGGGGCCCCGCTTCTGGGAGTCGGCGGCGATCTTCCAGTCGCCGCCCGACCACTGGAGTTCGAAGGTCCAGGTCTGCCAGGTGGTGCGTACGGGCACGTCCGAGTCGGGGCCCGCCAGGCCGATCAGGCCGGTGTACCAGACGGCGACGGTGGCCGTTTCGTCCTCGTACTCCTTGACGGTCGTGCCGATCGGGACCGTCCGGGAGATGAAGGTCATGCCGGAGGGGGGCTCGCCCTCGGCGTCGAGGCCGAGGTTGGCGAGGAAGTCCTCGGAGTACGCGGCGTCCATGCCGCTCTTGGTCTTCTCCGCCAGGGCCGGTGTGTACAGGGCGTCGACCAGTTCCTGGCGTCCCTCGGGCGTGAACATCTGGTCTCCGCCGAGCGCGACGGCGTAGTTCGCCGCCGCCGACTGGGCGCCCGCCGCGGACTGGGGGAAACCCGTGGGGATGCCGGCGGTGGGGTTTTTGACCGGGGTGTCGCCTGTGGGGGCCGTGGGTTGGGTGGTCGTGTCGGGGTTGGCGGTGGATTCGGAGTCTTCCTGGGCGTTGCCGCCGCGGTTCGCGAAGGCGATGGCGGCGATCAGGAGGACCACGACGCCCACGACCGTGACCATCGCGCGGGAGGGCGAGACCCGACCGCCGCGGCGCGGGGCGCCGTAGCGGTCGTCGTTGTCGCCTTCGGCGAAGCGGGTACGGGTGCCGGGTGCGGGGGTGGCGTAGTCGACGTAGTCGGCGTCGTCGTGGCTCATGCCGGGTCACCCCCTTCGTGCGCCGGTGCCGCGTTGCACCGGCGTCGTAGGCACAAGAAGGTAGCGGTGCGCCGTCTGACGTCGCACGGGGGTGCCCGGGCCGCGGCCGGGGGGTGGTCGCCTCCCGGGCCGCGGGCTCGGGCGGCGTCCCGTCGCCGTGTGCCGCACCGCCGTTCGCCGTACGCCTGGCCCTGAAGTCACGGCCCGGCCTACACCGCCATTCCGTACACGATCGTGAACACGGTGCCGAGGGAGCCGATGATGAACACTCCCGTCAGTCCCGCGACGATCAGCCCCTTGCCCTGCTCCGCGCTGAACGTGTCGCGCAGCGCCGTCGCGCCGATGCGCTGCTTGGCCGCGCCCCAGATCGCGATGCCCAGGCACAGCAGGATCGCGACCGCCATGACCACCTCGATCATCACGCGCGCCTCTTGGCCCAGGCTTCCGAAGGGGCCCCAGTCAGGGGCGATACCGCCGATGATGGTGTTGATGTCGCCCTTGTCGGCTGCCAGGAACATGTCGTAACTCACCGCCCCATGCGCTGTGTTGCCGTCCTGGGTGGACGGCAGGAGTCATCGTCCATCCTCCCTGATGATGCCCCCGTGAGAGTCGATTTGGCGTCAACCGCGCGGATTTCACAAGGGTGTTCGGAACTCTCCCCCGACCTTCCTGTATGTATCACGTTAGGTGACTATTGGCAACGCTGCGTGCCTACGGGGTCGGGGAGGCGATCGGCTTGTCCGACCTGCGCCGAATCGGAGTATGTGAAGAGTGGGCGGTGCGGTGACGGCGCCGGGCGGGCGTCGTTGGTGGATTTGACTCAAACAGGCCCTGGGGAAGGCGGCGGATGTGTTCGAGGGGATGACGGTCGTCTCGGGGGTCGTGGTGCTCGTCGGCGCGGTCACCGGCGTCGGTGCGTCCCTGCACGGGGCCGCCGGGCCGGCGGTGGCGCGGGCGGCGCAGGCGGGCGGGGCGGCGGGCGCGGCGAGCGTCGCGGAGGGGGCCGTGCTGGAGGCGGCGGTGGGGGGCGCGGTGCCCGGTCGGCCGGTGGCGGCGGGGTGGCCGGTGCCGGCCGCGGCCTGACGCGCCGCGCCCGCCGGCCGCCGGGGCGCGGCGGCGGGCGGGCGGGGGCGTACGGGCGCGCGGGCGGCGCGCCCGTGTGCCCTATACGGGCTGGCCGATGGGGCGCATGACGACCGTGTTGACGTCGACGCCCGCCGGCTGGTTCAGCGCCCAGACGATCGACTCGGCGACCTGGTCGGACGTCATCATCTCCATGTCCCCCGTCCCTCCGCTCAGGCCGTTCCAGAAGGGGCTGTCGGTGCGGCCGGGGGCGACGAGCGTGACGCCGACGCCGTCGCCTGTCACCATGCGGCGGGTGTTCTCCGCCAGGCCCGTCATGGCCCATTTGGTGATGCCGTAGATGTTGCCCGGGGTGTTGATGAAGCCCGCGACGCTGCCGACGATGACGATCCGCCCGCGCGTCTCGCGCAGCGCCTCCAGCGAGCTGCGGATCAGCAGTGCGGGGCCCAGGACGTTGGTGAGCACCATGTCCCGCCAGCCGGCCGGGTCGCCGGTGGCGAGGTCGTCGTGGGTGGCGAAGCCGGCGTTGGCGACGACGGCGTCGAGCCGGCCGAACGCCTTGAGCGTCGCCTGCACCGCCTCGTCCACCACCTCGTGGTCGGAGGCGTCGCCGGGCAGGGTCAGCAGCTCCGGCGGATCGCCCGCGTCCGCGGCGAAGCGGCGCAGCCGCTCGGCGCCGCGGCCGGTGACGGCGACGCGCCCGCCGCGGGCGAGGAGTTGACGCGCGGCGGCGGCGCCGATGCCGCTGCCGCCGCCGGTGATGAGGGTGACGGGCGAGTCGTGGGTCATGGGGTACGGGGCCTCCGGTGGCGTTCTGGTGGGATGCGCCGAGTGGACCACTTGGAGTGTTCTCTATGTCAACACCTCGGGCGGAGGCGGGCGGAGGTGGCCGTACGGCGCCCTCGGCCGTGGTGCTGGTGCCACCACCGGTCCGGCGGGCGGCACCAGTGAGCGCGGGCCGTACGGGCACGAGGGTGGAGCCCACACCACGACCGAGGGAGACCACCGTGAACCGCCCCCGCCCCGCCGCCCCCGGCCCCGCCGCCCCCGGCCCCGCCGCCCGCCGCGCCGCCGCCGCTGCCCTCCTCACCGCCGCCGTCATCGCCGGTGCCGCCGCGCCCGTCGCCGCCGCCCACGGCGCCACGGGCGGCCCCGACCCCGTACAGAGCCGCCTCGACGCCCTCGTCGAGCGCGACGGCGTCCCCGGGGCCCTCGCGTACGACGGCCGCACGACCCGTACCGCCGGCGTCGCCGACACCGCGACCGGGCGGCCCATGGTCGGCGCCGAGGGGCGCTTCCGGATGGCCAGCAACACCAAGGCGTTCACCGCCACCGCTGTGATGCGGCTGGTCGCCGAGGGCCGGGTGCGGCTCGACGCGCCCGCCGCGCGGTACGTGCCGCAGCTCGCGGGCACCGGCGTCACCGTGCGGCACCTGCTCAAGCAGACCAGCGGGCTGCCGGAGTACCTGCAGTTCGTCGACTGGACCAGCGCCGCCACCGAGGAGGAGTACCTCGCGCTCGCCCTCGGCCACCCCGCCGACTTCGAGCCCGGGGCCGACTGGGGCTACTCCAACACCAACTACCTCGCGCTCGGCCTGCTGATCAGGCACGTCACCGGCGAGGACTACCGCACGCACATCGAACGCACCCTCATCCAGCCGCTCGGCCTGAAGGACACGTACTGGCCGGCGCAGGGCGAGCTGACGATCCGCGGCCCGCACGCCCGCAACTACGGCGTCGACCCCACAGACCCGGAGGCCGGCGTCACCGACGTGACCGAGCTGCCCGGCTACGAGTTCGGCGCCTCCGGCGGCCTCGTGACCTCGCCGAAGGATCAGAACGCCTTCTGGAACGCCCTCTTCGGCGGCCGGCTGCTGCCGGGCTGGGCGCTGCGGGCGATGACCCACGACACCACCGACGTCGGCGGCCGGGACACGTACCCCGAGGGCAGCCGCTACGGCTACGGCGTCGCGTCCTTCCCGCTGAGCTGCGGCGGCGTGTACTGGGGGCACGGCGGCGACCTGCCCGGCGACTCCGTCGCCGGCGGGCGGGCCGGCCGCGGGCGGGGGACGGTCACCGTCTACACCACCACCTGGGCGGCGGAGGGCGAGCGGCTGGCGGACCTGCAGGGGGCGGCCGACGCGGCGCTGTGCGCGAAGGAGCGTACGGGCAGGGGGCGTTGACGGCGCGCCGCGCAGGCAACGGGCAGACAGCCGGGGCCCGATGAGGGATGGTTGAGGGGTGCGCAAGCTCTGGCTGTTCGTGGTGCTGGGGCTGGGGATGGCGATGGCGTTCCTGGCCCTGCTCGTCGTCGGCACGTACACCGCCGCGTCCGGCCTCGCCGGCCGCGGCGTCGGCCTGGCGAAGGGCGCGGTGCCCGCGACGTACCAGCCGCTGGTGCAGAAGTGGGGCAACCTCTGCCCGGCCCTCAACCCCGCCCTGCTCGCCGCGCAGTTGTACCAGGAGAGCGGCTGGGACCCCGGCGCCGTCAGCCCCGCCGACGCGCGCGGCATCGCGCAGTTCATGCCCGGCACCTGGGCCACCCACGGCATCGACGCCAACGGCGACGGCGAGCGCGACATCAACGACCCCGAGGACGCCATACCGTCGGCGGCGACGTACGACTGCAAGCTCGCCGGCTACGTCGAGGACGTGCCCGGCGACCCGACGGACAACATGCTCGCCGCGTACAACGCGGGACCGTACGCCGTCATCAAGTACAACGGCGTGCCCCCGTACGACGAGACGCAGAACTACGTACAGATCATCCGCGCCCTGGAGCAGAGCTTCGCCGCCCCCACCGCGCGCCTGTCGCCGTCGAAGCAGGCCGCCGGCGCCATCCACTACGCGCAGAACAAGCTCGGCACGCCCTATCTGTGGGGCGGCGACGGCACGCCCGAGGAGGGCGGCCGGTTCGACTGCTCGGGGCTGACGAAGGCGGCGTACGCCGAGGTGGGCATCGAGCTGCCGCGGGTGGCGAACGACCAGTGGAACGCCGGGCCCCACCCGGGCAGGGACGAACTGCTCCCCGGCGACCTGGTGTTCTTCGCGTACGACATGAACGACTCGCGCTCCATCCACCACGTCGGGCTGTATGTAGGGGGCGGCTACATGATCGACGCCCCTTACACCGGCGCGGTGATCCGCTTCGATCCGGTCGACTCGCCGGACTACTTCGGCGCGACCCGGGTCACGGAGGCCGGCGCCGAGGCGCTGCCGCAGCGCTGACGTGCGGCGGGCCGCCCGACCCCGAGCCCGGCGGCGCCGGCGGCCGGTGCCGTACGGGCCGCGGGGGCGGTCACTCTTCGATAACCTCCCGGTGATCTTTCGGTCGCGGGCGGAACGCCGGCCCGCGATGCGCCGTTGCAAAGGTCGGGCGGCACCGTTGCAATAGGAAAGACGGCAGCCGCCGGTCAGCGGGAAACGGGTGGGGAGAGGAGCCGAGTGGACATGCGTTCGCTGCACCTGGCGGGGGCACCCCCGAGCGGGTCGAACGCCGACGTTTCCGTGCTGTACGACATCAACGGCGTCGCGGACTCCACGCCGCCCTGGTTCGACCGCGGGGCGGCGTTTCTGGGTGAGTACGGGCTGATCGGGCTCCTCGGCGTGCTGCTGGTCGTGTGCTGGTGGCGGGCGCGCCGGCGCCCCGGCGCGGCGGGGGCCGTGACCGCGCTGCTGTGGGGGCCGCTGGCGGCGGCGCTCGCGTGGGTGGCGAACATGCCGATCCGCGCGATCGTGGAGCGCCCGCGGCCGTTCCGGGAGCACGACGGCCTGGAGGTCCTGCTGCCTGGCACGACCGGGTACTCCTTCGTCAGCGACCACACGTCGGTCGCCATGGCGCTTGCGGTCGGCATCTTCATGGCGAGCAGGCGCTACGGGCTCGCGGCCCTGGCGCTGGCGCTGCTGGAGGCGCTGAGCCGGGTCTACCTGGGCGTGCACTACCCCTCGGACGTCGTCGGCGGCATCGCGCTGGGCACGTCGGTGGCGCTGCTGCTGGCGCCGGCGGCGACGGCCGCGCTGCTGCCGCTGGTGCGGCGGGCGCCGGAGTGGCTGGTCGGCGACCCGGAGCCGCCGGACGCCGGGGCGGACCCGGCGGGCGGTCCCGGCGCGGTCCCGGCGCCGCGCACGGAGCCGCTGGAGCGGGGCGGGCCGGGCGGCCGGGACGGCGACGAGCTGGCTGCGTAGGGGCCGTAGGGGGCTGTCAGGGGTACGGCAGGGGGCGTGCAGGGGGCGCGGCAGCCGCCTGCGGAGGCCGGGGCCCGGGGGCGTACGGAAGCACTCCCGGCCGGGCGCGTGCGCCCATGCGCCCCCTGGAAAGCCTCGCGCCCTGCTGCTGCACACACCCTGCTGCTACACCGCCTGGTCGAAGTCGAACAGCCGCTCAGGGTCGTACCGCTCCTTCACCTTCGCCAGCCGGTCCGCCGCCGGCCCGTAGTACGCGCCGCGCCACTTCCGCAGCGCCGGATCCGCGTAGTTCTGGTACGCCGCCCCCGAGGCGTACCCCCGCATCGCCGCGTGGGTGTCCGCCAGCCACCGCTCGCCCGGCCCGCCGTCGTCGCCCTCCTCCCACGACGAGATGTACTGCGCGAGCACCCGCGACTCCCGGTGCACGAACGCCGTCTCCGCCACCGGCACCCGGTTCATCGCCCCGCCCAGCGCCGTGAGGATGAACAGCGCGTCCGCCGCCTGCGACGCCTTCTCCGCCCGGTCCAGCAGCGTGCCGATGCCGCTCGCGCTCAGCGGCTCGTCGTAGAAGTCGGAGCGCGCCGCGAACGTGTCGCGCTGCAGGATGCCGCGCGCGTTGCGGCCCGGCACACTGCCCTGCAGCCGGCACTGCTCGCGGCTGGCCTGCGCGCAGCCCGCGTAGGAGCGCATGGCGTGGATGTACGTCTGCGGGCCGATGGAGACGTCCTCGGCGGGCCCCGGGCCGCCGGCCTGGTCGGCGAGGAAGTCGACGGCGGTGTGCATGTCGTCCTCGCTGCCCAGCGACAGCGCGGCCACGGAGATCGTCGGCTCGCCGCCGCGGGTGGTGCCGAAGTGGACCGCGGACCACAGCTCGTCGGGCTGGTCCGGCCCCCACTGCTGCCAGGTGGTCAGCAGCGCCTCGGCCTTCGACCAGGGCCACACCATGTTCGCGGCGACGACGTCCGCGGCCTCGCGGGTGTCGTAGCGCAGCTCGGTGACGATCCCGAAGTTGCCGCCGCCGGCGCCGCGCAGCGCCCAGAACAGGTCCTTGTTCTCCTCCGCCGAGCACTCGACGGTCTTGCCGTCCGCGGTGACGACGGTGGCGCCGGTCAGGTGGTCGCAGGTGAGCCCGTACGCGCGCGAGACGACCCCGTGGCCGCCGCCGAGGGTGAGGCCGGCCATGCCGACGGTGGCGCAGGAGCCGGCGGGTATGGTCCGGCCGCGGACGGCGAGGGCCTCGTAGGCGTCGATGGTGCGCGCCCCGGCGCCGACGGTGGCGGTGTCGGAGTCGGAGTCGATGGTGGAGAGGGCGGAGACGTCGACGACGAGGCGGCCGTTGCCGCTGGAGAAGCCGGCGTAGGAGTGGCCTCCGCTGCGTACGGAGACGGGGACGCCCGCGGCGCGGGCGAAGCGCAGGCACTCGGCGGCGTCGTCGGCGTGGTCGACGTATGCCACGGCGGCGGGGCGCAGGTCGTCGAAGCGGGTGTTGTACTGCTGGGCGGCGAGACGGTAGTCGTCGTGCCCGGGGAGGACCAGGCGGCCGGCGAGGGACTCCGCGAGCGCGGGCCAGTCCGGCGGGCCGGTGGTCCTGCCGCCGCCGGAGCCGCTGGGCTTGGGGTCGGGCTTCCCGCCGTCGTCGTCGCCCGAGCAGCCGGCGAGGCCGGCGCCGCCCACGCCGGCGGCGGTGGCGAGGGCGGTACGGAGCACTGTGCGCCTGTCCATCCGCACAGCACAGCGCATGCGGTCCCTCCTTCGCTACCCCCAAGTAGCAAAGCCTGGCCGTGCGCGCCCCTGAGCCCGGGTCAGCCGGGGGCGTCCGGCAGGTGGTCCGCGGCGTCCGCGCGGGCGCGGGAGCGGGCACGGCGGGCCGGGCCCCTCCAGCCGCAGGTGCAGCAGGCGTACGCGAACGAGCCCCGCTCGGCGGTCGATGTGCGGTGGCTCCCGTCGCGGTACGGGCCCTCAGAACCCGCGTCGCCCCGGGGGTCGCCCGGCCCGTGGCCGGGCCCGTCGCTCAGCACGCGGTCACCGTACCGCGGTGGGAAAGACCGTGACGGGGCCCCCTCCGCATCGTTAAGCGAACCGAGGAAACACCGGCCGGGGGTAGCGAGAGATGGCGGCTGAGCAGCGGCGGACCGTACGTACCGGCACCACGCCCGCACGCCCCGGCGCCGCCCCCGCGGCCCGGTCCGCGGCGGCGCTCGCGCTCCTCGGCGCCCTCGCCGCGGCGGCCCTGACCGCCACCGCCGGCTGCTCGGAGCGCGGCGCCGTGGCCGACGAGCACCCGGGCGGCGACCCGCTCAGCGCCGTGCGGCACGCCGCCGACGCCCTGGCCGGCGCGGGCAGCTCCCGGGCGCGTACGGCGATGGAGATGACCAGCGGCGGCACCCGGGTCACCGTCAGCGGCGACGGCGCCTTCGACTACGCGGCGCGGCGCGGCATGCTGCGCGTGGTGCTGCCGCAGGCGGAGGGGGAGCCGATCACGGAGCTGTACGCGGGCGGCGAGCTGTACATGAAGAACCGCGGCGCCGGCGTCCCCGCCGACAAGTGGCTGCGCCTCGACACGACCCGGCTGTCCGACGGGAACCTCGTCACCAACGGCGCCACCGACCCGCTGACCGCCGCCGAGCTGCTGCGCGGCGCCCGCGAGGTGCGGTACGTGGGCGAGGAGCGGGTCGGCGACAGCGTCGTACGGCACTACGAGGGCACCGCCGACCTCAGCCGTGCCGCCCGCGCGGCGTCCCCGTACGCGCGCGGGGCGCTGGCCGCCGCGGCCGGCGGGTTCGTCCAGACCGCGGTGCCCTTCGACGCCTATCTGGACGAGGCCGGCCGGCCGCGCCGGGTGCGGCACGAGTTCGAGCTGTCCGGCGCCTCACCGGTGCGGGTGGCGTCGACCGTCGAAACCTACGACTTCGGGGCCCCGGCCGGCGTGAAGCTGCCCGCGGATCGCGACATCTATGCCGGAACGGTTCGCCAGAGCGGCCAACAGCCCGCTTCCTGAGGGGAGTTGATTCCGCTCGTTTGCGCGGGGGCGTCGGGATTCGCCCGGGAAGGCCGGGGCCGTAAATGGTCCAGACGTGTCATGCGCAGACTGCGCCGCCCTACCTACGCTGAGCGGGAGCCCGGCTGCCGGCGGGTGTGCATGGGGAAATGGGGGTGATTGCACGTGGGTCGGGGGTCGACTGTCCAGGACCATGTGGCTCTCGCCGAAATCGAGCTGTGCGGTGAATTGATCATCGCGGCGACGAGCGCACCGGAAGAGCGCCTGAGCGATGACCGCATCGACGAAGTGCTGAGGGTGGACGCCGCGCGGCGCGGCTCCGAGCGGGACCGCAGGCGCGGCCGGCAGGAGATCACGTCGTAGCGCGAGAGCGCTGGAGTACGAGAGCGATGAAGTGCGAGGGCGCTGAGGTACGAAGGCGCCGTAGCGTGAGGGCGCCGAGCGAGGCGAAGGCGCGCAGCAGAGCAGAGGCACGGAACGGAAAGGCACGCGGCGGCGCGGGCCGCGGGCGCCGCGCGCGGTGGCAGGGCGCGCGGCAGCGGCTCCCCGCCCGGCGTTACGCGCGCAGCATCCGGGCGATCGCGGCGGTGGCCTCCTCGACCTTCGCGTCGACCTCGTCGCCGCCCCGGGCGGCGGCGTCGGCGACGCAGTGCCGCAGGTGCTCCTCCAGCAGTTGCAGCGCGAAGGACTGCAGCGCCTTCGTGCCCGCGGAGACCTGCGTGAGTATGTCGATGCAGTAGACGTCCTCTTCGACCATCCGCTGCAGACCGCGGACCTGGCCCTCGATCCGGCGGAGGCGTTTGAGGTGGGCCTCCTTGTCCTTGCTGTACCCGTGCGGGCCGTCCGGCGCCGTCTCGACGGCGGTCGTCGTTGCTGTGGTGTCGCTCACGTGCCCGTCCTTCCGTTCCCTTCCCCCGGTCCGCGTACCACCGTAGGCGAACCGGGGCTACCATACCCTCCAGGGGTATATGGTACCGCGTTCGTGGCATTCTGTCCTGCGGCTGCTCCGCAGAGCCGGTTCGCTCCGCAGGTGTGGCTCGCCTAGCATCATCACGAACTATTCGCCGATATTCGCAGCACTGAGGATCATCACGTGCGATTTCGTCTGACCCCCAGGGAGACGAGCTTCTACGATATGTTCGCCGCCTCGGCGGACAACATCGTGACGGGCTCGAAGCTCCTGATGGAACTGCTCGGGGCGGATTCCTCCGCCCGGGCCGAGATCGCCGAGCGGATGCGTGCCGCGGAACACGCCGGCGACGACGCCACCCACGCCATCCTCCACCAGCTCAACGCCTCGTTCATCACGCCCTTCGACCGCGAGGACATCTACCGGCTGGCCAGCTCCCTCGACGACATCATGGACTTCATGGAGGAAGCCGTCGACCTCGTCGTCCTCTACCAGATCGAGGAGCTGCCGCGGGGCGTGGAGCAGCAGATCGAGGTGCTCGCGCGGGCCGCGGAGCTGACGGCGGAAGCGATGCCCAACCTCCGTACGCTCAACCACCTGCCGGAGTTCTGGATCGAGGTCAACCGGCTGGAGAACCAGGCCGACCAGATCCACCGCAAGCTCCTCGCGCACCTCTTCAACGGCAAGTACGACGCCATCGAGGTGCTCAAGCTCAAGCAGATCGTCGATGTCCTGGAAGAGGCCGCCGACGCCTTCGAGAAGGTCGCGAACACCGTGGAAACGATCGCGGTCAAGGAGTCCTGAGCCCGGTGGACACCTTTGCGCTCGTCGTCACGATCGGGGTTGCGCTCTTCTTCACGTACACCAACGGGTTCCACGACTCCGCCAACGCGATCGCGACCTCCGTCTCCACCCGCGCCCTGACGCCGCGCGCCGCGCTGCTGATGGCCGCGGTGATGAACTTCGCCGGCGCCTTCCTCGGCAGCGGCGTCGCCAAGACGGTGAGCGAAGGGCTGATCGAGACCCCGCGCGGCTCGCACGGGATGTGGATCCTGTTCGCCGCCCTGGTCGGGGCGATCACGTGGAACATGATCACGTGGTATTTCGGGCTGCCGTCGTCGTCCTCGCACGCGCTCTTCGGCGGCATGGTCGGCGCGGCGCTGGCGGCGTCGTCCACGGTGTACTGGTCCGGGGTGCTGGAGAAGGTCGTCATCCCGATGTTCGTCTCGCCGGTCATCGGGCTGTGCGTCGGCTACCTGGTGATGTGCGCGATCCTGTGGCTGTTCCGGCGCTCCACCCCGCGCCGCGCGCAGCGCGGCTTCCGGATGGCGCAGACCGTCTCGGCGGCGGCGATGGCGCTGGGGCACGGGCTCCAGGACGCGCAGAAGACGATGGGCATCGTGGTGATGGCGCTGGTCATCGCGGATGTGGAGGACGAGGGCGACGCCATCCCGTGGTGGGTGAAGGTGCTGTCCGCGACGATGCTGTCGCTCGGTACGTACGCGGGCGGCTGGCGCATCATGCGGACGCTGGGGCGGCGGATCATCGACCTGCAGCCGCCGCAGGGGTTCGCGGCCGAGACGACGGCGGCGGGGATCATGTACTCGGCGTCGTTCATGTTCCACGCGCCGATCTCGACGACGCACGTGATCACTTCGGCGATCATGGGCGTGGGCGCGACGAAGCGGGTCAAGGCCGTGCGGTGGGGGGTGGCGAAGAACATCGTGATGGGGTGGTTCGTCACGATGCCGGCCGCGGCGGGGGTGGCGGCGGCGGCGTACTGGCTCGCGTACCTCGCCTTCGAATAGTGCTGAAGCGTTTCTCCTGCGCCTGAGCCCTCTCCTGAGCCCGCTGCCTGAGCCCTGAGCCCTCCGCCGCGAGCCCTCAGCCGAAGCGGCCCGAGATGTAGTCCTCGGTGGCCTTCACCTCGGGGTTGGAGAAGATCTTGTCGGTGTCGCCGACCTCCACCAGCCGCCCCGGCTCCCCGACCGCCGACAGGTTGAAGAACGCGGTGCGGTCCGAAACCCGCGCCGCCTGCTGCATGTTGTGCGTCACGATCACGATCGTGAACCGCTCCTTCAGGTCGGCCATCAGGTCCTCGATGGCGAGGGTGGAGATGGGGTCGAGGGCCGAGCAGGGCTCGTCCATGAGGAGCACCTGCGGCTCGACGGCGATGGCGCGGGCGATGCACAGCCGCTGCTGCTGGCCGCCCGAGAGGCCGGAACCCGGCCGGTTGAGGCGGTCCTTGACCTCGTTCCACAGGTTCGCGCCCCGCAGCGACTTCTCCACGATCTCGTCCAGCGCGCGCTTCTTGTACGAGCCGTTGAGCCGGAGCCCGGCGGCCACGTTGTCGTACACGCTCATCGTCGGGAACGGGTTCGGCCGCTGGAAGACCATGCCCACCACCCGGCGCACCCCGACCGGGTCGACGCCCGGCCCGTACAGGTCGTCGCCGTCGAGGCGGACCTCGCCCTCGACGCGCGCGCCCGGGGTGACCTCGTGCATGCGGTTGATGGTGCGCAGGAAGGTGGACTTGCCGCAGCCGGACGGGCCGATGAAGGCGGTGACGGACTTCGGCTCGATGGACATCGAGATGCCGTCGATCGCCTTGAAGTCGCCGTAGTAGGCGCTCAGGTCGCCGATGTCGATGCGCTTGGCCATGGTTCTGGGATCTCTCTCGTACGTGGCCGTCAGCGGCCGGTCTTCGGGGCGTGGAAACGGGCGATGAGGCGGGCGATCAGGTTGAGGAGCATGACGAAGACGATGAGCACCAGGGCGGCGGCCCAGGCGCGGTCGTAGGAGGCGTCGTTGCCGTTGGCCCACTGCTCGTAGATGTAGAGCGGCAGGGACGCCTGGGCGCCGTCGAAGGGGTTGTCGTTGATGGCGGGGTTGCCGAAGACGAGCAGCAGCAGGGGAGCCGTCTCGCCGGTGATGCGGGCGACGGCGAGCATGACGCCGGTGGTGATGCCGCCGATGGAGGTGGGCAGGACGACCTTCAGGATCGTCTTCCACTTCGGTACGCCCAGGGCGTACGACGCCTCGCGCAGCTCGTCGGGGACGAGCTTCAGCATCTCCTCGGTGGAGCGCACGACGACCGGCATCATCAGGATGGCCAGCGCGAACGAGCCGGCGAGGCCGGAGTAGCCGAAGCCCAGCCCCATGATCCAGACGCTGAGGACGAACAGGCCGGCGACGATCGACGGGATGCCCGTCATGACGTCCACGAAGAACGTCACCGCCTTCGCCAGCCGCCCGCGCCCGTACTCGACGAGATACACGGCCGTCAGCAGCCCGATCGGGGTGGCGATGGCCGTGGCCAGCGCGACCTGCTCGATGGTGCCGAGGAGGGCGTGGTAGATGCCGCCGCCGGGGGCGATGGCGACGACGCCGTTCATGGAGTGGGTCAGGAAGTAGCCGTCGAGGACCTTGACGCCCTGCCGCACGGTCTCCCAGACCAGCGACGCCAGCGGGATGACGGCCAGCAGGAAGGCGCCCCACACGAGCGACGTCGCCAGCCGGTCCTTCGCCGTGCGGACACCCTCCGCGCGGGCCGAGACGGCGTACAGCCCGGCCACGAAGAGCAGCGCGGCGATCAGCCCCCACTGCACCCGGCTGGTCAGCCCCGCGCCCAGCCCGACGGCCACCGCCGCGGCCACCGCGGCGAGGGCGACGCCGGCGGGCGCCCAGCGGGGCAGGCGGGGCTGGTGGATGGCGAAGGTGTCGGCACGCTCGGCCACGGGCGCCCTCATGCGCGGGCCCCCGAATACTCCCGGCGCCTGGCGATGATCAGCCGGGCCGCGCCGTTGACCAGCAGCGTGATGACGAACAGCACCAGGCCGGACGCGATCAGCGCGTCCCGCCCGAACTCACCGGCCTCCTTGAACGCCGAGGCGATGTTCTGTGCGAACGTCCCGCCCCCGGGGTCCAGGATCTTCGCCGACAGGACCGCCGACGGCGACAGCACCGTGGCCACCGCCATCGTCTCGCCGAGCGCCCGCCCCAGGCCCAGCATCGAGGCCGAGATGACGCCGGAGCGCCCGAAGGGCAGCACCGACATCCGGATGACCTCCCAGCGCGTGGCCCCGAGCGCCAGCGCCGCCTCCTGGTGCGTCTGCGGCGCCTGCCGGAACACCTCGCGGCTGACGTTGGTGATGATCGGCAGGATCATGATCGCCAGCAGGATGCCGGCGGTCATCAGGGAGCGCGGGGCGCCGCCGCCGTACGAGAAGACGCCGGTCCAGCCGAGGACGTCGTCCAGCCACTCGTACGGGCCGACCAGGTGCGGCACCAGGAACAGGGCGCCCCACAGGCCGTAGACGATGGACGGGACGGCCGCCAGCAGGTCGATGACGTAGGCGAGGAGGCCGGCCAGCCTGCGTGGCGCGTAGTGGGTGATGAACAGCGCGATGCCCACCGCCACCGGCACCGCGATGACCATCGCGACGACCGACGAGACGACCGTGCCGAAGGCCAGCACGGCGATGCCGAAGACCGGCGGGTGGGCGTTGGCGTCCCACTCGAAGGTGGTGAGGAAGTTGCCCTCGTTGTCGGCCAGGGCGAGGGACGCGCGGTACGCCAGGAACGCGGCGATCGCGGCCATGACGACGAGCAGGATGATCCCCGAGCCCTTCGACAGGCCCGCGAAGACGCGGTCGCCGAGGTGCGCGGAGGCCCTGCGGCGGCGGTGCCGCCCGGGCGGCGCTTTGGGCGGCGGGGCCGGGGTGCGTATGTCTGTGTCGGTACTCACGTGCGGTCTCCGGTCTGGGTGGGGCGGCGGCGCGGGGGTGTGCGCCTGTCGTCCCGGCGGCGGTGCACCGGATACGGGACCCGGGCGCTCCCGGCCCCCGCGCGGGTGGGCGCGGGGGTCGCGGGGGCGCGGGCCGGGGGTCAGGAGAGGGACTCCACGGTCGTACGGACCTTCCCGGCGATCTCGGCGGGCAGCGGGGCGTAGCCGAGCTGGCTCAGCTTCGCCTGGCCGGCCTCGCTGGCGGTGTAGCCGAGGAAGGACTTGACCTTGTCGAGGGTCGCCTTGCTGTTGCCCGTGTCGCAGGCGATCTCGTAGGTGAGGAGGGTCAGGGGGTAGGCGCCCTTGGCGTCGGTGGTGTAGTCGAGCTTCATGGCCAGGTCCTTGCCGGTGCCGGTGACCTTGGCGGCGGCGATGGCCTTCGAGGCGTTCTCGCTGGTGGCCTCGACGGGCTCGTCGGCACCGGTGTCGAGCTTGACGGTGTCGATGCCGCTGGCCGTGGCGTAGGACAGCTCGAAGTACGAGATGGCGCCGTCGGTCTGCTTGACCTGCGAGGAGACCCCGGAGGAGCCGTCGGCGGCCTGGCCGCCCTGTACGGGCCACTTCTTGCCGGGCTGGTGCGGCCAGGCGTCCTGCGCGGCGGCGGCCAGGTACTGGGTGAAGTTGTCGGTGGTGCCGGACTCGTCCGAGCGGTGCACCGGCTGGATCGTGGTGTCCGGCAGGTCGGCATCGGGGTTGAGAGCGGCGATGGCCGGGTCGTTCCAGGTGGTGATCGAGCCGGCGAAGATCTGGCCGAGGACGTCCGCGTCGAGCACGAGGTCGTCCACGCCCTCGACGTGGTAGCCGACGGCGATGGGGCCGCCGAGCATCGGGATGTTGATGGCCTCGCCGTCCTTGCAGACCTTCTTCGACGCCTGCACCTCCTCCGGCTTGAGCGCCGAGTCGGAGCCGGCGAAGCCGGTCTTGCCCTGCAGGAACTCCTGGATGCCGGCGCCGGAGCCGGTGGCCTTGTAGTTGACGGTGATGTCCGGGCAGGAGCTCTGGAAGTCGCTGACCCACTGGTCCACGGCGTTCTTCTGCGCGGAGGAGCCCGACGCCAGCAGCTCGCCGGAGCCGGCGCACGTCACGTCTCCGGCGGCGGCCTGCGCGCCGCCGCCGGCCTGGGCGCCGCCGCCGGTGTTGTCGTCCGACCCGCAGGCACCGAGGACGAGGGCACCGGCGAGGGCGAGTGAACCGGCGGCGGCGGTGCGCAGCCGGGTGGTGCGGGAAAGGTTCACGGTGGGGGGTCCTTTGCGGTTCTTGCGGTACTGGAGCGAGACCTCTTCCTCAGGTATGCGCGTTCTCATCCGTCTCGCCTGCCCTGATTCACGTTTCGTTGCCGAAGTTAGGCAGAAGAGGTGAATCGATTCGCCATCGAAAGTGAACGAAAAGTGAATCTCGTCCCTCGTTCGGGCGCCCGCCTCACCGCCCCGCCCGGCGCCGCGTTCCGCGCCGGTCCTGCCAGGTCCCCTACGGGGCCTCCCGCAGCCGGTTCCGGGAGCCGTGCGCTCCCGCTCGGCCGCGTGGGCACGTACGGTGAAGAGATGACGAGCATCGGTGGTGCGGAGATGGTCGACTGGAACCTCGCGGTTGCGACCGCGACGCGGCTCGTGCGGCCGGGGCCCGAAGTGAGCCGGGACGAGGCGCGCGCCATCGTCGGCGAACTGCGGGCGCACGCCCGGTCGGCCGAAGAGCACGTACGCGAGTTCTCCCGGATGTATCCCGAGGGCGCCGACCCCCGGCACGACACCCCGATCCTCGTGGTCGACCGGCCCGGCTGGATCAAGGCGAACGTCGCGGGCTTCCGCGCCGTCCTCGCGCCGCTGCTGGAGAAGATGGACAAGCGCCGCTCGGGCCTGCCCGGCGGGGCCGTCCTGGGCGCCGTGGGCGGCAAGGTCACCGGCGTCGAGCTGGGGATGCTGCTGTCGTTCCTGGCCTCCCGCGTCCTCGGGCAGTACGAGACCTTCGCCCCCGCCACCCGCGAGCTGCCCGGCGGCCCCGCCGCCCAGGCCGGCTCCGACTCCGGCAGCGGCGGCGCGGGCCAGGGCCGGCTGCTGCTCATCGCGCCGAACATCGTCCACGTCGAGCGCGAGCTGGAGGTCGCCCCGCACGACTTCCGGCTGTGGGTCTGCATCCACGAGGAGACCCACCGCACGCAGTTCACCGCCGTGCCGTGGCTCCGCGACCACCTGCAGGGCGAGATCCAGTCGTTCCTGGGCGAGACCGAGATCGACCCGGCCACCCTGCTGGACCGCGTACGCGAGGCGCTGCAGAGCCTCAGCGGCAGCCGGGAGGAGGGCGGCGAGGAGCGCAGCATCGTCGAGGTCGTCCAGACCCCCGCCCAGCGGGAGATCCTGGGCCGGCTGACCGCGGTGATGTCCCTGCTGGAGGGGCACGCCGACTACGTGATGGACGGCGTCGGCCCGCAGGTCGTCCCGTCGGTCGCGGAGATCCGGGAGAAGTTCACCAAGCGCCGCCAGGCCGGCGCCGGCCGGCTGGACCAGGCGCTGCGCAAGCTGCTGGGCCTGGACGCCAAGCTCCGCCAGTACCGCGACGGCGAGCGCTTCGTCCGGCACGTCGTCGACCAGGTCGGCATGGACGGGTTCAACCGGGTGTGGACCTCGCCGAACACCCTGCCCACCAAGTCGGAGATCGCCAAACCGGCGGACTGGATCGCGCGGGTGCACAGCCGCGCCGAGAACTGACGCCCGCTTCCGGCGGTTCCCGTGGCGGCGTATTCGCGCGACATTCGCTCGACTTTCACCCGTCCGAGGGAGCGAACCCGGCGTTGCCTGCGTGCAATGCTCGGTTGTCCGCTCTCCTCTGTCACCATCGGCATACTTACAGTGACGGTCGCGGGGGTGAGCCCGAACAAGCTCTTCCGCCGCCAGCGAAAGTGAAGTGAAAGCCATGGGTCCCCATCCAGCGGTCGCCGCGATACGTCTGGCGGTACGCCAGGTCCTGCACGACGTGCTGACCGAGTACGCGACGGCGCACGTTCCCCCCACCACCGCGGCCTCCCCTGCGTCTCCGGCGGCCCCCGCCGGCCCCACGGCCGCGGTCCCCGCACCCGCGTCACGCACCCGGCCCGCGGGCCCCCACCCGGCCGCCCCCGCCGACTCCTCCGCTCCCGCCCCTCCTGCCCCTCCTGCCATCCTTTCCGCCGCCCCGCTCGTCCTCGTCGCCTGCTCCGGCGGCGCCGACTCCATGGCGCTGGCCTCCGCCCTCTCCTTCGAAGCCCCCCGCCAGGGCGCCCGCGCCGGCGGCATCACCGTCGACCACGGCCTCCAGAACGGCTCCGACCTGCGCGCGCAGGAGGTCGTCGGCCGGCTGCGCGCCCTCGGTCTGGACCCCGTCGAGTCCGTGCGCGTCGCCGTCGGCCGCGGCGGCGGCCCCGAGGCCGCCGCCCGCGACGCCCGCTACGCGGCCCTGGACGAGGCCGCAGAGCGCCTCGGCGCCGCCGCCGTGCTCCTCGGCCACACCCGCGACGACCAGGCCGAGACGGTGCTGCTGGCGCTCGCTCGCGGCTCCGGGGTGCGCTCCCTGTCCGGCATGGCCGCCGCCTCCGGGCCCGGTGGCCGCTACCGCCGCCCGTTCCTGCAGATCGACCGCCAGGTCGCCCGCAAGGCGTGCCTGGTCCAGTCGCTGCCCGTCTGGGACGACCCCCACAACGCCGACCCCGCCTACACCCGCTCCCGCGTCCGCCACGAGGCGCTGCCCGTGCTGGAGAAGGCCCTCGGCCGCGGTGTCGTCGCCTCCCTGGCCCGTACCGCCCGGCTCTCCCGCGACGACGCCGACGCCCTCGACGAGTGGGCCGCCGACGCCGAGCGCGGCGTGCGCGACGCCGACGGCGGCCTCGACGTCCGCGGCCTGCACGCGCTGCCGCCCGCCGTCCGCCGCCGCATCCTGCGCCGCGCCGCCCTCGCGGCCGGCTCCCCCGCCGGCTCGCTCTTCAGCCGGCACATCGAGGAGATGGACAAGCTCATCACCGGCTGGCGCGGGCAGAGCGCCCTCAACCTCCCCGGGCGGGTGTCCGCCCGCCGCGAACAGGGCCGGCTGATCGTCCGGCGGGGGGGCTGAGACCCGTACGCCGCGGATCCCGCCGGTGCCCCGGCCGGCGGGGCCGTACCGCCGCCGGCCGGCGGGCAGACGTGCGGAAAACGTGTCCGACGCGCTCCTGACCGGCGGGAGAACGGATGGCAGACTGTTCGTTCGGCAGTGGTCGTCGGACGAACGAGAGTGACCCCGGGTGGACGTGAAGGACATGGGCACGGACCTTGAGAAAGTGCTCATCACCAAGGAAGAGATCGACGCGAAGCTCGCCGAAATGGCCGCGAAGATCGACGCGGAGTACGCCGGCAAGGACCTCCTGATCGTCGGGGTGCTCAAGGGCGCCGTGATGGTCATGGCGGACCTCGCCCGCACGCTCTCCACGCCCGTGACCATGGACTGGATGGCCGTGTCCTCCTACGGCGCGGGCACCCAGTCCTCCGGTGTCGTCCGGATCCTCAAGGACCTCGACACCGACATCCAGGACCGGCACGTGATGATCGTCGAGGACATCATCGACTCCGGCCTCACCCTCTCCTGGCTGCTGTCCAACCTCGGCTCCCGGCATCCGGCCTCGCTGCGGGTCTTCACCCTGCTGCGCAAGCCGGAGGCGGCGAAGGTGCCCATCGACGTGGACTGGGTGGGCTTCGACATCCCCAACGAGTTCGTCGTCGGCTACGGCCTCGACTACGCGGAGAAGTACCGGAACCTGCCCTTCGTCGGCACCCTCGCACCGCACGTGTACGGTGGCTGAGACAGCCTGCGGCCCCATGTGCGCGGGCTGAGGGGGAAGGCCGGACGCCGCCTCCAGGTGGCCGGACGCGGGCCGGCAAGGTCCCGCCCGGGGAACACCGGGGCGTTTCCCGCCGTTGGAGCATGGGAAAGCCGGTTTGTTAGCCGTCCCCGCCGGGGGCGGGTGACAATTCTGGGGTACCGTCCGAACGACAGTCGTTTCAGTTTGGACCCATACAGGCATACGCACGGCCACAGGCTCGGTCAGGAGCCAGCCGTGCCTCACTGGGCAGGAGGGACGGGGCGTACGCCGCCCCGTGTGGATGGACGTGAAGCGCTACTTCCGTGGGCCGGTCATGTGGATCGTGCTGGCCGTCCTCGCCGTGGTCCTGTTGATGCAACTGGTCGGCTCCTCCGAGGGCTACAAGTCCGTTGACACCGCCAAGGTCGTCGCCGCGATCGAGAAAGATCGCGTCAGCTCCGCGGAGCTGACCACCGGCAACAGCGAGACCATCAAGGTCCAGCTCAAGGGCGACGACGAGATCGACGGCAGCGGCAAGGTCCAGGCGAACTACATCGACACCCAGGGTGCCGACCTCGCCGACCGGCTCCAGACCAAGTTCGAAGGCGGCCACATCCCCGACGGGTACTCGGTCAAGGAGACCAAGGACAACCCGTTCCTCAGCATCCTGCTCTCCCTGCTGCCGTTCGTCCTGATCGTCCTCGTCTTCCTCTTCCTGATGAACCAGATGCAGGGCGGCGGCTCCCGGGTCATGAACTTCGGGAAGTCCAAGGCCAAGCTCATCACCAAGGACACCCCGAAGACGACCTTCTCCGACGTGGCGGGTGCCGACGAGGCCGTGGAGGAGCTCCACGAGATCAAGGAGTTCCTGCAGGAGCCCGCGAAGTTCCAGGCCGTCGGCGCCAAGATCCCCAAGGGTGTGCTGCTCTACGGCCCGCCCGGCACCGGCAAGACGCTGCTGGCCCGCGCGGTGGCCGGCGAGGCCGGCGTGCCGTTCTACTCCATCTCCGGGTCCGACTTCGTCGAGATGTTCGTCGGTGTCGGCGCCTCCCGCGTCCGTGACCTGTTCGAGCAGGCCAAGGCGAACGCGCCGGCGATCGTCTTCGTCGACGAGATCGACGCGGTCGGCCGGCACCGCGGCGCCGGCATGGGCGGCGGTCACGACGAGCGCGAGCAGACGCTGAACCAGCTCCTCGTCGAGATGGACGGCTTCGACGTCAAGGGCGGCGTCATCCTCATCGCGGCCACCAACAGGCCCGACATCCTCGACCCCGCCCTCCTGCGCCCCGGCCGCTTCGACCGGCAGATCGGCGTGGAGAGCCCCGACATGCAGGGCCGGCTGGAGATCCTCAAGGTCCACCAGAAGGGCAAGCCCGTCGCCCCCGACGTGGACCTGTCCGCCGTGGCCCGGCGCACCCCCGGCTTCACCGGCGCCGACCTCAGCAACGTGCTGAACGAGGCCGCGCTGCTCACCGCGCGCAGCAACCGGAAGCTGATCGACAACGAGATGCTGGACGAGGCCATCGACCGCGTGGTCGCCGGCCCGCAGAAGCGCTCCCGGATCATGTCGGAGAAGGAGAAGAAGATCACCGCGTACCACGAGGGCGGGCACGCCCTGGTCGCGGCGGCCTCGCCCAGCGGCGACCCGGTCCACAAGGTGACGATCCTCTCCCGCGGCCGGGCCCTCGGCTACACGATGGTGCTGCCCGACGAGGACAAGTACTCCACCACCCGCAACGAGATGCTCGACCAGCTCGCGTACATGATGGGTGGCCGCGCGGCCGAGGAGCTGGTCTTCCACGACCCGACGACCGGCGCCGCCAACGACATCGAGAAGGCCACCGGCCTCGCCCGCAAGATGGTCACGCAGTACGGCATGACCGAGCGGCTCGGCGCGATCAAGTTCGGCTCCGACCAGTCCGAGCCCTTCCTGGGCCGGGAGCTCTCGCACCAGCGCGACTACTCCGAGGAGGTTGCCGCGCTGGTCGACGAGGAGGTCAAGAAGCTGATCGAGACCGCGCACAACGAGGCGTGGGAGATGCTCGTCGAGAACCGCGACGTGCTGGACAACCTGGTGCTGGAGCTGCTGGAGAAGGAGACCCTGGGCAAGGAGGAAATCGCGGAGATCTTCCGCCCGCTGGTCAAGCGTCCGCTGCGGCCGGCGTGGACCGGCTCCTCGCGGCGTACGCCCTCCACCCGGCCGCCGGTCACCTCCCCGCGGGAGACGAACGGCTCGGGCCCTGCGGGCCCGAGGATGCTCGACAAGGCCGAGACTCCGCAGGTCGGCGGCGGGCTGCCGGGCGGTCTCCAGGGCGGCACACTGCCGGGCGAGGGCCCGCAGCACCAGCCGTCGCCGAGTGAGGGCGGTCAGCCGTAGCGGATACTGCTGGAATGTGTGCAGCGCCCCCGAGGTTCTAGCCTTGGGGGCGCTGGCCATGGGCGCAGGTACGAGAGGCACCACGATGACGGATGCGGCTGTCCGGCCGGGACACGGCGACACGGAGTACGGCGACACGGAATACGGCAACGCGGAGTACGGCGACTTCGACGAGAAGCGCGCCGAGGACGCCGTGCGGGAGCTGCTCATCGCCGTCGGCGAGGACCCGGACCGCGAGGGTCTGCTGGAGACGCCGGCGCGGGTGGCGCGCGCGTACAAGGAGATCTTCGCGGGGCTGCGGCAGCGTCCCGAGGACGTACTGACGACGACGTTCGACCTGGGCCACGACGAGATGGTGCTGGTCAAGGACATCGAGGTGCTGAGCACGTGCGAGCACCACCTGGTGCCGTTCGTGGGCTTCGCGCACGTGGGATACATCCCGTCGCAGGACGGGAAGATCACGGGGCTGTCGAAGCTGGCGCGGCTGGTGGACGTCTACGCGCGCCGGCCGCAGGTGCAGGAACGGTTGACCACGCAGGTCGCGGACTCCCTGATGGAGATACTGGAGCCGCGGGGCGTGATTGTGGTCATCGAGTGCGAGCATATGTGCATGACAATGCGGGGAGTGCGCAAGCCGGGGGCGAAGACGCTGACGTCGGCGGTGCGCGGGCAGTTGCGGGACCCGGCGACCCGGGCCGAGGCGATGAGCTTGATCAGGTCGCGCTGATGGGGAGCGGGGGTACGGAGCCGGGAGCCTGCTGCGCACCCGGCCGCGGGGCGCAGGGGAGCGGGGCGGAGGAGCCCGCTGCCCCGGCGCCGGCGGAGGCCGCCCCCGTAGCGGGAGCGGGGACGTACGAGCCGCGCGGAGGGTGGCGGAAGCTGCCCGGCGGGACGTTTCTGATGGGCTACGACGACGGCCCGTACCCGGCGGACGGGGAGGGCCCGGCGCGCGAGGTGACGGTCGACGGCTTCGCGGTCGCGGCGACGACGGTGACGAACGAGGAGTTCGCGGCCTTCGCCGACGCCACGTCCTACGTCACGGACGCCGAGCGCTTCGGCTGGTCCTTCGTCTTCGCGGGCTTCCTGCCCAAGAACTTCCCGCCCACCGCCTCACCGCCGCAGACGCCCTGGTGGCGGCAGGTCTTCCAGGCCGACTGGCGCCACCCCGAGGGCTCCGGATCGGGCCTGCGCGGCCGGTGGGACCACCCGGTGGTGCACGTCTCGCACACCGACGCGCTGGCCTTCTGCGACTGGGCGGGCGCCCGGCTGCCGACGGAGGCGGAGTGGGAGTACGCGGCGCGCGGCGAGCTGGAGGGCCAGCAGTACCCGTGGGGCGCGGAGCGGGATCCGGAGGGCGCGTACCGGATGAACATCTGGCGCGGCAGCTTCCCGGACCGCAACACGGCCGCGGACGGCTACCGGGGCACGTGCCCGGTGGACGCCTTCGAGCCGAACGGCCACGGGCTGTACAACGCGACGGGGAACGTGTGGGAGTGGTGCGCGGACTGGTTCCACGCGAGGCACCACCGCAACGGGCCGCGGGACAACCCGCGGGGGCCGCGGATGGGGCAGTCGCGGGTGCTGAAGGGGGGGTCGCATATGTGCCACGAGTCGTACTGCATGCGGTACCGGACGTCGGCGAGGATGGGGAACACGCCGGACAGCTCCAGCGGCAACACGGGCTTCAGAACGATCCGCGAGCCCTGACCCCCACACCTCCGCCACCCGCGCGCTGGCACTCCTGCCCGCACACCCGCCCCAGGGTAGGCACTCCCTCTGACATCGCACAGGACTGCGTCGGCGCCGACGGACTGCCCCCGGACTGCCCCGCACACCCGCCCCAGGGTAGGCGCCCCCTCTGACATCGCTCCTGCCTGCTCTCGCCGCCTCGGGCGCCCCGCGCCCCGCCCTGCCGCCCTGAGCCGCCCTGAGCAGCTCCGCCCTGCCGCCCTGAGCCGCCCTGAGCCGCCCTGAGCAGCTCCGCCCTGCTCAGACCGCCCTCGGCGCCGCCCCGGCGCCCTGCCGCGCCCCGTCGTACCGGAGGCGCATACGCTGGTGGTATGACGGATGCACGCAGGGGGCAGGTGGCAGGGCTGCCGGACTTCGGACGCTGCGCCGTCATGGGCGTCGTCAACGTCACCCCCGACTCCTTCTCCGACGGCGGCCTGTGGTTCGACTCCGCGACCGCCATCAAGCACGGCATCGACCTCGTCGCCACCGGCGCCGACATCGTCGACGTCGGCGGCGAGTCCACCCGCCCCGGCGCACCCCGCGTGGACGAGGACGAGGAACTGCGCCGCGTCCTGCCCGTCGTACGGGGCCTCGCGGCCGAAGGCGTACTCGTCTCCGTCGACACCATGCGCGCCACCGTCGCCGAACGGGCCGTCGCCGCCGGCGCCCGGCTCGTCAACGACGTCAGCGGCGGCCAGGCAGACCCCGCGATGGTGCCGACGGTGGCCGCGGCCGGGGTGCCGTTCGTCGTCATGCACTGGCGCGGGCAGTCCATCGACATGAACAACCGCGCGGTCTACGAGGACACGGTCACCGAGGTCGTCGAGGAGATGCGCCGCAGCCTGGACCGGGCCGTCGCCGGCGGGATCGGCTTCGAGCGGATCATCGCCGACCCGGGCCTGGGCTTCGCCAAGGAGGCGCCGCACGACCTCGTGCTGCTGAACAGCCTCGCCCGGCTGCGCGCGGAGCTGGGCCGGCCGCTGCTGGTCGCGGCGTCGCGGAAGCGGTTCCTCGGGCGCGTGCTGGCCGGCCCCGACGGTTCGCCGCCGCCGGCGCGCGAGCGGGACGCCGCGACGGCGGCGGTGTCGGCGATAGCGGCGCGCGAGGGCGCGTGGGCGGTACGGGTGCACGAGGTGCGGCCGACGGCGGATGCCGTACGGGTCGCGTCGGCGCTGGAGGGCAACGGGGCGTAGCAGCGCGGGAGGGGGCGCACCCGCTGCCCCTCCCCGCAGGCGTCGCCGCACGCCATCCCCCTGCCCCGAACCCGCAGCCCCGGTCGTGTGGCTTGTCAGAGGCCGCAGGTACATTCGATCGAGAGCTCCGGGGCAGCAGGCAGCCGCAAGACGCAGAAGGCGAGGTGAGCCATGACCGATGCCGACCGGGTTGCGCTGCACGGCCTCAGGGCCCGCGGCCACCACGGCGTCTTCGCGCACGAGCGCGCCGAAGGCCAGCCGTTCGTCGTCGACCTCGTCCTCCACCTCGACACCCGCCCGGCCGCCGCCACCGACGACCTGGCGCGCACCGTGCACTACGGCGTCGTAGCGGAAGAGGCCGTCGCCATCGTCGAGGGCGAGCCCGTGGACCTGATCGAGACGCTCGCCGAGCGGATCGCCGCGCAGTGTCTGACGCACACGCCCGTGCAGCAGGTGGAGGTGACGGTGCACAAGCCGGACGCGCCGATCACCGTTCCGTTCGACGACGTGACCATCACCATCACCCGAAGCAGAGGTTGACCATTGAATCGCAGCGACCCGACCGTGCAGCCAGTGCCGCGTTCCGTGGTCGAGCAGGTCGACGCGGCCGACTCGACCCTGCAGAACCCCAAGAGCGCCGTGCTCTCCATCGGCAGCAACCTCGGCAACCGCCTGGAGACCCTCCAGGGCTCCGTCGACGCCCTCGAAGACACCCCCGGCCTCCGCGTCAAAGCCGTCTCACCGGTCTACGAGACCGACCCCTGGGGCGTCGAGGCGGGCAGTCAGCCGGCGTACTTCAACGCCGTCCTGCTCGTACGGACCACCCTCCCGCCGACGTCGCTGATGGAGCGGGCGCACGCCGTCGAGGAGGCGTTCGCGCGTACCCGGAACGAGCAGTGGGGCCCGCGCACGCTGGACGTCGACATCGTGGCGTACCAGGGCGTCGTCTCGGACGACCCCGCCCTGACCCTGCCGCACCCCCGTGCGCACGAGCGCGCCTTCGTCCTCGTCCCGTGGCACGACGTGGACCCCGCGGCGGAGCTGCCGGGGCACGGGCCGGTGGCTGAGCTGCTGGCGCACGTCGGCCGGCAGGGCGTGCGCCCGCGCGCGGATCTCGAACTGCGGCTGCCCGACTGAGCGCGTCCTGCGGGCCCTACGGGGCTACGATCTCTGGGAGTTCTGGGAGGAGCGCGTTCGGTGAGGCAATTGCGCATCGGGGTGTTGGCCGGCATCTTCTTGGTGGCGGGAGTGCTGGCCTGGGCGGGATCCCGGCTGTGGAACTCGGTGGGTACGCTGCCGAGCGTCCCCGTCGCCGCCCCGGTGGTGCTCGCGGTGATCGCCACGATCCTCACGGCGACGGCCCTGTCCATCCGCTCCCGCCTCGGCGCCCAGCGCGACCGCGACCCGCAGGCCAAGGGCGTCGACCCGCTGATGGCGGCGCGGGCGGTGGTGCTCGGCCAGGCGAGTGCGCTGGTCTCGGCGCTGGTCGCGGGGTTGTACGGCGGGCTCGGGCTGTTCCTGGTGCTGGACGGGCTTGACTACGGCACGCGCCGCTCCCAGGTGGTGTACGCGGCCCTGGCGGTGGTGGCCGCGGGGCTGGTCGTCGCGGCGGCGCTCTTCCTGGAACGGGTGTGCAAGCTGCCGGACGACGACGATGAGGACAAGGACCGCAAGCCCCCGCGGGCCTAGGGCCCGTACCGTACGGCCGCTAGGCTCGATGGCATGACTGCCGCGCCCACCGGAGACGCCGCGCCCGCCGCACGCACAGCCCCCGTGACGATCGGCATCGGAGGTGCGGCAGAGCAGACCGACATGGTGCTCAACATCGGCCCGCAGCACCCCTCGACCCACGGCGTGCTGCGCCTGCGCCTGGTGCTCGACGGCGAGCGCATCCAGACCGCGGAACCGGTCATCGGCTACATGCACCGCGGCGCGGAGAAGCTCTTCGAAGCCCGCGACTACCGCCAGGTCATCGTGCTGGCCAACCGCCACGACTGGCTGTCGGCGTTCTCCAACGAGCTGGGCGTGGTCATGGCCGTCGAGCGCATGCTCGGCATGGAGGTGCCGGAGCGGGCGGTGTGGCTGCGTACGCTGCTCGCCGAGCTGAACCGGGTGCTCAGCCATCTGATGTTCCTCGGCTCGTACCCCCTCGAACTCGGCGGCATCACCCCGATCTTCTACGCCTTCCGCGAACGTGAGGACCTGCAGGCCGTCATGGAGGAGGTCTCCGGCGGGCGGATGCACTACATGTTCAACCGCGTCGGCGGCCTCAAGGAGGAGCTGCCCGCCGGCTGGACGGACCGGGCACGTGCGGCCATACGCGCCACGCGCGCGCGGATGGACGTCTTCGACCGCCTGGTGCTGGGCAACGAGATCTTCCGCGGCCGTACCCGCGGCGTCGGCGTACTGCCCCCGCAGACGGTGCACGCGTACGGCGTGAGCGGGCCCATAGGGCGCGCCTCCGGGGTGGACTTCGACCTGCGGCGCGACGAGCCGTATCTGGCGTACGGGGAGTTGAGCGGCACGCTGCGCGTCGAGACCCGCCGGGAGGGCGACTGCCTGGCGCGCTTCGAGGTGCTCCTGGCGCAGACGCACAACTCCCTCGACCTGGCCGACGCCTGCCTGGACCGGCTGGCGGAGCTGCCGCCCGGGCCGGTGAACCAGCGGCTGCCGAAGGTGCTGAAGGCGCCGGAGGGGGAGACGTACGCCTGGACGGAGAACCCGCTGGGGCTGAACGGCTACTACCTGGTGTCGAAGGGCGAGAAGACGCCGTACCGGCTGAAGCTGCGCTCCGCGTCGTTCAACAACATCCAGGCGCTGACCGAGCTGCTGCCGGGGACGCTGGTGGCGGACATGGTGGCGATCCTGGGGTCGATGTTCTTCGTGGTCGGGGACATCGACAAGTGAGGAGGAACGGGGGCGAATCCCCGTTCAGCTCGCCTGCTCCAGGTTGATGACACGCCCGACGGGCCCGTGGGGGTCGTCGTCGGGGTCGTCGGCGTCACCGGAGGAGGCCGAAGGGGCGTCCGCCTCAGCCTCGGACTCGGCCCCGGCTTCGGCTTCGGCCTCGGCGAGGACCTCGGGCCCGACGACATCGGCGAGGTCGGTCCCGGCGTCAACGGGCTCGTCGGGGCCGGAACGGTGGCCGCCGGCGGTCTCACGCCCGGACACCGGGGGAGGCACCTGCGGGGAACCGCCGACCGCGGGCTGCGCGGGGGACTGGGCCCGCTGCGGCCGGGAGAAATAGCTGAAGCCGGCGGCGTCGCCGGAGGGCGCCTGCTCGTGGGTCTGCCCGAGCCCCTGACGCGCGGCGTTGCCGGCGAGGCTGTCGAGGGCGTGGGAGGCGCGCAGGTACGCGCTGGCGGAGGGCGGTCGCTGCGGCGACGGAGAGCCGGCGGGCGGCAACTGCTTGACGGGCGACGCGGCCTCGATAGCCAACTGCCGCCGCCCCTCGAGCGCGGCGGCGCGCTCGGACTCGGCGGTGGCGTACCGCGCGAGCAACGCGGCGTGGTCCGTACGCAGCCGGGCGAGGTCGCCGTGCCGCGACCCGAGCCGCTTCTCCAACTCCCCGCGTATCCGGCGCGCCTCTTCGAGGTCGCTCTTCACCTCGGCCAACTGCTCCTCGTGCCGCCGCTCGGCCCGGGCCAGCGCCCCGGTCGCCTCGGTGACGTGCAGCGCGGCCATCCGGTCCCGCAACCGCATGAACGCCGAAGCCCCCACAGCAGCCCCGGCACTCCCCACGGCCAACCACCGCACGGCGGACCCGTCCCCGGGAACCAGCCAGGCCGCAGCCGCGCAACCCAGCGCGACCGCGGCGAACGACACGGGCGGCAGGAGCCCGCGCATCGGCGAGGAGAAGCGGTGGCGTCCACGAGGCATAGGCCGCAACTTACCGTGGAGATGTCCCAAATGGAGCAGCCCAGAACCAATTGTTTCCCGCCAGTTACGTCCCACCCACCCGACACCCCGCCCCCCGCGGAGACCGGTCCGCGCCGGTCGGTCGATCTTGGACGGCCCGGGGCCGACCAGGGCAGACCGGGAGCGGTGGGGGGCGGTCGGGCGGGCGGGGGTGCGAATTCGGGGAATCGGTTTAGCGGGAGGGGATCCGCCTGGCTCGGAGCCGGTGGCCGATGGAATTTCATCACTGCCGGATGAGGCAATAGGTGACGGAAATTCGACGGTGGTGCAACTCGATGGACCTTCGATAGCGTCACACCCCAGAGAGATCCCCCTACTCCCCGGAGCCGATGTGAAGCGCCGCCCTATCCCCGCCGCCGCGGCGGCCGTTGCCGCCCTGAGCCTGCTCCTCGCCGCCTGCGGCGACAGCGACGACGACACAAAAGCGAACGACAAGATCACCGGAGCCGACTCGCCCACCCCGTCCCCGTCGCCGTCCGAACTGGACGACGGGAGACCGGAGATCGAACTGCCGGACGAGGCGAAGAACGTGTTCGAGGGTTGGGAGACCGGTGACCCGAAGAAGGACGCGGTCCTGGCGGACAGTGCCGCTTCCGTCGATTCGGTGGACGAGGCTATTCTGCGCGGAACAACAGACACCGAGGCGTTGGAGTTTTACAATTCCGGAAACGCTCTCATGTCGTCGCTGCAGTACATCAACGGCTACCTAGACAAAGGGCGGTCGTGGGCGGGAACCACCCGGTACTTCAATCAAGAAGTGACCTTTCGGGACGATGGGGCGGTGTCCGTCATCTATTGCTCCGACGAGAGTGACTCCTATATTACGAATGCGGACACCGGTAAAGCGATCGAGGATTCCTCTGGCGGCGCCAGTGCGTATGTCCTGTACAACACCCGCCTGGAGAAAAATGCGGAGGATGTCTGGCAGACCGTCAATGTCGTCTCGAAGCGGGGGGCGGAACAGTGCGAGGGGTGAAGTTAGCAACGTCGGTGGTTGCATTCGCTGTCGTCGTCGGCACTCTGACCACCACCGAAAGCCTTGCGCAGAGCGGCGGGCGAGCCGCTGGCGGTAGCCGTGGAGGCGACACGGTGGAAAAGGGAGGAACCGGCGGTGGAGCTGTCTCCGCCACCGCGGGAGCCGAGATCGAGATCGAGCAGGCCGGTGGCAGCGATGCAGGCGGCTCCGGCTCCCTTGCCCCCCTCGCCGACTGGACACCCCCTGCGTGTTGGTACGCACCCAAGTGGACGGCTCGGGAGGCCGCGCAGACCAGGTTTGACGGAGGAATCGACATGAGCCCGCAGCATGATGCGGGCAACGCGGAGGCGATGAGGGACAAGTACGTAGATGGAAAGCACGGGCCCTTCAATGTTGAGAAGAACGACGAGGGGTTCTGGTGGGGTGTTTACACGGATCCCGACCAGGCCGACACTCTTGCAGCCGCTGAGTGTCTCGGGACGCCCTTCTGGGTCGATATCGGTGACGAGCCGCCTGCCGAGATCGAGAACGCCATCAACCCCGAGATTCTCGCCCAGCTCGCCTACCAGGAGATCCGCATCCCGGAGGCCACGCCAACCCTGCAGCCCGACACCGGCCGGCAGGTCGTGAACCTCCCCACCTGGGTGTCGCTCGACGACGCCGCCTTCCAGCCCGTGTCGGTCACCGCATCCGTCGACGTCCTCGGCATCTCCGCCACCACCACCGCCACCCCCGGGAGTCTGCACATCGACGCCGGTACCGACGACGCCCTCACCTTCCCCGAGTCCGGCGAATGCCCCCTCAACGACGACGGCAGCGTCGGCCAGAAGCGGCCGGCCGGCGCCGAAGGGCCGCCGCCGTGCGGTGTGCAGTACCTCCGCTCCACCGAGGCGACGGGGCCGTACGAGTTCGCGGGCACCGTCACGTGGGACGTCAGTTGGACCGGGACCAACAACCCCGAACCTGCCGAACTGCCCTCCGGGACATACGGCAGTGAACAAGAGGTCACGGTCAGGGAAGTCCAGTCCGTCGTCCGCTGAGTGAGCAGGTTCGGTGGTGGCGGGTGGGGGCTTGATCACGCCCTGACCCGCGGCCGGATCGTCTTCCGTTACCGGAGCTTGCGCCGGTGGCCGCCGCCCGCGGGGACTGATCCCGGATTCCGGCTCCCGGTCGCGGTGTACCCGTGGCCCGGACTCCGGCGACCACGCGCACGGCCCTGGCGCCGGCCATCGCACCGGCAGCGCGGCCCGCGAGTCTGGCCCGAGCCGCGTACCCCGCCCTGAGAGCGGCAGTCGTCGGGCGATGTTGCCGCGCAGGTGCGAAATGGTATTTCAGAGTTGCCTCATGAGGCAATGCCTGGCGAGAATTCGACGGTGGTGTGTCGGCGCCGACTTCGGCTAGCGTGACGTCACGCAGGGATATCTCGACCTCGGCTGAAGGAAGTTGATGGCGGACTTAAAGATCAAGGGCGACGTTCTCGATGATCTGTTCCACACGTTCACGACCATGGCCAAACGCATGGACTACGCCGCCCGGTCGAAGAGAGGCGCCGACACCGACGTGGTCGGAGCCTGGATGCTCATGCGGGAGCTGCAGGATTTCGCCGAGTCCTGGGAATACGGGATCGGGCAACTCGGAGAGCACGCCGACGGGGCCGCCAAGATGCTCCGGAAGATTGCCACGGACTTTGACGGGCTGGAAAAGGAGCTGGAAGCAGCCCTCCAGCCCAAGGGGAGCTGACGTGGCCGACAAGGACTACCCCACCCTCGGATTCGACCCGACCCCCGGTGACGCGCACAGCACCAAGTACTTATCCCGCACCGTCGGCCGGCTGGCCGGTGAGCTGGGCACCACGGCCAGGGAACTGGAGCGCCTCGACAAGGGAGCGTGGAAGGGCAAGGCCGCTAACGCCTTCGCCGACCACGTGTCAGACAAGGTCACTCCCGATATCAAGCGGGCGCACGAGTCGTTCGAGAAGGCCGCAAGAGCACTGCGACGCTGGTCCGACAAGTTGGAAGACTTCCAGGACGAGGCGCGTGCGTTGGAGCGCGAGGCGCGGCGGAAGCAGGAAGCTCTCGGCGACGCGCAGCGCCTGCTGGACGCGGGCAAGGCGACACCGTTCCCCGGCGCGTCGGATGACGACAAGGCGTCGGACGCGCAGAAGGAGCAGCAGGAGAAGCGCGAGAAGGCCGCGGAGGAGGCCGGTGACGCGCTGGACGACGTACGGAACCGGGCGGAGGAGCTGAAGGGGCGCTACTTCGCGGAGGCGTGGTCGATCTCCCGGGAACTGGACAGTGCCGGCGACATAGCCCCGGACGAGCCGGGGCTGTTCGACCGTATCGCCAGCGGGGTGTCGGATGCACTGGGCGACACCCTCGACTGGGTCCAGGACCACGCGGACCTGATCAAGGCGATCGGTGACGTCCTCAGCTACGTCACCGTCGCGTTGACCGTGCTCGCCATTGCCACTGCCCCCTTCCCGCCGATCGGTGCGGCCTTCGCGACGGCGGCGCTGTTCTATGCCGGCTTGACGCTGGTGACGCACGGGGTGGCGAAGGCGGCGGGCGCGGATGTCAGCTGGACGGCCCTGGGGCTGGAAGCTCTCGGGTTGATACCGGGCATGGGTGTGTTCGCTAAAGGGGTCAAGATCGTCGGCAAGGGTGCGGCGGAAGCCCGGGTCGCCCAACTGGGAGGGAATTTCGCGATGAAGCAGGTGCCGAGCGTACGCAACATTGTCTCCACCGGGGACCTCGCGGGCACGGTCCGCGGCGGCGTCAGGCTCACCATCGCGGGCAAGGGTGTCGCCCTGTGGGGGAAGAACCATGACGTCTTCATGCTGGCGGACGACTTCAGCAGGACGAGCACCAAGATGGCCGCGATCAGCGAGCCCACCCGCCGCGGGCGGATGCTCGGCAGCATGGGCCTCGACATCGTCACCGGGGGGAAGGTGGCTATCAACCCGATGTCCGTGGGAGGGCGGCTACTGGATACGGGTACCAAGCTCGCTCCGCAGTTGGCCGCGCCGATCGTCGAGCGTCTCCCCGGTGATCCGGTGGGAAGTCTCGGGGACCGTCTCCAGGGTGCGTTCGGATAGGGAAGGGAGGAGTGCCATGGCCTGGTATCCCCGAGCGGGCGAGACGTTCTTGTACCGAGGACCGATGGCTTTCGCCACCGGAGTGGCGGCACCCGTCGCCGGCATGCGGTTCTTCCGGGACACTGATCGCCGTGACATCCAGCACGAGTTACCTGGCTGGCCCGAAGGGCCACGTTACGTCGTACGTGACCGGGCGGGCCGGAGCACGCGGCGGGTTGGACGGGGGGTGTCCGTGGGACTCCAGTTGGTCGTGGGCTTCGCCCTGAGCGCGGTGACCATGGGCACGTTCGGCCCCAGCCTGCGCGGTCGGCCGGAGGACCCGGCCAATGAGGTCGAGGACTTTCCCGTCATGTGGGCGGCGCCGGGTACCGTCGCCCGCAACCTGCCGTGGCAACTCGACCCGAAGCGACGCACGAAGAAATACAGCACCCACGCCATCGCGACCGACCGGCGACTGGTCTTCGTCGGCTTTCCCGACGAAGACACCACCCGTGACGAGGTGCTCGGCGAATTCGACCGGGCCTGCATCGCGCGGGTCGCGCGACAGAAATTCAGCAGCGAACAGCGCGACATCCGGGTCGACTTCGCCGACGGCTCATGGTGCCGCCTCCACTCTGACAGGGAGGATTCCGTCGAGGAATTCGTCCGCCATCTGGAGGCGCCGCCTCAGCTTGTCCCCGAGGAACAGCTCACTCCCGGCCAACTCGCCACCATCCACAAATGTGTCACATCCGCCGCGAGCTTCAACAATAGAGCCCCCACCGACTACGACGGCTGGAACGTCACCCTCAGGCCGAGCGGAAACTTCTTCTTCCAGGCGTGGTGGTACCGGGCCGATCCCTGGTCCGGTGCCGTCGGTCCGAGCGCCATCATGGACCGCGACGGAAACCGGGCCTACGACCCCAGCGACTTCGCCTCCGCCGACCGTCAGGGACCTGCCTCATGAGCGCCCCCGCAGACCTCACCGCAACCCCGCCCGGGACAGGCATCCCACCGATGTGGTTCACCGTCCCCGACGGATTCCACCCCCTGCCGATCGCGGCCACCGCCGAGGAGCGCACCGCCCTGGCCGACGCATTCGTGCGGGAGTTGTACCCCAACGGCGACGACGCACTGTGGGCTGCCTCCGCACCGTACTACGGTGCAGTGGGGGAGTTCATGGGCAGCAGTGGGCTCTCCTATTCCGCGATGGGGCTCTTCGCGCGGGACGACGGCGGAGTCGTGCACTGCACGCTCACCGCCGCGGGCATCGAGTCCAGGCACACTTCCGTGGAGGCGGCAGCCAACGGAATAAGGGAAGTCCTGGTCCGGGATCCCACGAACGATGCGCGGTGGGTGGATCTGCCATGTGGGCCAGCGGTTTCGTGTATTACCTTGCGGGAATTCACCGTGCCCGCGGAGCTGGCCGCCGACGGGAAGGAGACGAAGCTCCACACGGCACAGATCCAAGTTCATGTCCCGTTCCCCACCGGGCCGTACCTAGCGGTCTTCACACTCGACACCACGGCCCTGGACTATTGGGGCGAGTTCTGTGAGATGACAGCAGCAATCATGCGAACCGTCAGCTTTTCCCCGCCCCAGGAAGAGGAGACTGCCCCGTCCAGCACGCAGAGCCACCCGTGAAGCGCCGAAAGTTTCCCGCCGTTGCCGCCGCCGCTGCGGGACGACCCGGCGCAACCTGACGCCGAACCCCCCCGCCCCGCCGGGGTGAACCGGCGGGGCAGAGGGCAGGGGGTCGGGTGATCGGCGGGGGTCAGGAGCCGAGGAGGTTCTTCTCCTCCAGGTACTCCTTCGCCGCGTCCTCCGGCTTCATCCGCTCCGCGTCGACCTTGCGGTTCAGCTCGATCAGGTCCTCCGTCGTCAGCACCTGGGTGAGCTTGTCCAGGGTGGCCGCGATCTCCTTGTCGCCCGCCGCGTCGGCGTTGACGACCGGAAGGATGTTGTCCGCGTTCTGCAGGCCCTTGTCGTCCTCCAGGAGCACCAGGTCGAAGCTGTCCAGGGTGGCGTCCGTGGTCGTCGTCAGGGCGAGCTGGTTGGTGCCGTCCTGGACCGACTGCTTGGCCGCCGGGGTGCCCACGCCCAGGGGGTCGATCTTCGTGATGTCGATGTCGTACGTCTTCTCCAGGCCCGGTTCGCAGAACGGGCGCTCCGGGCATTCGTCGCCCGCGGCGAGGCGGATGGGGTCGCCGGTCTTGCCGAGGTCGGAGAGGGTCTTGAGGTCGTTCTCGGCGGCGAAGTCCGTGGAGACGGCGAAGGCGTTCTGGTCGACGGCGTCGCCGGCGGAGAGCACCTTGAGGCCGCGGGGCTCGGCGAGCTTGCGCAGCGCCGCCACGGTCTCGTCCACGTCGTTGGAGGCGACGGGGTTCTTGTCCGGGGCCTCCACGCCGTTCTCCTTCGCGTTGAGGAACTCGGCGAGGGTCGCGGCGTACTCCGGGAAGACGTCGATGCTGCCCTTCTCCAGCTCCGGCTCGTACAGTTCGCGGTTCTCCAGCTTCTTTATCGTGACGTCGTAGCCGGCGTCCTTCAGCATCGCCGAGTACAGCTCGGCGGTCACCGTGGAGACCGTGAACCCGGCCTGGCCCACCACCAGGGATGACTTGTCGTCGTCCGAGGAGTCCGTGCCGCCCTTTTCCTCCAGGCTGTCGCCGCCGCAGGCCGCGAGCCCCGCGGTCAGGGCGGCGGCGGCCAGCACCGAGGCGGCGGCGCGGGCGCGAACGCGGTTGGTAATCAAGGGATTCTCCGTCCATAGGGAGTCGGTAGTCGTGGCATTACTGGAAAAAGGGGGGGCTGGATGACTGGTGATTCTGTTGAGTATCCGGAGGAGAATGCCGGCATTTTGGGGGTACGCCGACGGCGCCACGTGACACGGCGCTGCGCTGCGCGCGACGTGACGCCGAACCCTACAGCGACGCCGGCACGGACTTCTGTTCCCCCGGCGGTACGTCCGCACCCTCCGCTCCCGGCGCCGCCAGGTCGTCTCCTGGCGTCCGCCGCCCGCGTCCGCGGCGGCCGTTGCCACGGCCGCGCATCGGGTCGAGCAGCCGCTCGGCGACGACGAGCACGCCCTCCAGCACCAGGGCCAGCACCGCCACCAGGAAGGCGCCGGCCACCACCATCGGTGTGTTGTACGTCCGGAAGCCCGCGGTGATGATCCGGCCGAGCCCGCCGCCGCCCGCGATGGCCGCCAGCGTGGCCGTCGCGACCACCTGCACCGTCGCCGACCGCAGGCCGGTCATCACCAGGGGATAGCCCAGCGGCAGCTCGACCCGGCCCAGCAGTTGCGGTCCGGACATGCCCATGCCCCGCGCCGCCTCCACCACGTCCCTGTCGGCCTCGCGGATCCCCACGTAGGCGTTCGTCAGCAGCGGCGGCACCGCGAACAGCACCAGCGCGATGACCGTCGGCCAGTCGCCGTGCATGCGCAGCGGCGTGAGCATGAGCAGCCCGAGCACCGCCAGCGTGGGCACGGCCCGCCCGATGTTCGAGATGTTGATCGCCAGGGTGCCGCCCCTGCCGATGTGGCCCAGCCAGAACGCGATCGGCAGCGCGATGGCGCAGGCTATGGCCAGCGACATGCCGGTCAGGTACAGGTGTTCGCCCAGCCGTACGCTGATGCCGCTCGGACCCGACCAGTTCGACCCCGTCGTCAGCCAGGTCCACGCGTCCGCGATCGTGCCCATCAGGCCGCCTCCTTCTGCCGCCCGGCGGTACGCAACCGGAACCTGCCGCCACCGCTGCGCCGCTGCGCTCGCGTCCACGGCGTCAGCAGCCGCTGGACACCCAGGAGCAGCAGGTCCGCCAGCACGGCGAGCAGCACGCACAGCACCGACGCCGTCAGCACCTGCGCCTTGAACAGGCTGCGCATGCCCTCGACGATCAGGTTGCCCAGGCCGCCGTAGCCGATGATGCCGCCGACGGTCGTCATCGCGATCGTCGACACCGTCGCAATCCGCAGCCCGGCCATGACGGCGGGCAGCGCGAGCGGCAACTCGACGGCGAACAGCAGCCGCGTCTGCCCGTACCCCATACCGCGCGCCGCCTCCCGCGTCTCCGCCGGAACGGAATCGAGGCCCGCCAGCAGATTGCGGATGAGGATCGTCAGCGAATAGAGCACGAGGCCGGTGACGACCACGGACGCCGAGATGCCCATGAGGGGGACCAGCAGGGAGAACATGGCGAGCGACGGAATCGTGTACAGCACCGTCGTCAGGCCGAGCACCGGTCCCGTCAGCACCCGCCAGCGGCGGGCGATCAGGGCCAGCGGGAAGGAGACAAGCAGGCCGATCGCCACGGACGCCAGCGTGATCCAGACGTGCTGGACCGTGGCGTCCACGAGCTCGTCGCTGCGGCTGCGGACGTATTCACCGCAGATCCACTCGTTCGCTGCCAGGCAGCCGGAGGCTTTCACGCCACCGCTCCTTCCCATAGGCAGCTCCATTAGACCCTCCGCCACTGACACCGGGGGCGGCGGGCGGGGCAGAATGAGGAAACATGATCCGATTCGAGCACGTGACCAAGCGGTACCCCGATGGGACTACCGCGGTGAACGACTTGTCGTTCGACGTCGCCGAGGGCGAGCTGGTGACGCTTGTCGGCCCGTCCGGCTGCGGCAAGACCACCACGCTGAAGATGGTCAACCGGCTCATCGAGCCCACCGCCGGCCGCATCGAGGTCGACGGGCAGGACGTCATGGCCGCCGACCCCGTCGAACTGCGCCGCCACATCGGCTACTGCATCCAGAACGTCGGCCTCTTCCCTCATAAGAACGTCCTCGACAACACCGCCACCGTGCCCCACCTGCTGGGCACCCCGCGCGACAAGCGGCTGAAGCGGGCGGCCGAGCTGCTGGAGATGGTCGGCCTCGACCCGCACGAACACGGCCGCCGCTACCCCGACCAGCTCTCCGGCGGCCAGCGCCAGCGCGTCGGCGTGGCGCGGGCGCTGGCGGCGGACCCGCCGGTGCTGCTGATGGACGAGCCGTTCGGGGCGGTGGACCCGGTGGTGCGGGAGCACCTGCAGAACGAGTTCCTCAAGCTGCAGGCACAGATGCGCAAGACCGTGCTCTTCGTCACGCACGACATCGAGGAGGCGGTACGGCTCGGCGACCGCATCGCGGTGTTCGGCGAAGGGGACATCGAGCAACTCGACTCGCCGGCGGCGGTCCTGGGCGCGCCCGCGACCCCGTACGTGGCCGACTTCGTCGGCGCCGACAGGGGCTTGAAGCGGCTGTCGGTGACGGAGATCGAGCACGGTGACCTGGAGCAGCCGCCGGTGGTCCGGCTCGACGACGACGCGCGGAGTGCCGCGGTGGCGCTACGGGACGAGGGCGCGCGGTGGGCCGTCGTGCTGGACAGCGACGGTGAACTGCACGGGTGGGTCGCGGCCGACGAGATCGCCAAGGGCGGCGCGGTGTCCGACTACGCGCGACGGATGGACGCCTGGCTGCCGCTGGGCGCGAGCCTGAAGAAGGCGTTCGCGACGATGCTGCAGTACGACGCGGGGTGGATCGCGGTGGTGGACGCCGAGGAGACGGGGCGGTTCGCCGGCGTCCTGACGCCGACGAGCCTGCACGAGGCGCTGCGGCGGTCGATCGACGCGGACGCGCGCGCGGTGGCGCGGACGGAGGTGGAGCTGGACTCGCTGTCGCAGGTGTGAGAGCCGCCGCAGGCGTGCGGCGCTGCCGCGCAGGCGCGGCGCGCGGCGGCACGGGCCCGGGCGGCGGTCCGTACGGAACGGGCCCGGGCGCTGCGGAGCCGCGCCGGGCGGCGACGCGTACGGGCGTCGGCCTGCCCGGGCCCGCGGAGTCAGGGGAGGACCGGGGCGATGCCCACGTGGTGGGCCAGCCAGGTGAAGCCGCCGAGCCCCGCGGGGTCGAGGAGTTCGGCGGCCTGCCCGGCGGCGGCGAGTCGCCGCAGGTAGCCCGCCGGGTCCGTTGACGCCAGCGCCAGCGGCGGCCGGCTCCCCTCCAGTCCGAGACCGCGCAGCCCGTCCCGCTGCGACATCGGCAACGGCGGCCCGCCGCCCTCCGCCGGCCCCGCCACCAGCGCGGCTGCCACCGCGTCCAGCGCCACGTGCGCCGTCACGTCGCAGCTCCCGTCCGGCACCGGGGCGACCTGGTGCCCGTCGCGGAACGCCGTCAGCGTGCCGTACGGGGGACGGGTGGCCCGGGTGTGGGCGTAGTCCGCGGTGAGCGCCAGCCCGGCGGTCAGCGTCGTGACCGCCGCCGACCACGCCGCGTCGCGCGGTGCGCCGATCTCCGCGCGGCTGCCCGGCGGCGCACCCGCCAGCGGCCACCAGCGGCGCAGCCACTCCGCGTCGGCGCCGGTGATCTCCGTCCCCAGCCGCTCCGTGCCGTCCGCCGCGACCTCCACGTACCGCGGCACACCCACCTCGTCCGTCTCCGCGACCTCCACCGGCACGTTGTCCAGCCACTCGTTGGCGAACAGCAGGCCCCGCACCCCCGCCGGCGGCTCCGCCAGCCACGTGATCCGCTCGTCCAGCCCTTCCGGCCGCGGGCCGAGCTCCACCGCGTACGCCCGCAGCCGCCCCGGCCCGCCGTACGCCGCCAGCACCCCCGTCAGCAGCTCCCCGCGGCCCGCTCCGACGTCCACCACGTCCAGCTCCGCCGGCCGCCCCAACGCGACCGCCACCCGCCGCACCAGCTCCGCCACCGCCGCCGCGAACAGCGGCGACGCGTGCACCGAGGTCCGGAAGTGCGCCGCCGCCCCGTCCCCAGGTCCGCCCCGGCGGTAGAAGCCCTCCGGCCCGTACAGCGCCCGTCCCATGGCCTCCCGCCAGCGCAGCCGGCCCCCCGCGCCCCGTCCGCCCGTCCCACCGTTCTCCACAGGCGCATCCTCCACCCTGCGGAGTAGTTGCATGTGTCAGGGATCGCCCCGCGGACTGACTCCCGCCCACGCGCGCGTGCCTACGCTGGGTGACGTGCAACGTGTCTACGATTTCCTCCGCCGTCATCCGACGCTGGTGGACAGCTTCTGGGCTGTCTGCCTCGTCCTGATGACCGGCGCCTGGCTGATCGCCGTGGACACGACCGATCCCCACGACACCCCGCACGCCCCTTATTCCGACGGCGAGAAGACGGTCGCGCTGGTCATCGGCATCGTCTACGCCGTCGTGGTCGCCCTGCGCCGCCGCTTCCCCGAGCGCATGCTGCTCGTCGCCGGTGCGCTCGGCGTTACCCAGGTCGTGCTGGACTCGACCCCGGGCCCGGCGAACTTCGCCATGCTCGTCATCATCTTCACCGTCGCCGCCGGCGACGTGCCCTGGGCGTCGCGGCTGGCGCTCGTCGGCGCCGCCATCGCGCCCGTGGTCAACCAACTGCGGTGGCCGGCCGCCGACGAGTCCGTCGTCGAGAAGGGCGTCGGCCTCGTTTTTCTGACGGTCCCGTTCCTGCTCGCGTGGGTGCTCGGCGACTCGCTGCGCACGCGTCGCGCCTACTACGCGCAGCTTGAGGAACGGGCCGCCCGCCTGGAGCGGGAGCGGGAGACGCAGTCCCGCATAGCGGTCGCGGCCGAGCGCGCGCGGATAGCCCGCGAGCTGCACGACGTCGTGGCGCACAACGTCTCCGTCATGGTCGTCCAGGCGGACGGCGCCGCGTACGTGCTGGACAGCGCGCCGCAGCAGGCCAAGGAGGCGCTCACGACGATCTCCGGCACCGGCCGGCAGGCGCTGGCGGAGATGCGCAGGCTGCTCGGCGTGCTGCGCACCGGCGACCCGGGCGCGGGCCGCGAGTACGTGCCGCAGCCCGGCGTGGAGCAACTCGCGGAGCTGGTCGAGCAGGTGCGCGGCGCGGGGCTCACGGTCTCGTTCGAGGTGGCCGGCTCGCCGCGGGAGCTGCCGAGCAGCATCGAGCTCGCGGCGTACCGCATCGTCCAGGAGGCGCTGACCAACACCCGCAAGCACGGCGGCCCCGAGGCGGGCGCCGCGGTGCGGCTGACGTACGCGGACAGCGAGCTGCAGGTGCTGGTGGAGGATGACGGCCGCGGGTCGCTGCCCGAGCTGTACGAGGAGGGCGGCGCCGACGGCCAGGGGCACGGGCTCATCGGCATGCGCGAGCGGGTGGGGATGACCGGCGGGGAGCTGGACGCGGGTCCGCGGCCCGGCGGCGGCTTCCGCGTGCGTGCCGTGCTGCCGCTGAAGGCGGCTGCCTGACGGGCGGTCCGGCGGGCGGCTTACCGTCGGACGCGGGAAGAGGCGGGAACCCAGGGCGGCCCACGCGGCCCTGTTGAGAGAGAAGGGGCTCACGTGACGATCCGGGTCATGCTCGTGGACGACCAGGCGCTGCTGCGCACCGGCTTCCGGATGGTGCTGGCGGCCCAGCCCGACATGGACGTCGTCGCGGAGGCCGGGGACGGCGACGAGGCGGTGCAGCTCCTCGCCGTGACGAAGGTGGACGTCGTCCTCATGGACGTGCGCATGCCGCGCCTCGACGGCGTCGAGGCGACGCGGCGCATCTGCGCGGACAAGCCGGCGGAGGCACCGCCGAAGGTGCTGATCCTGACCACCTTCGACCTCGACGAGTACGCCTTCTCCGCGCTGCAGGCCGGGGCGTCCGGCTTCATGCTCAAGGACGTGCCGCCGGGCGACCTGCTGAGCGCCATCCGGGCCGTGCACAGCGGCGACGCGGTCGTCGCGCCGAGCACGACGCGGCGGCTCATCGACCGGTTCACGGCCGTGATGCCCGCCCCGGCGGGCGAGCGGGCGCACCCGGAGCTGAAGCGGCTGACGGACCGGGAGCGCGAGGTGCTGCTGCTGATCGCGCAGGGGCTGTCGAACGGGGAGATCGCGGCGCGGCTGGTGCTGTCGGAGGCGACGGTGAAGACACATGTCGGGCGGATCCTCACGAAGTTGGAGCTGCGGGACAGGGTGCAGGCGGTGGTCCTGGCATACGAGACGGGCCTGGTACGGGCCGGGGGCTGACGGCGGACGGGAGCCGGCCGGGGGAGACCCGGGCCGCCGAGCCGGCTGAGGGCATGAAGGTCGCGCACGTACGGGCATGCCGGCGGTACCCCACTCCGGGGACCGGCGTCCCGCGGGCCGCGCCGCCGCGCCGGCGGCCCGCCTCAGCGCAGCAGGCCCTCCAGCAGCGACCCGCCCAGGCGGGCGACCGCCGGCAGCGACAGCTCGTACTGCACGTACCGCCCGCGGCGCCGCGTGACGACCAGCCCGGCCTTCTTCAGCACCGCCAGGTGCCGCGAGACCTCCGGCGCCGTCAACTGGTGCACGGCGGCCAGCTCCACCGTCGTCGTCGGCGTCCGCGAGATCGTGCGGCACAGCCGGAGCCGCACCGGGTGCGCCAGCGCCTCCAGCCGCAGTTGCAGCGTCTCCAGCGGCGGCGTCCGGGGCAGGTCCGGTGACGGTATGGGGTACTGAATCACCGGGTGCCAGCCCGGTGCGTACACCACCAGCACGTGCGGCCAGCCGAACGCGGTCGGTATGAGCGTCACGCTCTCGTGGGCGACCGCGCCGCCGCTGGTCAGCTTGTCCGCGACGATCCGGACCGAGCCGTCCTCGCCCTCGTCCAGCCGCAGCGCCCCCGACACGTCCTCCAGCGCCACCGCCAGCCCCTTGCGCCGCAGCAGGTCCGTCTTGTGCCGCGCGTCCGCGGCGAGGGGGTGGCGGACCCGCTCCCACGTCTCGTCGAAGAACGCCTGCCCGCAGTCCTCGAGCAGCCGTCGCAGCCACACCCGCAGCCCGTCGGGGTCGGTGAGCATCCGCTCCACGAACGCCGCCTGCCGCGGGCCGCGGGCGGCTGCCCGCTCGACCGCGGTCCTGCGGGTGGCAGGGTCGGTGAGCGGAGAGGGACTGCCGTGCTGGTAGGCCGGGTTGCAGACGATCTCGAACGCGGCGGTGACGAAGGCGTCGTCAGGGATCCGGTCGAGCGCGTCCAGCTCCTCGGTGAGGGTCGCTCCCGGCGCGGCGGGCAGCAGGATGTCGGCCCGCCCCGCACTCCACAGGAACTCCGCCTCGCTCAGCCGGTCCGCGAGCCCGGGGTCGAGCGCGGCTGCGGTCGCGGTCGTCCAGCCGGCCGCCCCGGGGTGGTGGGCGGGCGAGGAGAGCGCGTGCAGCGCGGCGCCCAGCTCGGCGAGCGGGGAGGGCGTGAAGCCGATGCGCTCGACGGCCAGGCCGGTGATGTCGAGGGTGACGCTCATGAATCCATGGTCCGGCACGGGACTGACAGCACCGGGCCCGCGAGCAGGTATTCGGGGCCGCGCAGTTGGACAAGGCCCGAAACGGCGGGCTCAAATCCACCTGCGGTCAGTTGGACACCCCCGGGTCCCCGGCGCCCCAGTCTCCAGCGCCCGGGTCCCCAGCGCCCGGCTCCGCACCCTCCGAGTCCGCAGCCCCCGGGTCGGTACCCCCCGAGCCGGCCCGTCCCGCCCCCGCCACCAGCCGCACCCGCTCCACCAGCGCCGCCGCCTCCCGCGCCACGTCCTCCGCCGTCCACGCCAGCCCCGGCTCCGTCACCGTGACCTCCGTCATCGAGAGCCCCGGCGGGTCGCCCGGCTCCGTCCACACCCGGAACAGGCACGTCCCCGTCTCCTCCGCCAGCGCCGTCCCCGCGTCCATCAGCGTCTCCGCCCCGTACGGCAGCCAGACCTGGAACTGGTGCGTGTGCGGCACCTCCGGATGCACCCGGAAGAACGGCACCCCCGCCCCCGCGAACCCCTCCCGCAGCCCTTCCGCGACGACCCGTGCGTGCGCCACGTACGACGGCAGCCGCGGCAGCTCCCGCTGCAGCCCGTCCAGCGCGGCCAGCGCCGCCGGCCACTGCTGGAACACCTGGCCGCCGTACCGGTGCCGCCAGGCCCGTGCCTCCGCCACGAACCCGGCGGGGCCAGCCAGCGCTGCGCCCGACAGCCCGCCCAGCGACTTGTAGAACGAGACGTACACGCTGTCCGCGAGGCCGGCGATCTCCGCAAGACCGCGCCCGAAGTGCGTCGTGCACTCCCACAGCCGGGCGCCGTCGAAGTGGACGACCGCCTCCCGCTCCCGCGCCGCCGCGACGACCTCCTCCAACTCCTCCCACCCCGGCAGCACGAACCCCGGCTCGCGCATCGGCAGCTCCAGCATCAGCGTGCCGAAGGGCTCGTCCAGCGCCCGCACCTCCGCCGCCGTCGCGACCCGGGGCGCCCGCGTGGGGTGGACGGCGCGCAACCCGCTGACGACCGCGTACGCCGCCCGCTCGTGCACCTCCAGGTGGGCCAGCGGGTGCGAGGCGACGGTGCGGCTGCCGGTGCGCTCCGCCCAGCAGCGCAGCGCGACCTGCTGCGCCATGGTGCCGGTGGGGAAGAACGCCGCGTCCGCGCAGCCCAGCAGGTCCGCGGTGCGCTCCTCCAGCTCACCGACGATGCCGCCGGCGTAGACGTCGACCTGCTGGTCGAGGTCGACGCCGCCGGGGCGGGTGGAGGCGAGGCGGGCCAGGCGCGCGGCGATGGTGGGGAGGGAGGCCGTGAGGGTGTGCTCGGCCGCCGCCCACGTCGCGCGCCTGCGGGTCATCGGGTCGTCCGCGTCCGTCATGAGGCCCGATCATGCCTCCCGTCGCACGTCCGTCACACCGGATTTACGCCCCGTGGCGCCTCGCCGTACCCCGAAGCGGCCGGCACGCGCGCGTAGGACGCACCCCCGGCCGTACACCGTGCTCAGTCACACACCGGCACCCGCCCTCGCCGCAAGTACCATGAACCCGTACGTCCGGTACCCGAAGCGGACTGGAACGGAAGGCGACGTGAACCCCAGCCCCACCCCTGAGCCGCAGGAGAAGCCCGCCCGGCTCGCCGTCGGCGTGGTCGGCGCCGGCCGGGTCGGCCCGCCGCTCGCCGCGGCGCTCGCGCTCGCGGGACACCGTCCCGTCGCCGTGCACGCCGTCTCCGACGGCGCCCGCCGGCGGGCCGACGAGATGCTGCCCGACGTGCCCGTCACCGAGCCGGCCGAGGTGCTGGCCCGCGCCGACCTCGTGCTGCTCACCGTGCCCGACGACGTGCTGCCCGGCCTCGTCGAGGGCTTGGCGGGCACCGGTGCCGTTCGCCCCGGGCAGCTCCTCGTGCACACCTCCGGCCGGTACGGGGCCGGGGTGCTGGAGCCCGCCACCCGCGCCGGCGGGCTGCCGCTCGCGCTGCACCCCGCGATGACGTTCACCGGCACCGCCGTCGACGTGCAGCGCCTCGCCGGCTGCTCCTTCGGCGTCACCGCGCCGGGCGAGCTGCGGATGGCGGCGGAGGCGCTGGTCGTGGAGATGGGCGGCGAGCCGGAGTGGGTGGAGGAGGCGGCCAGGCCGCTGTACCACGCGGCGCTCGCCATCGGCGCCAACCACCTCGTCACGCTGGTCGCGCAGTCGACGGAGCTGCTGGCCAAGGCCGGCGTCGGCGCCCCCGACCGGATGCTCGGCCCGCTGCTCGGCGCCGCCCTCGACAACGCGCTGCGCAGCGGCGACGCCGCGCTCACCGGCCCGGTCGCGCGCGGCGACGCGGGCACCGTGGCGGCGCACATCGCGGAGCTGCGCGTCCACGCGCCGCAGGCCGTGCCGGCGTACGTCGCGATGGCCCGGGCGACGGCGGACCGCGCGCTGGCGGGCGGGCTGCTCAAGCCGGAGCTGGCCGAGGACCTGCTCGGGGTCCTCGCCGACGGAGGACGCTGAGGACGGCGACGATGACCGCTCTGCTCGTACACCAGGCCGCGGATCTGCCCGAGCCGCCGGGGGCGCACGTGCCGCCGGCAGCGCACGGCGCGGCGCCTGAACGCCCGGCGCGCGCCGTGGTGATGACCATGGGCGCGCTGCACGAGGGCCACGCCGCCCTCGTCCGCGCCGCCCGCGCCGAAGCCGGCCCGCACGGTCAGGTCGTGGTCACCGTCTTCGTCAACCCGCTGCAGTTCGGCCCCGGCGAGGACCTGGACCGCTACCCGCGCACCCTCGACGCCGACGTGAAACTCGCGGGCAAGGAGGGCGCCGACGTCGTCTTCGCGCCGTCCGCCGACGAGGTCTACCCCGGCGGCGAGCCGCAGGTGCGCATCAGCGCCGGGCCGATGGGGGAGCGGCTGGAGGGAGCGTTCCGCCCCGGGCACTTCGACGGCATGCTGACCGTCGTCGCCAAGCTGCTGCATCTCACACGGCCGGACATGGCGCTCTACGGGCAGAAGGACGCGCAGCAGCTCGCGCTGATCACCCGGATGGTGCGCGACCTGAACTTCCCGGTACGGATCCTCGGCGTGCCGACCGTACGCGAGCCGGACGGCCTCGCGCTGTCCAGCCGCAACGTGTACCTCTCCGCGCCGGAGCGCCGCACCGCGCTCGCGCTGTCCCGTGCGCTGTTCGCGGCGCGCGACACGGCGGGCGGGCCGCGGGAGGCGCTGACCGCGGCACAGTCTGTGCTGCACGGCGCGGGCGGGCTGACGCCCCCGCTGGAGCTGGACTACGCCGCACTGGTGGACCCCGCGGACTTCACACCGATCCCGGACGGCGCCGCACAGCAGAACGGCACCGCCCACGGGGCCGTCCTCGCCGTCGCCGCCAAGGTCGGCGCCACCCGCCTCATCGACAACATCCGCCTCACCTTCGGAGGTGCCCGGTGACCGCGATACGGCTCGGGGCCCCCGCCCCCGGCTGGGTGCTGAACACCGACGTCGTCGTGGTCGGCTCCGGCGTCGCCGGCCTCACCGCGGCGCTGCGCTGCGCCGAGGCGGGCCGCCGGGTCACCGTCGTCACCAAGGCCAACCTCGACGACGGCTCCACCCGCTGGGCCCAGGGCGGCATCGCCGCCGCCCTCGGCGACGGCGACACCCCCGAGCAGCACCTCGCCGACACCCTCGTCGCCGGCGCCGGGCTGTGCGACGAAGACGCCGTACGCACCCTCGTCACCGAAGGCCCCGCCGCCGTACGCCGCCTCATCGCCACCGGCGCCGCCTTCGACACCGACCCCGCCACCGGCGCCATCGAGCTGACCCGCGAGGGCGGCCACCACCGCCGGCGCATCGCCCACGCGGGCGGCGACGCGACCGGCGCGGAGGTCTCCCGCGCGCTGGTCGCGGCGGTGCGCGAGGCGGGGATCGAGACCGTCGAGCACGCACTCGTACTCGACCTGCTCAAGGACGCGGAAGGGCGCGCCGCGGGCGTCACGCTGCACGTCATGGGGGAGGGCGCGCGCGACGGCGTGGGCGCCGTGCACGCCCCCGCCGTGGTGCTCGCCACCGGCGGCATGGGCCAGGTCTTCTCCGCGACCACCAACCCGGCGGTCTCCACCGGCGACGGTGTCGCGCTTGCGCTGCGGGCCGGGGCGGAGGTGTCGGACCTGGAGTTCGTGCAGTTCCACCCGACGGTGATGTTCCTGGGCGCGGACGCCGAGGGCCAGCAGCCGCTGGTCTCCGAGGCGGTACGCGGCGAGGGCGCCCACCTCGTCGACGCGGACGGCGTGCGGTTCATGGTGGGCCAGCACGAGCTGGCGGAGCTGGCGCCGCGCGACATCGTGGCGAAGGGCATCACGCGGCGGATGCGCGAGCAGGGCGCCGACCACATGTACCTCGACGGGCGGCACTTCGGCGCGGAGATGTGGAAGCAGCGCTTCCCGACGATCTCCGCGGCCTGCCGCGCGCACGGCTTCGACCCGGTCCACGACCTCGTCCCCATCGCCCCCGCGGCCCACTACGCCTCCGGCGGCGTCGTCACGGACCTGCGCGGACGGACGAGCGTCCCGGGTCTTTACGCCTGCGGTGAGGTGGCCTGTACGGGCGTGCACGGCGCGAACCGGCTGGCGTCCAACTCCCTGCTGGAGGGGCTCGTCTTCGCCGAGCGCATCGCGGCGGACGTCGCGGCCGGGCCCGTACCCCGGGAAGCGACGGCGCCGACGGAGAAGGGCCGGACCCGGGAGATGGCCCTCCTTCCGCCGGAGGCCCGCGCGGACGTCCAGCGCGTCATGACCGCCGGCGCCGGCGTCCTGCGCTCTGCCGCCAGCCTGGACGGGGCCGCGGCAGAACTGCGCGCGATACGCGACACCGCCAGGCCGGCCACGGCGGCGCCGTGCGTGGAGACCTGGGAGGCCACCAACCTCCTGCTCGTCGCGCAGGTGCTCGTCGAGTGCGCCCGCCGCCGCACCGAGACCCGGGGCTCGCACTGGCGCGAGGACCACGCCGGCCGCGACGAAGCCCACTGGGCCCGCCACTTCCTCGTCACCCTCACCACCGATCCCGTACGCACCGAAAACCCCGAAAACCCCGAAGCCCCCGAAGCCCCCGCACAACCCGCACTCGCCGTCCGGGCCACGGCCGGCACCGCCTTCCACCGGGAGACCCCGTGAGCAGCACCCCAGAGCCCCACCGCCCCCAGCCCGTGGAGCTGACACTCCTGCCCCTCGGCGGCCCGGACACCGACGCCGCCGCCGGCGGCTGCGGTGACGCCTGCGGCTGCGGGGCAGACGACGGTGCAGCCGGCGCGGCGTACGGCCACGACCCCCTGGAGTGCGGTCTCGACCCCGGTCTCGCCCAGCTCCTCGCCGACGCGGGCCTCGACCCCGTCTACGTCGAGGACGTCGCCCACCTCGCCGTCGAGGAGGACCTCGACCACGGCGTGGACGTGACCACCGTGGCCACCGTCCCCGAAGACGCCGTCGCCACCGGCGACTTCACCGCCCGCGAGGCCGGCGTCGTCGCCGGGCTGCGGGTCACCGAGGCGGTGCTGTCCGTCGTCTGCACTGACGACATGGAGGTGGAGCGGCACGTCGAGGACGGCGACCGGGTCGCGGCCGGACAGCCGCTGCTGACGGTCCGTACCCGTACCCGCGACCTCCTCACCGCCGAACGCAGCGCGCTCAACATCCTTTGCCGCCTGTCCGGAATCGCCACCGCCACGCGCGCGTGGGCCGACGCCCTCGACGGCACCAGAGCCAGGGTCCGCGACACCCGCAAGACGACGCCCGGCCTGCGCGCGCTGGAGAAGTACGCGGTGCGCTGCGGCGGCGGCGTCAACCACCGCATGTCGCTGTCGGACGCCGCGCTGGTCAAGGACAACCACGTGGTCGCCGCGGGCGGCCTGGCCGAGGCGTTCCGGCTGGTCCGGGCCGAATTCCCGGACCTGGACGTGGAGGTGGAGGCGGACACCCTGCACCAGGTGCGCGAGGCCGTCGACGCGGGCGCCGACCTGATCCTTCTGGACAACTTCACGCCCGTCGAGACCGAGGAGGCCGTCGCCCTGGTCGCCGGCCGCGCCAGACTGGAGTCCTCCGGGCGGCTGACGCTCGACAACGCGCGCGCGTACGCGCAGACGGGCGTCGACTATCTGGCCGTAGGGGCGCTCACGCACTCCACCCCCATCCTCGACATCGGCCTCGACCTGCGCGAGGAGGGCGACGGCTAGATGCTCCTCACCATCGACGTCGGGAACACCCACACCGTCCTCGGCCTCTTCGACGGCGAGGAGATCGTCGAGCACTGGCGCATCTCCACCGACGCGCGCCGCACCGCCGACGAACTGGCGGTGCTGCTGCAGGGCCTGATGGGCATGCACCCGCTGCTCGGCGAGGAACTGGGCGACGGCATCCACGGCATCGCCATCTGCTCCACCGTCCCCTCGGTGCTGCACGAGCTGCGCGAGGTCACCCGCCGCTACTACGGCGACGTCCCCTCCGTGCTCGTCGAGCCGGGGGTGAAGACCGGCGTGCCCGTCCTGATGGACAACCCCAAGGAGGTCGGCGCCGACCGGATCATCAACGCGCTGGCGGCGGCCGAGCTGTACGGCGGCCCGGCCATCGTCGTCGACTTCGGCACGGCGACGACGTTCGACGCGGTCAGCGAGCGCGGCGAGTACGTCGGCGGGGTGATCGCGCCGGGCATCGAGATCTCCACGGAGGCGCTGGGCGTACGCGGCGCGCAACTGCGCAAGATCGAACTGGCCCGGCCGCGTTCGGTGATCGGCAAGAACACGGTCGAGGCGATGCAGTCCGGCATCCTGTACGGGTTCGCCGGGCAGGTCGACGGCGTGGTCAACCGCATGGCGGCGGAGCTGGCCGACGACCCGGACGAGGTCACCGTCATCGCGACCGGCGGTCTTGCGCCGATGATGCTGGCCGACTCCTCGGTGATCGACGAGCACGAGCCGTGGCTGACGCTGATCGGCCTCCGCCTGGTCTACGAGCGGAACGTCTCGACCACCTGACGGGTACGAGCCGGCGACCCGCCCCGCCGCGAAAGCCCGCTCCGCGCGCCTTCGCGGCTTGAGCCCTGTTAAGGGCCTAAAGTCGGATTATGCCTACGCCATACGGTTCCCGAGGCGGTGTGGCGCTCAGCGCCGACGAGCTCCGCGTCGTGCGTGACGCGCTGGCCATCGCCATCGAGTCGAGTTGGGGCCTGCCCAGGCCCGCCAGGGGTGAGTCAGCGGAGCCGGCCGCCGCGCCGGCGGTCCCGCGCGGCGCCGTCGTACGGGACTGTACGGAGCTGGCCGCGGCGCTGGACGAGGCGGCGGCCGAGGCGGACCGGATGCGCCTGTTCCGTAACGCCGACCTCGCCCGCTACCGCGCCGCGCTCCCCGGCAGCGCCTCCGGATACGCGGAGGTGCTGCACGACGCCCTGGGGACCGGCTACGTGCCCCGGCAGGCCGACGTCGCCGCGCTGCGCGCCCTGTGCGCCGAGCCGGCGGCCCCGGGCGTGACGGAGCGCCGGCGCCGGCTACTGCGGCGCTGCGAGGCGCTGACGGCGGCCCAGGTGGCGCCCCGCCGCCGCCCGCCGCCGCTGCCGTCGCTGCCGAAGTCGCCGCCGTCGGCGGAGCCGGTCGCGCCGGTCGCGCCGGTCGCGCCCGTCACGCCGCCCGTGCCGCTGGCGCTCTTGCCGCGCCCCGTGCTGCGCGCTCTGCCGGGCGGCAGGGGCCTCTGGGCGGCGCAGGCGTCGGAGGAGCGGGAGCCGGCCCCTGACCGGCAGCCGCGCAAGCCCGGCGAGCAGCCCCGGGAGCGCCCGCCCCGCGACAACCCCCCGGACCGGCAGCCCGCGTCCCCGAACCGGCCGGTGCCCACCCCCGCCGAGGTCTTCCCACCCCGCCGCCGCCCGGCCCCGCCCACGGAGCACCTGCTACGCCCCCACGCGGCCCGCACGGCCTGAGCCCCCGTATCCGTACGGCCCGAGCCCCCGTATCCGTACGGCCTGGGCCCCGCATCCGTACGGCCCGAGCCCCGGCGCGGCACCGCGCCTGATAGCACCATCCACCCCTCTCGGCAACCCGCCACTCCGGCCCTTCAGGGGGCGGGCTACGCTGGAGCCCGCGGCACCTCCGCGGCGCCCGCGCCCAGTAGCCCGCAACGATGGATGGCTCTCATGGATTACCTCTCCGCGCTGCTGCCGTCGACCGTCATGGCCGTCGCCTTCACCGCGATGATCGTGACGATCGTCAAGAACCAGGGCGGGCCGAACAAGGCGAAGGAAGACGCCGCCGTCGATGCCGCATTCGCACAGGCCGAGGCGGCGAAGCGGAAGTCCGCCGAGTAACGCACCCCGCACCCGGCGGCGGCCCCGCCACCGCCGCGTGAATCGCCACGCCCGCCGCCCCCTTCACTGTCCCAATCGCCCCGTTGTTCATGCTCCTGCGGGTATTGTGCTGGCGTGGTCCGGCCATTGGGAGAGCTCGAAGACGCGGTCATGACCCGGGTGTGGGAGTGGAACCGCCCGGTCACGGTCCGGGAAGTGCTGGAAGACCTCCAGCAGGAACGCTCTCTCGCCTACACCACCGTCATGACCGTAATGGACAACCTCCACCAGAAGGGCTGGGTGCGGCGTGCTCCCGAAGGCCGCGCCTATCGATATGAAGCGGTGTCCACCAGGGCGGCCTACTCCGCCGCACTCATGAACGAGGCATGGGCGGCCAGCGACAATCCGGCCGCCGCCCTTGTCGCGTTCTTCGGCATGATGTCACCGGCCCAGGTCGAGGCCCTGCGCGATGCGCTACGCGTTGTGTCGCTGGACTCACCCGGTGACACCGGAGCCGGTGACACCGGTGCAGAAGCCGGTGGCACCGGAGCAAGCGCGTGACGATAGCGTCATGCCATGCCCAGCGATTCTCACGGCGTCACCATCCGGCGTGCCCGCACCTCGGATGTCCGGGCCATCCGGCGGCTGCTCGATCCCTACGTGCACCGTGACATCCTTCTCGGCAAAGCCACGGTGACGCTTTACGAGGACATCCAGGAGTTCTGGGTCGCCGAGCGGGACTCGGACGGCGTCGTGGCCGGTTGCGGAGCGCTCCACGTGATGTGGGAGGACCTCGCGGAGGTGCGTACGCTGGCCGTGGATCCCGCCCTCAAGGGCACCGGCATCGGCCACCAACTCCTCGCCAAGTTGCTGGACACCGCCCGCTGGCTCGGTGTCAGCCGCATTTTCTGCCTGACGTTCGAAGTGAACTTCTTCGCCAAGCACGGCTTCGTCGAGATCGGTGAGACTCCGGTGGACCAGGACGTCTACAGTGAGCTGCTGCGCTCGTATGACGAGGGCGTTGCCGAGTTCCTGGACCTGGAGCGGGTGAAGCCGAACACCCTCGGCAACAGCAGGATGTTGCTGCATCTCTGATGGCGCTTTGTCCGAATCGCGAAGATATAGTTGGGCGAGTTCTCCGACAGGGTTTGAGTTTTTCGCTGAAAAGCGGTTTGCTTTCGCCAGCACACATTGTTCCGATGAAAGGGAAGCCCGGTGGCTCAGAAGGTACAGGTCCTTCTCGTCGATGATCTCGATGGCGTTGAGGCAGACGAGACCGTGACGTTCGCTCTCGACGGCAAGTCCTACGAGATCGACCTCACGACCGCCAACGCGGAAAAGCTGCGCACCGCTCTGGAGCAGTACGTGAAGAGCGGCCGCAGGACTGGCGGGCGCACCACGAAGCGTTCTCGCGGCGGGGCGTCCGGCAGCCAGGACACGGCGAAGATCCGCGCGTGGGCGAAGGAGCAGGGTTACGAGGTCAGCGAGCGTGGCCGTGTTCCGGCGAACATCCGCGAGGCATACGAAAAGGCGAACGGCTGACGTTCAGGGCGAGGCGGTGGCAGGCCGTCGCCGCCGCGCTCACCAGCCGAACCAGATCCGGCCGGTCCGCAACCCGGTGCCGCGCCGGAACGGCATCGCCGTCCGCGTAACCCCTGTCCCCATCCATTTCGACAGCATCCCGGACGGCGTCTCCGGCACCATCCGCGTCCTCTCCTGCGACATCCCCGTCCACGACTCCGCCCCCGCGGCCGGCCCCCGTGTCCACGGGCAGCCGTACCGCGGGGAGCCGTGCCAGCGCCGCCCTGCCCGGCGGGCGCAGCCACAGAGTCGGCGGCCAGTTCCGTACCGCCGCCGGCGCCGCGCTCAGGTCCAGCGGGATGCCGCCCCACTCCAGCCAGTCCAGCAGCCCCGGCAGCTCTGCCGCGCCGCCCTCGGCGATCAGGAAGTGCATCCGGCCCCCGGCCAGCCCCACGGGCCCCGTGGCCGGCCGCCTGCGCAGCACCGCCCAGCCGGCCTCCGCGGGCATCTCCAGCACGTCGCAGCGCAGCGCCCCGGGCGGCAGGGCGCCGGCTGAGGACCCGCCCGCCGCGGACTGCGCGGCGGGCTCCCCGCCCGGCTGCGCACCCGACCCGTTCCGGCCGCCCGCGCCGCTCCCGCCCGCCGGGGCGGGCCTGCCCTGCGGGCCGGTCTGGCGGGGAATCCTGGAGCCGGTCACACCCTGAGCAACGGGGTCGCGACCGCGTTGGTTACGACATGTGTCATCCCGGTCGCCTAGCGCGCTTCTTCTTCCCCGCACCCGCGCCCGCAGACGTTCCACCTTGTTCGCCGTCAGCGCAGGGAAGAGGCCGGAAAATCTGATGGCACCGCCCGCGGTGCGGGTAAGACTTGGCTAGTGGCGCTGGTGAGAGCGGTGGCTTCGGCAAGCTTCGGTGGTCTTCGACGGCGGCGTTCGCCATGGGCGTAGCGGCATTGAGAGTATTCGCCTGGCCTGCGGGAACATCGTCTCGCACCATCGGGTTGGAGCAGTTGTCGGCTGTTCGGTGCAGGAGACTGAGGGAGTCAGCGTCCGGGTGTCGGCAGTTGGAATGAGCGGTCCCTGCTTGCGGGACTAAGCTGCGGAAGGACAGGGAGGGGAACGTCCCCGATCTGCCTGACCGCTCTGAGGAGCGATTAACGATGTTCGAGAGGTTCACCGACCGCGCGCGGCGGGTTGTCGTCCTGGCTCAGGAAGAAGCCCGGATGCTCAACCACAACTACATCGGCACCGAGCACATCCTCCTGGGCCTGATCCACGAGGGTGAGGGTGTCGCCGCAAAGGCCCTGGAGAGCCTCGGGATCTCGCTCGAGGCGGTCCGCCAGCAGGTGGAGGAGATCATCGGCCAGGGCCAGCAGGCCCCGTCCGGCCACATCCCCTTCACTCCCCGGGCGAAGAAGGTGCTGGAGCTGTCGCTCCGCGAGGCCCTTCAGCTCGGCCACAACTACATCGGTACGGAGCACATCCTGCTCGGCCTCATCCGCGAGGGCGAGGGCGTCGCCGCCCAGGTCCTCGTGAAGCTGGGCGCCGATCTGAACCGGGTGCGCCAGCAGGTCATCCAGTTGCTCTCCGGCTACCAGGGCGGCAAGGAGACCGCCACCGCCGGCGGCCCCGCGGAGGGCACGCCGTCGACGTCCCTGGTGCTCGACCAGTTCGGCCGGAACCTCACGCAGGCGGCCCGCGAGTCCAAGCTCGACCCGGTCATCGGGCGCGAGAAGGAGATCGAGCGGGTCATGCAGGTGCTGTCCCGCCGGACGAAGAACAACCCCGTGCTCATCGGCGAGCCGGGCGTCGGCAAGACCGCCGTCGTCGAGGGCCTGGCGCAGGCCATCGTCAAGGGCGAGGTGCCCGAGACGCTGAAGGACAAGCACCTCTACACCCTGGACCTGGGCGCGCTGGTCGCGGGCTCCCGCTACCGCGGTGACTTCGAGGAGCGCCTGAAGAAGGTGCTCAAGGAGATCCGCACCCGCGGCGACATCATCCTGTTCATCGACGAGCTGCACACCCTGGTGGGCGCGGGGGCCGCCGAGGGCGCGATCGACGCGGCGAGCATCCTCAAGCCGATGCTGGCCCGCGGCGAGCTGCAGACCATCGGCGCCACCACGCTCGACGAGTACCGCAAGCACCTGGAGAAGGACGCGGCCCTGGAGCGCCGCTTCCAGCCGATCCAGGTCGCGGAGCCGTCGCTGCAGCACACCATCGAGATCCTCAAGGGTCTGCGCGACCGGTACGAGGCGCACCACCGGGTGTCCATCACGGACGCCGCGCTGGTCGCCGCGGCCCAGCTCGCCGACCGGTACATCTCCGACCGCTTCCTGCCGGACAAGGCGATCGACCTGATCGACGAGGCGGGCTCGCGGATGCGCATCCGCCGGATGACCGCGCCGCCGGACCTGCGGGAGTTCGACGAGAAGATCGCCGACGTGCGGCGCGAGAAGGAGTCCGCGATCGACTCGCAGGACTTCGAGCTGGCCGCCGGCCTGCGCGACAAGGAGAAGCAGCTCCTGGCGCAGAAGGCGCAGCGGGAGAAGGAGTGGAAGGCCGGCGACATGGACGTCGTCGCCGAGGTGGACGAGGAGCTCATCGCCGAGGTCCTGGCCACCGCCACCGGCATCCCGGTCTTCAAGCTGACCGAGGAGGAGTCCTCGCGGCTGCTGCGCATGGAGGACGAGCTCCACAAGCGCGTCATCGGGCAGGAGGACGCCATCAAGGCGCTCTCCCAGGCCATCCGCCGTACGCGGGCCGGCCTGAAGGACCCGAAGCGCCCCGGCGGCTCGTTCATCTTCGCCGGCCCGTCCGGCGTCGGTAAGACGGAGCTGTCGAAGACGCTGGCGGAGTTCCTCTTCGGCGACGAGGACGCGCTCATCCAGCTCGACATGTCGGAGTTCAGCGAGAAGCACACCGTCTCGCGGCTGTTCGGCTCCCCGCCCGGCTACGTCGGTTACGAGGAGGGCGGTCAGCTCACGGAGAAGGTGCGCCGGAAGCCGTTCTCGGTCGTCCTCTTCGACGAGGTCGAGAAGGCCCACCCGGACATCTTCAACTCGCTGCTGCAGATCCTGGAGGACGGCCGGCTGACCGACTCCCAGGGCCGGGTCGTGGACTTCAAGAACACGATCATCATCATGACGACCAACCTCGGCACCAAGGACATCTCCAAGGGCTTCGGCCTGGGATTCGCCGCCGGGGGCGACGTCAAGTCCGGCTACGAGCGGATGAAGTCCAAGGTCAGCGAGGAGCTCAAGCAGCACTTCCGGCCGGAGTTCCTCAACCGTGTGGACGACATCGTGGTCTTCCACCAGCTCACCCGGGACGACATCATCGAGATCGTCGACCTGCGGCTGGCCGAGCTGGACAACCGGCTCAAGGATCGCGACATGGCCATCGAGCTCTCCACCGAGGCCAAGGACCTGCTGTCCAAGCGGGGCTTCGACCCGGTGCTGGGCGCCCGGCCGCTGCGCCGCGCGATCCAGCGGGAAATCGAGGACGTGCTCTCGGAGAAGATCCTCTTCGGCGAGCTGCGCCCGGGCCACATCGTGGTGGTCGACACCGAGGGCGAGGGTGACGAGGCGACGTTCACCTTCCGCGGCGAGGAGAAGTCGGCGCTGCCCGACGCCCCGCCGGTCGACGCCGCCGCCGGCGGCGCGGGCCCGAACCTGAGCAAGGAGGCGTGAGCCCGTAGCGGCTCGGCTTCCGCCGTACGACATAAAGCCGCCCCGGACCCCACGGTCCGGGGCGGCTCTATGCGTACGTGCCGGGTGTGCGCCGGGTGCGCAGGGGAGCGGCGTGCGGGGCGTTCCCGTACGGGAAGCGGGCGCGGGAGCACTCGCCCGGGTCAGCCCTTGTGCGCCGCCGTCACCAGCTCCTGCGCGACCTCCAGGCAGGCGATCCGCTTCTCCTCGGCGTCGCCCGGGGCGTCGGCCAGGGCGACCATGCCGGCGTGCATGGTGAAGAGCGCCGAGATGCAGCGTGCCTGGTCCTTCAGCTCGGCGTCCTTGTCGCGCAGCATGCCGATGAGGACGCCCATGCGCTCCTTGAACGCCTCGCCGAGGCTCAGCTCGCGCATGCTGGCCTGGTTCTCGTGCATGAACCGGAAGAGGGTGCTGCCGCCGGCGAGCAGCCCGCTGTACCGCGCCAGCAGCTCCAGCCGGGTCTCCAGTGTGGCCGGCTGGTCCTGGCCCCAGGTGACCAGCTCGTCGACCTGCCCGAGATAGTCCTCGACCAGGCTGACCAGGATGTCTTCCTTGGTCTTGAAGTGGTAGTACAGCGCGGCCTTCGTGACGTCGAGCCGTTCGGCGATCTCGCGCAGGGAGGTCTTGTCGTAGCCCTTCTCGGCGAAGAGTTCCAGCGCGACGTCCTGAATGCGCTGGCGGGTATCGCCCCTGGTCGTTCCCATGATCCCTGCTTCCGTCAGTTACTTACTTGACGCCCGGCAAGTAAGCGGCGTACCTTCACATGGTACTCACTAGCCGGGCGGCAAGTAAGTAGGGAGAGGGCCCATGGCGGACAAGGATCAGGAGGCGGTCCCCGCACCGCCGCGCAACATCAGGGTGATCATGCTCGGCCTGATGATCACGATGATGCTGGCGATGCTCGACAACCTGATCGTCGGCACCGCGATGCCCACCATCGTCGGCGAGCTCGGCGGCCTGAACCACCTGTCCTGGGTGGTCACCGCGTACGCCCTGGCCATCGCCGTCTCCACGCCGCTGTGGGGCAAGTTCGGCGACCTCTATGGCCGCAAGGGCATCTTCATGTCCTCCATAGTCCTCTTCCTGATCGGTTCCGCCCTCTCCGGCATGGCCCAGGACATGGGCCAGCTCATCACCTTCCGCGCGGTCCAGGGCCTGGGCGGCGGCGGTCTCATCGTGGGCGTGATGGCGATCATCGGCGACCTCGTACCGCCCCGCGAACGCGGCCGGTACCAGGGCATGATGGCCGCCGTCATGGGCATCGCCACCATCGGCGGCCCGCTGGTCGGCGGCACGATCACCGACCACCTCGGCTGGCGCTGGGCCTTCTACATCAACCTGCCGCTCGGCCTCGTCTCGCTCTTCGTCATCTCCACCGTGCTGCACCTGCCGAAGAAGCGCATCAAGGCCCGCGTGGACTACACGGGCGCCGCCCTGCTCTCCGTCGGCCTGACCGCGCTGGTGCTGGTGACCTCCTGGGGCGGTACGGAGTACGACTGGGCGTCGGCGCAGATCATCGGCCTGGCCGTGCTCGGCGTCGCGTCGCTGGCGGCCTTCGGCTGGGCCGAGACCCGCGCCACCGAGCCGATCATCCCGCTGCGCATCTTCCGCAACGGCAACTTCACGCTGATGAACGTGATCAGCTTCATCGTCGGCTTCGTGATGTTCGGCGGCGTGACCTTCCTGCCGCTGTTCCAGCAGAGCGTCCAGGGCGCCTCGGCCACCAACTCCGGGCTGCTGCTCCTGCCGATGATGCTGCCCGTCATGGTCGTCTCCCTGTTCGTCGGCCGGGCCACGACGAAGTCCGGGCGCTACAAGATCTACCCGATCGTCGGCGGCGCCACCCTGTTCCTGGGGCTGTACCTGCTGTCGACGATGGACTCCGGCACCACCCGTCTGACCTCCGGGCTCTACATGGCGGTGATGGGCGCCGGCCTGGGCTTCATCATGCAGATGTCGATGCTCGTCGGACAGAACAGCCTGGAGATGCGCGACATGGGCGCCGGCAGCTCCACGATCACCCTGACCCGCACCATCGGCGGCTCCTTCGGCGTCGCCCTGATGGGCGCGCTCTTCAGCAGCCGGGTCTCCGAGACCATGGCGGAGAAGGCCGGGCCGGAGGGCGAGAAGGTGGTGGGCGGCGGGCAGTTGACGCCGGAGCGGATCGAGCAACTGCCGGGGGCCATCAAGGAGGCGTACCTGGACGCCGTCTCGAACGGCACCCACCAGGTCTTCCTCCTGGGAGCCGCGGTCGCGCTGGTCTCGTTCATCGCCGCGTGGTTCGTCAAGGAGGTCCCGCTGCGCGGGGCCGGCACGGGGAAGGAAGACGCCGAACCGGCCGGGGACGCCGGTTCGGGCTCCGCACAAGCGGAGGCGGAGGCCCCGGCGAAGGTCTAGAGCGGAGACCTGGAGCCCCCGAGGACGGGCCGCGTGCCTCCCGCGGTAGCGGGCGTGAGGCACGCGGCCCTTCCGTGTGCGTACGGGCCGTACGAGCCGTACGGGCCGGGAGCCGCCGGGTGCCGGGGGAGCGGCGGCTTGCGCGGGGCCGGTTGTCAGTGGGGCGTGCCATGCTCGCAGAGTGCTCCGCCCCGATCTGCGCGCTCTTCGCAGCGCCAAGGACGCCATGGACCGCGACTGGGCCGATCCGAGTGTCGACCTGGACGCGGTGGCGACGCACGCCGGTTACTCGCGGTATCACTTCATCCGCGCCTTCAAGGCCGCCTACGGCGAGACCCCCGGGCAGTATCTGACGCGCCGCCGCCTGGAGCGCGCCGAGCACCTGCTGCGCACCTGCGACCTCTCCGTCACCGAGGTCTGCCACCTGGTCGGCTTCTCCGCCCTCGGCACGTTCTCCGCCAGCTTCAAGCGGCGTACGGGGCTGTCCCCGAGCGCGTACCGCCACGCGCACGTGGGCCGCGGCACCGCGCTCATACCGGGCTGCTTCGCGCTGCTGTGGGCCGGCGGGTTCGACCCCCGGATCAAGGAGCGCAATTCTGAGGAAGCCGGCTGAGGCCCCGCCCGCCTAGCGTGGCCGCACTGCCGAAGCGCCATCCACCTGGGAGAACGTCATGATCACGAACCTGGCCATCGCCACCGTCTGGACCACCGACCAGGAGCGCAGCCGCGACTTCTTCGCCGACAAGCTCGCCTTCGAGATCCGCGACGACATCGAGATGGGCGAGGGCATGCGCTGGATCACGGTCGGGGTCCCCGGCCAGCCGGACGTCATGCTGGCCCTCATGCGGACCACGGGACCCGGCCTCGACCCGGAGTCGGCCGAGGCGCTGACGACGCTCGTCAGCAAGGGCGTGCTGGGTGCCGGGGCGTTCCACACCGACGACTGCCGGGCGACGTACGAGAAGCTGCGGGCCCGGGGGGTGGACTTCGTCCAGGAGCCGCAGGAGCGGCCATACGGGACCGAGGCGATATTCCGCGACGACAGCGGCAACTGGTATTCGCTCACGCAGCGGCGGGAAGGCGGTCTTGACCACAGCAAGCCCTGGGCCTGACGCCGCGGGGTCGCCTCCGGCGCGGGCGGCGGGTTGCACGCGCCGGCGGGACGGGTCGGCGCGCCACGGGGCCGACGGCTGCCGGGACGCGGGGTGCTCTGCGGCGGTGGGGCCTGGCGGGGTATCCCCGGCCGGGCGGGTGCCGGGTGGCCGGGCGGTGGGGCCGCTGCCCGGTGCTCGGGCAGACGGCGGCCGTCAGCCCTGCGGCAGCCGGTACAGCCCCTCCGCCAGCGGCTCCACCAGCCCGTCCGACACCAGGCTGTCCAGCGCCCGCGCCCGCTGCACCGGCTCGTGCCACACGGCGTCCAGCCGATGCTGCGGCACCGGCCCGTCCGCGTCCCGCAGCACGGCCAGCAGCCGGCCGCGCACCTGCCGGTCCGTGCCGGCGTACGTCTGCGTGCGGCGCGGCGGGCCCGCATGCGCGGGGTGTCCGGCCAGCCGCCAGGCGCAGAGCGTCGCCACCGGGCAGTTGCCGCAGTCGGGCTTGCGGGCCGTGCAGACGAGCGCGCCCAGCTCCATCGTCGCGGCGCCCCAGCGGGCCGCCTCGGCGTCCTCCTCCGGCAGCAGCTCGCGCGCGACGCGGCGCTCCACGGCCGTCGTCGCGCCGGGCGGGAACTCGCTGCCGCCGACCAGCCGGGCGTAGACCCGGCGGACGTTGGTGTCGAGCACGGCGTGCCGCTGCCCGTACGCGAAGGAGGCCACGGCGGCGGCGGTGTACTCGCCGATGCCGGGCAGGGCGAGGAGCTGCGCGTGCCGCTTGGGCACGTCGCCGTTGTGCCGCTCCTTTATGGCGGTGGCGGCGGCGTGCAGCCGCAGGGCGCGGCGCGGGTAGCCGAGCCGGCCCCAGGCGCGCACGGCCTCGCCGGGCGCCTCGGCGGCCAGGTCGGCGGGGCGGGGCCAGCGCTTCAGCCACTGCGTGTAGACGGGGAGCACACGGCTCACCGGCGTCTGCTGCAGCATGAACTCGCTGACCATGACGCCCCAGGGGCCGGCTTCCGGCCGGCGCCACGGCAGGTCGCGGGCGTGCTCGTGGAACCACTGGAGGACTGGCCCGTGCAGCGCCGCGGGCTCGGGCGCAGACGCGGGCGCGGCGCCGGCGGGGGCGGGCGCGGATGCAGGCGCGGCGCCGGCCGGGGCGGGCGCGGATGCGGTACTTGCTGTGGTCGCAGTCATGGCACCCCTGATCCTGGCACAGAAAGGGGCGGTGGCCCGGGCAGCGCCGTGGCCTTGCGTGTTGTGACGTCGGCGGGCGCGGAGAAGGCGGTGCGCCGGTGCGTGGAGCGGACGACGAGACTCGAACTCGCGACCCCGACCTTGGCAAGGTCGTGCTCTACCAACTGAGCTACGTCCGCGCGCCCATAGGGGCGACTGCCCACTATACCCCGGTACGGGGGCCGCGGACCGGCCGCGGCCGGTCCGCCCTCACAGCCAGCCGCGTTCCCTCGCCATCCGGGCCGCCGCGTGCCGGTTCTCCGCGTTCAGCTTCGCCATCGCCGACGACAGGTAGTTCCGCACCGTCCCCGGCGTCAGCGACGCGCGGCGCGCGATGTCCGACACCGGGGCGCCGTCCGCCGCCAGCTCCAGCACCTCCGCCTCCCGCGGCGTCAGCGGGGAGTCGCCCGCCGCGATGGCGTCCGCCGCCAGCTCCGGGTCGACGTACCGGCCGCCCCCGTGCACCGTGCGGATCACCTCCGCCAGCCGCTGCGCCGAGAGCGTCTTGGGCACGAAGCCCCGTACCCCCGCGGCCAGCGCCTGCTTCAGCGCCCCCGGGCGCCCGTGGCTGGTGACGATCAGCGCCGCGCAGCCGGGTGCCGCCGTACGCAGCGAGGCCGCCACGGCGACGCCGTCGAGCCCCGGCATCTGCAGGTCCAGCACGGCGACGTCCGGCCGGTGGGCGCGGGCCATGGCCAGCGCCTCGTCGCCGCCGGCTGCCTCGGCGACGACCGTGAGGTCGTCCTCCAGCGCCAGCAGCGCGGCCAGCGCGCCGCGGATCAGGTGCTCGTCGTCGGCGAGCAGGACGCGGATCACGGCACCTCCAGGTCGATACGGGCCGCCAGCCGGAACCGCCCGCCGGTCGTGCGCTGTGCGCTCAGCGTGCCGCCGACTGCCGCCAGCCGCTCCCGCAGCCCGGTGAGCCCGGCGCCGTCGGCGGGGGTGCCGGGCTCGGCGGCGGGGGCGCCGTCGTTGTCCATGACGAGCTCGGCCACGCCGTCCGCGGCCCGCAGCGACACCGTGCACGTGCGGGCGTCCGCGTGCCGCAGCACGTTCGTCGTCCCCTCCCTGACCACCCACGCCAGCGCCGAACGCGCCCCCTCCGGCACCGCCGCCCGCGCACCCGGAGCCGCCTCGTCCACCTCGCAGTCGACCCCGGCCGCGCGCAGCACCGCGCGGGCGCCGGCCAGCTCGGCGTGCAGGTCGGCGGCGCGGTAGCCGCGTACGACGGCGCGGATCTCGCGCTGCGACTCCTGCGCGACGCGCTGCACCTCGGCCATCTGGTCCGCGGCCTCGGGCCGCCCGCGCTGCGCCAGTTGGACGGCCAGCTCGCTCTTGAGCGCCATGACGGCGAGGTTGCGCCCCAGTACGTCGTGCAGGTCGCGGCCGAAGCGCAGCCGCTCCTCGGCGACGGCCAACTGGGCCTGGACGGTGCGGGCGGCGTCCAGTTCGTCGACGAGCTTCACGCCCCACGCGGAGGAGCGGTAGGTGAGCCCCAGGAAGGGCGCGCCCAGCGCCGTGGTGAGCGCGGTGATCGCCAGCCACTGCCCGCGCGGCCCGACCGCCAGCGCGGCCAGCAGCGTCGCGGCGCACAGCACCCCGACGACCACCGCGCTCCGGCGCGGCGGCAGCGCCAGCACCACCGGGCCGGCGGCGAACATCAGCACCCAGACCAGGAACGGCCCGAGCTGCTCCGGCTCCAGCCGGTCCGCCGCGCGCAGCGCGAGGCCGGCGGCCAGCAGCGCCGAGACGACGGCGAGGTGCCCGGTGAGCAGCCGGCGGCCGGGGCCTGCGGCACCGAGGTACGGGGCGGTGAGGGAGAGCCTGACCTGCAGCGTGAGGTGCGTGAGGAGCAGCACGGCCACGGCCGCGAACGGCACCGGGCCCACCGCCTCGCGGTTGCTGTCCAGCCATACGCCCATCAGCACGGCCTCGAAGACGGCGAGGAAGTACATGGTGGAGACGGTGTAGCGGCGCCAGCGCTCGGGCCCGCTCATGCGCCGGGCGCGGTGCAGCCAGCGGAGCACCCCGCCTGGCGTGCCCGGTCCCGCGTCCGGGCCCGCGTCCCGTCCCGCGTCCGGTCCCGCCTCCAGGCCGGGTGCCCCGCCCGCGTCCGGCTCGCTCATCTCGTACGTCCCCTCCGCCCGGATCGCCCCGGCCGGTCCGATCGCCCCGTACGGTCGTACCGTACGCGCACCGCCCCCGGCGGGCGCACGGCCGGCGGTACGACCGGCTGCGCCGTGCTCACGCCCGCGGCTCCCACCGGAACCGCCGCCGCACCGCCCACACCCCCGCCGCCGTCCACGCCACCGCCACCGCCAGGGCCTCGGCGACCGCGCCGCCGCCCAGCTCCCCGGTCCAGCCGCCGCGCACCAGCTCCACCACCGGCGACAGCGGCAGCCGCCGCGCCACCTCCGCGACCGAGTCCGGCAGCGTCTCGAACGGCAGGAACAGCCCCGAGCCGAACATCGACACCACCAGCAGCGGCATGCTCGTCAACTGCGCGCTCTCCGCCGATTTCGTCACCGCCGCGGTCGCCGCGGCCAGCACCGTCAGCATCGCCATCCCCGCCAGCACCCCCAGCACCGCCAGATGCGGCGCCTCCGGCGCCGGCGAGTCCATCGCCAAGGTCACGGCGACGGCCAGCACGAGACACTGCGCCAGCGCCACGCACAGGGTGGGCAGCGCGGCGCCGGCGAGCACTTCGCGGTCGCTGAGCAGGCCGGTGCGCAGCCGCTTGAGGACGAGTTCCTCGCGGCGGGCGACGTAGACGATGACGAGGTTCGAGTAGACGACGAAGAGCAGCGCGAAGACGACGGCGCTCGGCAGCACCACGGTGGCCGCGGTGAGGCCGGTGTCGGACAGGTCCAGCTCCTCGACGGCGGACCGGGTGGCCAGTGCGAAGGCCGCCGGGGTGAACAGGGCGCCGAAGAGCACGACCCTGCTGCGCCACATCAGCGTCAGCTCGGCGCGGCCGATAGCGGCGAGCCGTGCGAGCGGGCCGGGGACGCCGGCGGCTGGGCTGGCTGAGGCGGCCGAGGCGGCTGAGGTGGCCGAGGTGGCTGAGGTGGTGGTCATCGGCCGGTCCTCTCGTCGGTACGGGCCGCGTCGGCAGCGTACGCAGCGGGCCGTGCACCCGGGCCGGGCGCCTTCTGCGGCCCCGCGCGGCCGTCCGCCGCGGCGCCCGCGATCTTCAGGAACGCCTCCTCCAGCGACGCCGACCGGGCGTCCAGACCCGCCAGCTCCACGCCGTTGTCCCGGGCCCACACCAGCAGCCCCGTCAGCGTCCGCTGCAGCGTGTCCGTACGCAGCCGTACGCCCGTCCCCGCCAGCTCGTGCCCCGTCACGCCCAGCTCCGGCAGCGGCGGCAGGTCGCCCGGCAACCAGCCGGCGGGCAGCCGGAACGAGACGGTCGCCGGGTGGGCGCCGACGATCTCCTCGACGGTGCCGGCCGCGGCGATCCGCCCGCCGGCCATGATCGCCAGCCGGTCCGCCAGCTCCTCCGCCTCCTGGAGGTAGTGCGTGGTGAGCAGCACCGTCGTCCCGTCGGCGCGCAGCTCGCGCACCAGCTCCCAGGTGGCGTGCCGCCCCTCGGCGTCGAGCCCGGTGGTCGGCTCGTCGAGGAAGAGCACCTCGGGCCGGCCGAGCAGCGCGAGCGCCAGGTCGAGCCGCCGCCGCTCGCCGCCGGACAACTGCGCCACCCGTACGTCCCGGCGGTCCGCGAGCCCGACCAGCTCCAGCGCCTCCGCCACGGGCCGCGGCCGGGCCGTGCAGCCGGCCCACATCCGTACCGTCTCGGCGACCGTGAGTTGCGCGGGCATTCCGCCCTCCTGCAGCATCACGCCGGTGTACGGGCGCACGTGCCCGCGCTCGCGGTACGGGTCACGCCCCAGCACCCGCACCTCGCCCCCGCTGGGCTCCGCCAGCCCCTCCAGCAGTTCCACGGTGGAGGTCTTGCCGGCGCCGTTGGTGCCCAGCAGGGCGAACAACTCGCCCCGGCGGACGGTGAAGTCGATGCCGCGTACGGCTTCGAAGTCTCCGTACGCGCGCCGCAGCCCTGTGGCGCTGATCACGTTCTCCTGTGCACTCACCATGCCTTCAGGTTTCCGCCGCCGCGCGCGCCGGTGCAGTGCGCGCTGTCATCGGACGCGATGACAGATGTCATGAGGGGCGGTGTCACAGCTGAGATCGAGGGCGAGATCGCGGAAGACCGCTTTCGCGCACACGAAACCTTCGCACACACGAAAAGAGCCCCGGCCGAAGCCGGGGCTCTCTGCTGAGCGGACGACGAGATTCGAACTCGCGACCCTCACCTTGGCAAGGTGATGCTCTACCAACTGAGCCACGTCCGCGTGCATCCGAACAGCTTTCACCATCCGGCGCGTGCTCCACTCTACCCCACCAGCTAACGGGGCTTGTGTGGCGGAGCGGGTGACAGGAATCGCACACTGCGCCTCCCTCTTGGAAAGAGGGCGCTCTACTACTGAGCTACACCCGCGTGGCCTCGGGGGGTCTCCCCTTGGCGCGTGCCCCGACTCTATCGGATCCCGGGGGGCAGATGGCAAGCCGGACCGGTGAACGGCGCCAAGAGCGCCCGGCGGACGGCCGGATGAGGGATCGCCGGGCGGCCGGACCGGGGTCGCTGCGGGACCGGCGGCAGCCTCAGTGGGCGGCTTCGAACGCCTCGTAGACCTTCTTCGGGATACGGCCTCTGGCCGGCACCTCCATGCCCTGCGACCCGGCCCAGGCGCGCACCGTGGCGGGGTTGGGCGCGATGTCGGTGCGGGTGAACGCCCGCCCCGACGCGGCCCGCTTCCGCCCGGCCCGCAGGAAGGGCGCAAGCGTGCTGCGCAGTTTCTTGGCGTTCGAGGCATTGAGATCGATCTCGTACGACTTCCCGTCGAGTCCGAAGTTGACCGTCTCGGTCGCTTCTCCGCCGTCGATGTCGTCGAAGAGGCTGACCACTACGCGCTGCGCCACGAAACCGGTCCTTCCGTCGGTCGCGCCTGCCGTTTCCCGCCCGCCGCGCGACCTGCGCGGCAGACCGGGGGCACGGGAGCGCCGGCTTATTTGATCAATGCTTTACCTTTGTATCGCGACGGATTTTCACGCGGAAGCCAGGCAATTCAGCCGGCGTGTCACGTCGCAATGCGGACCCTACTTTTAATGGGACCTTTACCCAAGTAGATATCACGGGCGATGCGGAACCGTAACCGGCCCGACCCATATCTACCCGGGTAGATTTGTCCGCAAGGTACGCTGTCGTCACCGCTTCTTCACGACCCTTACCGGGAGTAGCCAGTGGCCCGCGTCGTAGTCGACGTCATGCTCAAGCCGGAGATCCTCGACCCGCAGGGACAGGCCGTGCAGCGCGCGCTGCCGCGCCTCGGCTTCGCCGGGATCGCCGACGTCCGCCAGGGCAAGCGCTTCGAGCTCGAAGTGGAGGGACCGGTCGACGACGCCGCCCTCGCGCAGATCAACACGATGGCCGAGACCTTCCTCGCGAACACCGTGATCGAGGACTTCACCGTGCGCGTCGAGGAAGCCGCGCACCCGGGAGAGGCGAAGTGACCGCTCGTATCGGTGTCGTCACCTTTCCCGGCTCTCTGGACGACCGGGACGCGCTGCGGGCGGTACGGCTGGCGGGCGCCGAGCCGGTCTCCCTCTGGCACCGGGACAAGAACCTGCACCAGGTCGACGCGGTCGTGCTCCCCGGCGGTTTCAGTTACGGCGACTATCTGCGGGCCGGCGCCATTTCCCGCTTTGCACCTGTGATGGATACGGTCATCGAGCAGGCCAGGTCCGGTATGCCGGTCCTCGGCATCTGCAACGGCTTCCAGGTGCTCACGGAAACTCATCTGCTGCCCGGCGCGATGTTGCGCAACAACCACCTCCACTTCATCTGCCGGGACCAGAAGCTGCGGGTGGAGAACGCCGGCACGGCCTGGACCGCCGACTACACCGCGGGCCAGGACATCCACATCCCGCTCAAGAACATCGACGGCCGCTACACCGCCGACGAACACACGCTCGACGAGCTGGAGGCCACCGGCCGCGTCGTCTTCCGCTACCTGGACGGCAACCCCAACGGCTCGCTGCGCGACATCGCCGGCATCGCCAACGAGGCGGGCAACGTCGTCGGCCTCATGCCGCACCCCGAGCACGCCGTCGAAACCCTGATCGGCACCGGCCGCACCGACGGCCTCGGCTTCTTCACCTCGATCCTCAAGAGGCTGATCACCGCATGAGCAGCACGACGCGCACCCCCCTCGACACCGTCAAGCACGCCTCCGGCACCCCCGGCGCCGAGCAGCCCTGGGCAGAGCTGGGGCTGAAGCGGAACGAGTACGAGCAGATCCGCGAGATCCTCGGCCGCCGCCCGACCGGCGCCGAGCTGGCCATGTACTCCGTGATGTGGTCAGAGCACTGCTCGTACAAGTCGAGCAAGGTGCACCTGAAGCAGTTCGGCGACAAGGCCCCGCCCTCCGACGCCCTCCTCGTCGGCATCGGCGAGCAGGCGGGCGTCGTGGACGTCGGCCAGGGCTACGCCGTCACGTTCAAGGTCGAGTCGCACAACCATCCCTCGTACGTGGAGCCCTACCAGGGCGCCGCCACCGGCATCGGCGGCATCGTCCGCGACATCATCGCCATGGGCGCCCGCCCCGTCGCCGTGATGGACCCGCTGCGCTTCGGCGCCGCCGACCACCCCGACACCAAGCGCGTGCTGCCCGGCGTCGTCGCCGGCATCGGCGGCTACGGCAACTGCCTCGGCCTGCCCAACATCGGCGGCGAGGTCGTCTTCGACCCCTGCTACCAGGGCAACCCGCTCGTCAACGCCCTCTGCGTCGGCGTCATGCGGCACGAGGACATCCACCTCGCCAAGGCCGCGGGCGTCGGCAACAAGGTCATCCTCTACGGCGCCCGCACCGGCGGCGACGGCATCGGCGGCGCCTCCATCCTGGCCTCGGAGACGTTTGACGATGCCCACGGCACAAAGGGGCCCAGCAAGCGCCCCAGCGTCCAGGTCGGCGACCCGTTCCAGGAGAAGCTGCTCATCGAGTGCACCCTGGAGGCGTTCGGCGAGGACCTCGTCGTCGGCATCCAGGACCTCGGCGCGGCCGGGCTGTCCTGCGCCACCTCCGAGCTGGCCTCCAACGGCACCGGCGGCATGCGGGTCGAACTCGACGTCGTACCGCTGCGCGACGCGACGCTCTCGCCCGAGGAGATCCTCATGAGCGAGTCGCAGGAGCGGATGTGCGCGGTGGTCGAGCCCGCGAAGGTGGACCGCTTCCTCGCCATCTGCGAGAAGTGGGACGTCACCGCCACCGTGATCGGCGAGGTCACCGACGGCGACCGGCTGGAGATCTTCTGGCACGGCGAGCAGATCGTGGACGTACCGCCGCGCACCGTCGCCCACGACGGTCCGGTCTACGAGCGGCCGATGGCCCGCCCCGGCTGGCTCGACGCCCTCCAGGCCGACGACGCGGCGAAGCTGCCGCGGCCGGCGGACGGCGCCGAGCTGCGGGCCCAGGTGCTGCGGCTGGTCGGCTCGCCGAACCAGGCGGACAAGTCGTGGATCACCTCGCAGTACGACCGCTTCGTCCTCGGCAACACCGTCCTCGCCCAGCCCGAGGACTCCGGCATGATCCGCATCGACGAGGAGAGCGGCCTCGGCGTCGCGCTGGCCACCGACGGCAACGGCCGGTACGCCAAGCTCGACCCGTACACCGGTGCGCAACTGGCCCTGGCGGAGTCGTACCGCAACGTCGCCGCCACCGGCGCCCGGCCGCTCGCGGTCACCGACTGCCTCAACTTCCCCTCGCCTGAGGACCCGGCGGGCATGTGGCAGTTCGCCGAGGCGTGCCGCGGCCTGGCCGACGCCTGCCGCACCCTGGGCACCCCGGTGACCGGCGGCAACGTCTCCCTCTACAACCAGACCGGCGACCAGCCGATCCACCCGACGCCGGTCGTCGGCGTGCTCGGCGTGATCGACGACGTGGCGCGGCGCACGCCGATGGCGTTCGCGAAGGAGGGCCAACTGCTCTACCTCCTCGGCGAGACGAAGGAGGAGCTGGGCGGCTCGGCCTGGTCGCAGGTGGTCCACGACCACCTGGGCGGGCTGCCGCCGGCGGTCGACCTGGAGCGGGAGCGGCTGCTCGCCGAGATCCTGATCTCCGCCTCCCGCGACGGCATGATCGACGCGGCGCACGACCTGTCGGACGGCGGTCTTGTCCAGGCGGTCGTCGAGTCCTGCCTGAAGGGCGGCCACGGCGCGCGGCTGGTGGTGCCGGAGGAGCAGGAGCCGGCGGTGTTCCTGTTCTCCGAGTCGCAGGGCCGCGCGGTGGTGGCGGTGCCGCGGAGCGAGGAAGTGCGGTTCACGGACATGTGCCGCGTGCGGGGGCTGCCGGCGGCCCGGATCGGCGTGGTCGACGGGGACGCGGTGGAGGTGCAGGGGCAGTTCACGCTGCCGCTGACGGAGCTGCGGGAGACGTACGAGCGGACGATCCCGGAGCTGTTCGCCTGAGCCTCATCGCGCTGCGGGGGCGGGTCAGCGCGCGGGCGCGGATCCGCCCCCGAGGGCGTCCACGGCCCGGTAGATCTCGGCCTTCAGCCCCTCCGGGTCGGGTACGTGCCGCAGCGTCATCACGCCCTGTTCGGACGCGGACTGCACGTTCAGCGTCCCGTAGCGCATGATCCGTTCCCAGAGGTTGGCGCGGAACGACACGTCGTTGACGCGGGTCAGGGGGATGCTGCGGCCGGACTTGGACAGGAAGCCGCTGCGCTTGTGCAGCCGCTTGGTGGTGAGGATGTACAGCGTGCTGCGCCACTGGAGCAGCGGGATGAGCCAGAAGTAGCAGGCGAAGATCGCCGCCACCGCCAGCACCCCGAAGGCGGTGTACTTCCCCCAGTCCTCGTCCCGCGGCAGCCACCACACGAGCGCACCGGCGGCCACCCCGATGACGCAGAGTGCGAGGAACTCGTTGACCAGAGTGGTCCAGTGCTGGCGGGTCACGTACACCAGCGACTCGTCTTCTGCGAGGTAGCGGTCGGCGATAGGCATGCGCGCATGGTGGCATACGACCGCGTTGTCACACCCCGGTCGTAGGCTCCTGTCATGCCGACCGACAAGCGGAGCGGGGCCCGCAGGGCGCGTACGTACGACCCGGAGAAGACGTGGACGGCGCTGATGGCGCAGGCGCGCGCGCTGTGCGCCGCGGCGCGGGCGCTGGACGAGCGCCGGCTCGCGCTGCCGTCGGTGCTGCCGGGCTGGGACGTACGGCTGCTGCTGGCGCACGTCGTCGACCAGGTCGAGGCGACGCCGCGGCTGCTGGCCGAGCCGGCGCCGCCGGCGCCGGGCAGGGGAGCGGGCGTCATCGACCTTCCCAGGTGGGCCGTGTCGACGGCGGGCATAGCCGACCGGCTGGACGAGCGCGCCCGCCGCGAGGCCGACCGCATCGCCGCGGAGCACGGGGAGGGGCCGGCGGCGCTCGCCGCCGCGCTCGACGCGGCGGCGGAGCGGCTGGCGGCGGCCAAGCCGGAGGCCGTACGCACCGACCGCCTGCTGCCGCACCGCTTCGGCCCGATGACCGCGCGCGACATGACCGTCACCCGCCTCGTCGAGCTGGTCGTGCACAGCGACGACCTGAACCGGGCCGCGGAGGCCGACGTCCCCCTGGACCGCGGCGCGGTGGCCGCCACCGTCCGCGTCCTGGCGGACGCGCTGGCGGCGAAGGCCCCCGGCTCGGCGGTGGAGGTACGGATCCCGCCGTACGCGGCGATCCAGTGCATAGAGGGCCCGCGCCACACCCGCGGCACGCCGCCGAACGTGGTGGAGACGGACCCGCTGACGTGGATCCGGCTGGCGACGGGGCGTATGGAGTGGTCGACGGCGCGGAAGGAGGGGGCGGTGTCGGCGAGCGGGGAGCGGGCGGACCTGAGCGGGGTCCTGCCGGTGCTGGCCTGAGGCGGGTCGGGGGTCGGGGGTCGGGGGGGTGCGGGCGTGCGGCACGCGGAGTGCCGGTGGCCGGGTGGCCGGGTGGGGCACGGCGTGCGGCGTACGGGTGTCCGGGTGGGGCAGCGCGGGGATGAGCCCGGTGACGCGGACCCACCTGGTCCCGGAGCCGTCATCGCGGACCCGGCAGGCGGGTGACCGGTGTCAGGGCTCCAGGGCGCGGGTGAAGTCGCCGCGGGCCACTCGTGCCGCCAGCGGATCGCCGGCCAGCGAGCCGTAGCCGGTGGCGGCCCAGAGGCTGCGTTCCGCGGGGACCTCGAAGTACGGCAGGTCGCGGCCGTCCAGCCGCTCGGTCAGCACCTCCGGGGCACGCCGGGCCTGGACGGCGGTCGCACACGTGGCGCAGGCCGAGACGCGCAGGTGGTCGCGGCGGCCGAGGGGGCGCCACTTGACGCGGCGGGCGCCGCGGCCGTGGAGGGGGTTGAAGAAGCACAGCGGCAGGGCGGCCCGTGAGTCCTGCAGTGCGTCGCGGCCTTCGAGGACCAGTGCCAGGACGCCCGCCAGGTCGGCGCGGCCACGCGCTCCGTCGAGCACGGTGCCCGCGGCGGTGTAGGCGTCCAGGGCGCGCTGGACGCCGGCCGGGTCGGCGTCGTGCGGGTGGGCCTGTGCCGCTTCGCCGAGGGCGATGACCTCGGCCTCCGCGCGGCGGCGCAGCTCCGCCTCGTCCGCTGCCGCGGCAGCGGCGAACACCGCCCGGGGGAAGACGAACGGCGCCCGGCCCCTGGGCCCGTGGCGGCGGCGTACCACCAGCAGCCCGGCGAGGCCGAGCAGCACGGCCGCGGCGACGGCGATCAGGGCGACGGTGCCGGCGCCGACGCCGCCGGCCGACTCCGTCGCGTCGGGACCGGCCGGTGTCCCGGTGGTCGGGGAGGGGGTCGGCGGGGCGGTCGGCGTCGGGGTGCGCAGGTCCTCGGTGGCCTGATCGTAGACCTCTTCCCCGTTGCCCGCGGCGACGATCTCGACGGCCTTGGCCAGCCGGGTGCCGAGGCCGGCGCCCCGCATCTCGTCCAGGTGGAAGACGGCAGCCGCGGCCGGCCCGGCCTGGTGCTTGCCGTACGGCCACTCCCAGCCCTCCACCACGTCGCTGGAGTCGCTGGTGGTGAGGATGACGGCATCCCGGTCGAGCCGGTCGTGCACCGCGCCGGCGAGCTGCTTGGCGTCGCCGCCGAACGCGTCGCCCGTCGTGAGGGGCACCGCCACCACGTACAGCGGCAGCCCGGTGTCCTCGATCTGCGCGGCCAGCTCCTGCTGCCGGGCGGGCGGGAGCGCGGTCTCGTACCCGTCGTCCACGTACACCGGCGACCGGCTCAGCGCGTCGGCGATCTCCTCGGCGGGGCTGGGCTGCGCCGCGGCGGAGCCGGCGCCGAGCAGCACGGCGACGGCCCCGGCGAGCAGGGCGGCGAGCAGGCGTCTGGCGGAGTCAGTGCGGCACACCGGCGTACTCCCGGACCTGGCGGATGAGTTCGGTGATCCCGGTTGCGGCGGCGGGCAGCGGGCCGGGGACGGAGTCGTACGGGACGGGCCCGTGGGCGGTGGGCAACTGGAGCTGTATCCCCTGCGGCGGCGCGGGGGCGTACCGGCAGCCGGCGCAGAGCGGGACGGGGCCCGGCCCGGGCGTCTCGGGACCGTGCAGCGGGTTGTTCCGGCAGCAGCGGTAGTCGGCGGTGGCGTGCGGGGCGCCGCCGAGGGCCGCGTGCCCGGCGCGGGCCAGCACCAGGGCGCAGACCAGAGCCGCCGGGTCGGCGTCGCGGTCGACGCGCCCGTCCTGCTGGGCGTCCACCGCGAGCAGCGCGGCATCGAGGCAGTCCGCGGCCCGGAGGACGGCGTCGGGGCCGCCGTGACCCCCGAACCCGCCTGGGCCCCCGAGCACCCCGGGTCCGGCGGGTCCTCCGGGTCCTCCGGGGTCTCCGGGTCCGCCGGGCCCGTCGGGGCCCCGGAGTCCTCCGGGGCCACCGGGGCCGCTGGGACTGCCGTGTCCTCCGGGGGCGCCTGGTCCGCCGGGACTGCCGGGACCTCCGAGTCCGCCGGGGCCGTCCGCCACGGCCGCGTACCGCTGGGCGAGCGACCGCACGGCGTCCTGCGCCGCCCGGTGCAGCACCGGCCGGCCCGGCGCGCGGAAGCTGGCCGCGCCCGGCGCGATCACCGGCGTTGCCCTGAGCAGCTTGCCCGGCTGCTGGGCGGGCAGCGGCACCCACATCGCGGCGCGGCGCCGCCGTCGCGCCCGCCACGGGGTCAACGCCGCGACCACCAGGCCGAACAGCGCCAGCGCCAGAACGGCCCCGATGGCCAGGCCGGGCCCGAAGTCCGCCCCGAACACCGACGGCAGCGGCTCCGGCTCGTACTCCTCGGACTCCTCGTCCAGCTCCCGCCCCGGCCGGTACGGCGGCTCGCCGGGCGTGCTCTTCCGCGGCGCCTCTTCCAGCAGGGTCAGCAGCGCGTCGAGCCTCTCGGCGATCTGCGGGTCGTCGACCCCGGAGTCCTCGTCGGGGCGCGGCAGTCGGTCGGGCAGCTCGTATTCGAGGTCGTCGCTGTCCAGCAGAGTGCCGTAGTTGGCGAGCTCGATGGTGCCGGTGTACACATCGGCGACGACATAGACGCCGTCGTGGCCGACCCGCTCGTGCAGCCGCCGCATCAGCTCCACGGCGTCACCGCCGGACTCGTCCTCCCGCGGCGTCGGCACGATCGCGATGTAGACCGCGTGGTCGAAGTCACGGATCCGGTCGAGCAGCGCGCGGCGCTCCGCGTCGTCCAGCACCCGCTCGCTCTCCGGATCGGAGTAGAGCGGCTCCTCGGCGAGCGCCGCGCCGACCCGCTCGACCCGCAGCCGCAGATCCGCCTTGGTCGGCGTGTGCGCCGCGGACGGGCCGGGCGCGGGCCCGGCGTCGGCCGAGTCCGAGGAGCCGCCGCCGAACAGCAGGCCGGCGGCCACCGCGACGACCACCGCGACCAGGACGGCGGCGGAGACCTCCGGCCGTCTGCGCAGCCACGCCCCCATCAGTGCCGCCCCTCTCCGGCAGCGTACGGAAGCCGCCGTGCGCGCCGGACGTACGCGCCGACGAGGAGGATGAGCAGCGGCAGCCCGGCCAGCGATATCCCGGTGAGGAAGCTCTGGTTCTTCCGGTCGGTGACCGACACGTCGTCGTCCCTCTCCGGCGCCTCCGGGGTGGGGTGAAGGGGCTCCGGCCTGGCCGTCGGCGACTGCCCGTCGGGCCCGCTGCCGTACTTCTCCCGTGCGGCCCGCGCCCGTTCGGCGACGTCGTCAGAGGTCAGCGCCTCGACGAAGAGCTCGAACGACTCGATCGGCCAGACGTCGTGGGGCAGCTCGAACGTGGTCACCGACCTGGCGTCCGTCACGGGCAGATCCACGCCGTACCCCTCGGCGTCGATCCAGGACATGCCGGCATCGATCAGCACGTACAGCCCGTTCTCGCCCAGCCGGTCGTGCACGGCGGCGAGCAACTGATCGGCGAACGCGGGGGCGTCCGGCAGCACGAGCACGTACGTCGGCACGCCGGTCTTCTCGGCCGTCTTGGCGAACTCCCCCGCCGCCGAGCGCGGGACCGAGCGGGGCACCTGATCGGAGACGTAGACGGGGTCCTCGCGCAACTGCCGGGCGAGATACGCGGCCTGTGTCTCCCCGTCCTCGGCGGCGGCCTGCCCGGCACCGAGCACCAGAACCAGCACCAGCGCGGCCGTGATCCCGGCAAGCCAACGCTCTCGAAGCCGCACGCTGCCACCCCCTCCCGGATGGCGACTGTACTCCGCGGCTCCGACACCCGACAGCGGCCTGCGCGGAGGCTAGAGCCGTGACCGGCGGGGTGTCTGCGTGCGGTAGGAATGGCCGAGTTCCGGGCCGAGCCCGAAGTAGTGGCGGAAGTTGTAGATGAGGGGACTCCAGGCGGCGGGGTCGATGTGGTCGGTGCCGGGAACGACGATGCGGGGGTCGGCGTGGACCTTGCGTACGACGGTCTCGACGATGACGAATCCCCCGGCGGCGGCCGGCAGCAGCCGCGCGGCCCGGGCCTCCAACTGGATCGGGCATTCGGCGACGCGAGGCGGCCGGACCAGGTGGGACGGCTCGCCGGTCAGGCCCGCCGCGGCGAACTTGCCGGGCTCGAACCGGCACCCCTCGGGTTTCGTCGAAGGCACGGGATTCCGGCCGGTCAGCGGCGCCAGCCGCGCCACCGCCGGCCACTGCTCGGGGGCGGGCAGGCTGATCACCACGTCGGGTCTGCTGGCGAGGTTGTGCGCGGTCTGACCCTCCTCGCCCAGCCCGATGACGACGGTCCGCCCGAGTGCCCACGCGGACGATATCGGGGCGAGGTTGACCGAGCCGTCCTCGTTCTCCGTCGTCAGGAGCACCACGGGCGTCCCGAAGTAGAGGATGCTCGGTTCGATCTCCAGGTGGGTGGCGACGGCCTTGGCGGGCGGGGCGCTGGGAATCTCTGCGTGCATGGCGGGCAGGCTAGGTTCCGGTCGTTTCGGCAGACGCCGAAGCGTCCCGGGCGACAATGGACCGCATGGACACGAGGCGCGCGCCTGGAGCAGGCCCCGACCTGGCCGCCGTAGCCAGGCTTCTGGGCGACGGCACCCGGGCCGGCTTCTGCCTGGCCCTGCTCGACGGCCGGGCATGGACGGCGACGGAGCTGGCGCGCCATGCCGGGGTGGCGCCCTCCACCGCGACCGAGCATCTGCACCTGCTCGTACGCGGCAGCCTGCTGGTCGAGGAACGGCAGGGCCGCCACCGCTACGTACGGCTGGCAGGACCGCATGTCGCCGAGCTGATCGAGAGCCTCGCGGCCATGGCACCCGACCGCACCCCGGCCCCCCGGTCCCTGTCGGCCACGGGCCGCCGCAAGGCCCTCGCGCACGCCCGTACCTGCTACGACCACCTCGCCGGCAGAGCCGGGGTCGCCCTCACCGACGCCATGATCGAGCGGGACCTGCTGGATCTGGAACACGGCCTTCGCCTCACCTCCGCCGGGGCGGCCTGGCTCGCAGACCTCGGCGTCACCGTCCCCGTCGGCACGCGCCGGCCGGCGGTGCGGTCGTGCCTGGACTGGACGGAGCGCCGGCCCCATCTGGCGGGCGCCGTCGGCGCGGCCCTGTGCCGCCACGCACTCGACGCGGAGTGGATCACCCGTATCGGCACCACGCGCGCGGTGGCCTTCACCGCACTCGGCCGCCGGGAGCTGCGTCGCCACCTCGGCGTCACCGATGATCTCCTCTTGCGGGAATGAGCGGTTCCGGTCGATGGCGGACCGCGTGGCGGGCGGGTGGTGGTCAGTGTGCGCGCCGCCGGGTGGGGGATCCTGGTACGGGTCGTAGCTGCTCGCGACGGTGTTGCCGCCGCCCCGGCAGACTGGGGCCATGGAGTTCTTCTGCTACCACCGTGACCGGCCCGGATCCCTGCCGCTGCGCATGGAGCTGCTGGAAGAGCACTGGTCCTACATGGACCGGTACGGGGCGGAGATGATCGCCCGCGGTCCGACGCTGAGCGCCGACGACCACGACATACCCACCGGCAGCGTGCACATCCTCGACCTGCCGGACGCCGCCACCGCCCGCGCGTTCGCCTTCGACGAACCCGGCTACCAGGCGGGCGCGTACCGCGACGTGCTGCTGCGCCGCTGGCGCAACGCGCTGGGCCGCACGATGTGGGACTTCCCCGGCGGCCGGACGGGCGGCAGCCGGTACCTGGTGCTGGGCCTCGGCGCGGGGGAGCCCTTCGACCTCGAACCGCCGCGGGAGCGGGACGAGCTGATCGCGTACGGGCCGCTGCTGTCCGACGACGGCGCCGCCTGGCTGGGCACGGCCGCGCTGGTACGGGCCCCGGACGCGGACGCGGCGCGGGCGGTCCTGACGGCGGACGCGTACGCGGACGTCGAGGTGCACGACTGGCAGTCCGGCGGCCGTCCGTCCTGACCCGGCCGTCGGCCCTCACCCGCCCGCCGTCCGCCGCCCGCCGGACGCCCCGCGGTCGTCACGGGCCGGCGGGCGGCGTGGTCCGGCCGGGGCCGTCGGCGAGCTTGAGCCAGACGACGCCCCCGATGATCACGGTGAGCCAGAGGGCCTTGCCGGCGGTGAGTGTCTCGTCGAAGAAGACGGGGCCGAGCAGGGCGGCCCCGACGGCGCCGATCCCCGCCCACACGGCGTACCCGATGCCCACGTCGATGGTGCGCAGGGCGACGCTCAGCGCGAAGAGCGTCAGGAGGAAGAAGACGACCGCGACGAGTGACCACGAGAGCACGGTGAATCCTTCGCTGCCGCCCACGGTGAGGGCGTAGCCGACCTCGAAGGCGCCGGCGAGGAGGAGGGTGAGCCACGCCCGTGCGCGGTCGCTCCGGGCGGTGACGTTCTGGCGGGCGGTGGCGTGGTCGCCGGACATGCGGGTCCTGCCTTTCCGATACGTCGTACGGGGGCTGCCGGGCCGGGAGGTCACGCCGCGCCGCTGAGCTGCAGGCCGACGACTCCGGCGATGACCGCGGCGATGCCGAGCAGCTTGCGCCAGCCCAGGCGCTGACCGAAGAGGGCGGCGCCGAGGACGACGATCCCGACGCCGGCGACGGAGGTCCACAGGGCGTAGCCGACGCCGACGTCGAAGGTCAGCAGCGCCCGGCTGAGGAGGTAGGTGGCGATGCCGCCGCTGAGCAGCGTGGCGGTCGTCCAGGCGGGGCGGGTGAAGCCCTGTGCCTTGCCGGCGGACAGGGCGACGGCGATCTCGAAGACGACGGCGAGGGCGAGAAAGAGCCAGTGCATGGTGGGTGTCCTTCGGGCGGGTGAGTGCCGGGGGCGGTGCAGCCGGATCGGCGTGGCGTTGCTTCGGGGCGGGTGGATCGTGGCACTTCACACCGGTGTCAACTGCAAGAATGGGTGCCGGCGGACAACCGCAAGGAGGTCTGATGCGCATCGGTGAACTGGGAGCTGCGACCGGCGTCAGCGCGCGCTCCCTGCGGTATTACGAGGAGCAGGGCCTCATCTGCTCCCAGCGCACCTCCGGCGGGTGGCGCGACTTCGACAGCGCCATGGTCGAGCGGGTCCTGATGATCCAGCACCTGTTGGCCGCCGGACTGACCAGCGCCACCATCAACGAACTGCTCCCGTGCCTGGAGGCCCCGCCGGAGGAGCGCACGGGCGTGATGGAGCGGCTGCTTGCCCAGGAAGTCGAGCGGCTTGAGGCCAAGCGGCGCGACATCGACCGCGAACTCGACACCTTGCGGGCGCTCCACAACGAAACGGCGCTGGTCGGCGAAGCCCCGTAACCGGGCCCGGCCACCGTCGCCGCGTACGGGATTCGCCCGGCCCGGCCCGGGCCGCCCCGCCCCGCCCTGCCGGGCCGGTCGGGCCGGGAATTTCCGGACCCATGTCAGTCACGGCCGGTGCCGTGTCAGCCCAGCGTCTCCCGCAGCCAGGCCCTCTCCGCGCGGCTGGTGGCGCGGGCGATGGTGAGCATGCCGCGCCGGTACGGGTCGTCCGTGTCCTCGGCGCCCAGCGGGCGGTCGCCGTCGTGGAAGAAGCTTGCCGGCTGTTCCAGGAAGTCCAGCCGGCGACGCAGCACCGCGTGCTGGTCGGCGGTGCCGGGCAGGTGGGAGAGGAAGGCCAGGACGGTGAAGAACCGGCTGCTGTCGCTCACGTCCAGGCCGTCGGCCTCCCGCAGCCGGCGCAGCAGCTCGCCGCGGCCGGCGCCGGTGAGGCTCAGCGTGTGCCGCTGGGCGGCGGAGGCGCCCGGCTCGGTCCGCCGGTCGAGCAGCCCGGCCCGGACCAGCCGGTTGATCGCGGGGTAGAGGCTGCCGTCGCTGACCGGCCGGGCGTGGCCGGACAGGTGGGTGATGCGGCGGCGTAGCTGGTAGCCGTGGAGCGGCTCCTCGGCCAGGAATCCCAGGATCGCGAGTTCGAGCATGGTGTTACTCTCGCACATCGAAACGAGGTACCTCGAATCGATGGAGTGGTCATGACGTACACAGAGGAGTGGGTGACGGCGCGGGCGCGTACGGCCTACGAGAGCGGCCGGGCGTCCTTCGACGTACGACCCGAACGGACAGCGCTGCTGGTCATCGACATGCAGGACGAGTTCGTCCGCCCCGGCTGGAGCCCGTACTGGGTCCCCGCGGCCACCCGGATGGCACCCCGCCTGCAACGCCTGGTCGCCGCCTGTCGGGCCGCCGCCGTCCCCGTGATCTGGACCATCTTCGACGACACCCACCTCGGCCTGGACCGCCCCCATGCCCTGCGGTTCCTCCCGCACGCCGCCACCGACTGGCGCCGCCCGGCCCCCGCCGAGGTCTGGGCCCCCATGGGCCGCCGCCCCGAGGAGCCGGTGATCCGCAAGCCCTCCTACGGCGCGTTCTACGACACCCCGCTCGACACGATGCTGCGCAACCTCGGCCGCGACACGGTCATCGTCACGGGCACGCTCACGAATTACTGCTGCGGCACCACGGCCCGGCAGGCGTACGAACGCGGCTACGAGGTCGTCTTCGGCTCCGACGTCACGGCCACCGACGACGAGTCCCGCCAGGAACCCGAACTCGCGGTCCTGCGCAAGGGCTTCGCGCTGGTCCTGACGGCCGAGGAGATCACCGAGCGCTTGGCCGCGGCAGCCGCGGCGTGACCGCGGCGCCCTGCGGGGACGGTCGACCGCCGACCCTGAACTCGGCCCAGACCGCCTTGCCGGGCCCGGTGCGGCCGCTGACGCCCCAGTCGTCGGCGAGGGCCGCGACGACGTGGAGGCCGCGGCCGTGGCAGTCGTCGTGGGCGGGTGCGCACAGGCGGGGGCCAGCGTCCCCGGCGTCGTGCACTTCGATCCGTACGGCGTTGTCGCGGGTGGCGACCTGGACGAGGAAGTCCCGGCCGCGCGGCCCGTACCGGACGGCGTTGGTGGCGAGTTCGGAGACGCACAGGCGGATGTCGTCGGCGGTCTTGGCGTCGACCGCGGAGGCGAGCACGCTGGCGACGAAGTCCCGCGCACGCCCCACCGCCCTCGCCCTACGGGCGAACTGCCGCTTCCCGGCGAGCCCGTCGCCGCCCCCAGCACCGGGCGGATCCGCCGCCGGGCCCGCACCAGCGATCCGGCCATGGCGATCGAGACTCGCGCCCCGGGCTCTGCGCGGAAGGGGCGTGAAAGAGTCGCCGGTCCCTTCTGGGTGGCCGTCGACAGGCGTCGCGCTGCTGGTCATAGTGATGCCCTCCCGCGAAGTGGTGAGTTCGTACGACTAGGCAACATCCGTGACACGGGTGCCGGTACTGTCTGAAGGGGTGCCGAAAGGTGTCGTTTCGCTCCCCTGTCGCGTCGGGAGGCTGTGACGATGAAATCGCCGAACGAGGATCTTGCGCGGTGGCTGGGCCAATCCGGGGTGAGCCGGGGCGAGTTGGCGCGGCTGGTGAAAGCGAAGGCCCGCGCCTGGGGGCAGCCGCATATCTCCCCATCGACTACGCGCGTACGTTGCTGGCTCGAAGGCGAAAAGCCCCGGTCACCGATCCCAGACGTCATCGCTGCCGTGTTCTCCGAGCGCTTCGGGTTCCGCGTGACGACCTACGACCTCGGGCTCGGGGACAGCTCCGTCGGCGATGCGGCGCTCGTGTACAACCGGTCGTTCATGGCTACCGTTGACGTAGTCGCAGACTTGGGGAGGGCGGACGTGGATCGACGCAAGTTCCTCGCCGGTGCACCGTTTACCGCCGCGGCCGGTGTGGGCCCCTCGCGGGACTGGCTGCTGAGCACGCTGGAGCAGAATCCGGCGCCGGGCCCGCAGGTACGTCTTGAGGACGTGACCGCGGTCAAGAACATGTTCGTGACTTTTCAGCGCATGGACATCTTCCAAGGCGGCGGGTCGGGCAGGCTCGTGCTCGCCGAGTACATGACGCAGCACGTCTACCCACTGCTCCACCGTGCGCACAAGCGCGACGTGCGCCGAGCGCTGTGCGAGGCTGCTTCCGAGCAGACCTATCTGCTGGGGTGGATGGCCTACGACAACGGCGAGCAAGGCACCGCACAGCGCTACCTGATCCAGTCGCTCCGGCTCGCGCAGGAGTCGGAGAACGCTGCGCTGGGCGCGCACGTGCTCGCAGGCATGGCAGACCAGGCCACGCTTCTCGGCAATCCCGCGGAGGGGCGCAGGCTGGCGCAGGCGGGTCGTCACGGGCTGTCGCATACCACCTCGCCGGCATGTCTGGCGGACCTGTGGTGTCTGGAGGCACGCGCGCTCGCCCTGCTCGGCGAGAGCACCGCGGCTGCTCGCGCCGTTGCGCGCTCGGAGACGGCGTACGAGCGGGTGCACCTGGACAAGGAGCCGGACTGGGCGGCGTTCATCGATCCCGCCTACCTGCACGGTGAGCACGCCAACACCTTTCGTGACCTGGGCGATCCGGCGGCGGCAGGGGAGCACGCGCGCCGGTCCATCGGCCACGCGAAAAAGCAGAAGCGCGCCCGCCGCGGAGCCATGTCACAAGCGGCACTCGCGGCGTCGCACCTCCAGGAGCGCGACCTGGACTCCGCGTACGCGGCCGGGGTGCGCACACTCTCGCTGGCCAGGCAGGTCAAGTCATCGCGCGCGGTCGAGGCCGTGCAGGATCTGCAACGGCGGATGCGACCGTTCGGGAAGAGTCCACTGGTCGCCGACTTCAACGAACGAGCACGCGAACTGGTCGCGGCGGCGTAGTCGCCGAGCCAGCCATCCCCGGCCGGGGCGCCCGCACTGCCGCGAGGCAAATCTCGGAGCCAGTGGGCGATTTGATCCGATTCGGCAAGGGGGTTACCGCGAGTTACGACCGTTTTTCTCCACCGTCGGACTGCGGGAGATTGGACTCATGAGCACGACGGATCTGCCTCCGGGCGCGAACCTCAAAGCGTTGCGGACGGCGCACGGGTGGTCACAGGTGACGCTCGCGCGGCGGGCGTCGGTGTCCGTCTCGCTGCTGAGCAAGATCGAGGTCGGCGACCGTACGCTCACGCCCGCCGTCGCCGCCGCGGTCGGCAAGGCGCTGGGCGTGACCATGGACGCCGTGCTGGGCCGGGCCGGCGTCAGCGGGCAGCGGGCGGGCGTGCAGCTTGCCGCGCTGCGGGCTGCCCTGCGCGACTACGACCTGCCGGACGGCCGGGCCGTCGCCGGAGACCGGGTCGCGGCCGGGCTTGCGGGGGCCGGGGCGTACCGCGACGCGGTGGACGTGCGGGCGTTGCTGGCGCTGCTGCCGGGGCTGGTGCGGCAGGCGACCGCGTACGCGCACGCAGAGAACACCGCCGCCGCGTGGATGGCGCTGGCCGAGGCGTACAGCAGCGTGTACTGGCTGGCCGCCCGGCACCGGTGGATGGACCTGGCGGAGCTGGCGGTGGCGCGTGAGCGGTGGGCCGTCGAGCAGCAGCCCAACCCGCTGGGTTCGGCCATCGCGGCGCGGGACCGGGCCGGGACGTACCTCAACTTCGGCGACGTCGAGCGCGGGCTGACGGTGGTCGACCGGGCGATCGCCGACGCGCAGTCGGATCTCGGCGGAGCCGACCGGGACATCGCCATGTGCGTGCTGGCGCTGCGCGGCATGACGCTGGCCGGCCGGCTCGACGACAAACGCGAGGGGCGGCGCGAAGCCGAGCGCCACGTACGCGCCGCCCGGCATGCGGCGTCCGGCATCGGCCGGGACATGGACGTACACGGGTTGACCGTCGGTCCGCAGAACGTCTTCACGCACGAGCTTGCGACCCGCGTGGACCTCGGCAGACCACGCGCCGCGCTCGCGCTGACCGACAATCTCGCCGCCGCGCTGGACGGCCTGCCGCCCACCCGGATCGCACCGACGTACATCAACGTGGCCCGCGCCCAACTCGACACCGGAGACCGTGACGCCGCGCTGGAGAGCCTGTCGATGGCCTGGGACACGGCGCCGCAGATGGCGCGCATCCATCCGATGGGCCGCGAGGTTTTCCGTGTGCTGTCGTCGCTGCACCGGCGCAGCAATGCGCAGTTGCTCAGGCTCTCGAAACTGTCCGGCATGACGCTCTAGACGTCGGCGCTTCCTCCGGGGAAGGCCAGGCCGCGCAGGGCGAGTTGCTCTACCGCGAAGCGGCCTTCGACGGTGGCCTCCACGTCGAACTCGTGCGCAACGGTCGGCTCGTACCCGATCAGTTCGACCGCGCGGCTCGGCAGCGGCTGCCGGGACGCCTCCTCCGACTCCCACAGCAGCACCGCTCCCCACCTGTCGGTATCGGAGTCGGAGAGCCACATTTTGAAGCGAAGTCCGGGTACGTCCGCGAAGGCGGAGACGGACTCCTCGCGCAGATAGTGGCGCAGGGATTCAATGGTCTGGCCGGAGTCGGCCAGGTCCCACCAGACGATGACGGCGTGCACGGAAAGCCTCCCGGTCGGCAACGTGGTTCCATTCTCGATCCTGGAAGCCGTCAGGGGTGGGCAGTCGGCCCGCGGGTGCGGCGCGTCGGCGGCATGGGAAGCTGATCTCATGCCCGTCACCCTCCGCCACCTGGACTCCCGGCTCTTTCCCGCCTGGTTCGAGCGCAGTCGCGACGAGTACGCCAGAGACCTCGTTACCACCGGCCAGACCCCCGAGGCCGCCCGCCGGCAGGCGGACGAGAGCATGGCCCGCTCCTTTCCCTCCGGCGCACCCCTCCCCGGGCACGTGGTCTTCGACGTGGTCGACGACGCCGGGGTGGCCGTCGGGTACCTCTGGATCGGACCGGACCAGAGTGACGACGCCGGGGCCTGGTGGGTCTGGGACATCGTCATCGACGACGACAAGCGCGGCCGGGGCTTCGGGCGCAGGGCCATGGTCCTGGGCGAGGAGTACGCGCGGTCGCAGGGCGCTCACACCCTCGGCCTCAGCGTCTTCGGGTTCAACACTGGTGCCCGCGGCCTGTACGGGTCGCTCGGCTACGAGACGACCACGGTCAAGATGCACAAGAAGCTCGCCTGACGCGTCGAGAGCGCCGGTGGCGACAGTGACAAGCCTCACTGTCCGTACGGGGCACACCCCCGTGTGGGCGCCCGATCTTCGGGCTGCGCCCCAGGAAGAGGCCCCCCGCGGGGCAGGGCCGCGGGTCACCTGGCTCGTCTGGTTCAGATCCAGACGGGTTACAGTGGTCTTGTGCGTGGTGACGGACGACTCAACCACGACCTGCTTCCCGGCGAGAAGGGCCCCCAGGACGCCTGCGGCGTCTTCGGCGTCTGGGCCCCGGGTGAGGAGGTCGCCAAGCTCACCTACTTCGGACTGTATGCACTGCAACACCGGGGACAGGAGTCCGCGGGTATCGCGGTGAGCAACGGTTCACAGATCCTCGTCTTCAAGGACATGGGCCTGGTCTCGCAGGTCTTCGACGAGACCTCCCTCGGCTCCCTGCAGGGCCACATCGCCGTGGGGCACGCCCGCTACTCGACCACCGGCGCCTCCGTGTGGGAGAACGCGCAGCCCACCTTCCGGGCCACCCCCCACGGGTCGCTCGCGCTCGGCCACAACGGCAACCTCGTCAACACCGCCGAGCTGGCCGAGATGGTCGCCGCGCTGCCCCCGGACGGGGCGTCGCGCAGCGGCAGGGCGGCGGCGACCAACGACACCGACCTCGTGACCGCGCTGCTCGCCGGGCAGGTCGACGACGACGGCAAGCCGCTGACCGTGGAGGAGGCCGCGCCGCTGGTGCTGCCGCGGGTCAAGGGCGCGTTCAGCCTCGTCTTCATGGACGAGCAGACGCTCTACGCCGCCCGCGACCCGCAGGGCGTCCGGCCGCTCGTGCTCGGGCGGCTGGACCGGGGCTGGGTGGTGGCGTCGGAGAGCGCCGGTCTGGACATCGTCGGGGCCAGCTTCATCCGCGAGGTGGAGCCGGGCGAGCTGATCGCCATCGACGAGAACGGGCTGCGCTCCAGTCGATTCGCCAAAGCAAAGCCCAAGGGCTGCGTCTTCGAGTACGTGTACCTGGCCCGCCCCGACACCGAGATCGCCGGCCGGAACGTCTACCTCTCCCGCGTCGAGATGGGCCGCAAGCTCGCCGCCGAGGCCCCCGCCGACGCCGATCTCGTGATACCCACACCAGAGTCCGGCACACCCGCCGCCATCGGCTACGCGGAGGCCAGCGGCATTCCGTACGGGGCCGGGCTGGTCAAGAACAGCTACGTGGGCCGCACCTTCATCCAGCCCTCCCAGACCATCCGGCAGCTCGGCATCCGGTTGAAGCTGAACCCGCTGAAGGAGGTCATCGGCGGCAAGCGCCTCGTCGTCGTGGACGACTCCATCGTCCGCGGGAACACGCAGCGTGCGCTGGTACGGATGCTCCGCGAGGCCGGCGCCGCCGAGGTGCACGTGCGCATCTCGTCGCCGCCGATCAAGTGGCCGTGCTTCTTCGGCATCGACTTCGCCACCCGCGCCGAGCTGATCGCCAACGGCGCGTCGGTCGAGGAGATCGGGCAGTCGCTGGGCGCGGACTCGCTCGCGTACATCTCGACCGACGGGATGATCGAGGCCACCGGCATCCCCAAGAACAACCTCTGCCGCGCCTGCTTCGACGGCGAGTACCCGATGGAGCTGCCCGACCCGGAGCTGCTGGGCAAGCACCTGCTGGAGACCGAGGTCGCCGGCGGGCGTGACGCCGCCGACGCCCTGCGCCGCCCGTAGCGCCCGGCTCAGCGCCCGCTGCCGGCTGTGCATGCCGTTCTTGACGCACCGAACGACCCGGAGGACCCCAACGCCATGTCTGGTGCCAGCCAGCCCCCCGCCGCCGCCCCCGGCGCTGCCGCCCCCGGCGCTGCTGCCCCCGGCGCTGCTGCCCCCGGCGCCGCCTCCTATGCGGCGGCGGGTGTCGACATCGAGGCCGGTGACCGCGCCGTCGAGCTGATGAAGGAGTGGGTGAAGAAGGCCCGGCGGCCGGAGTCGGTCGGCGCGCTCGGCGGCTTCGCCGGCCTCTTCGACGCCTCCGTGCTCAAGCGCTACGAGCGCCCCCTGCTGGCCTCCGCGACCGACGGCGTGGGGACGAAGGTCGCGGTCGCGCAGCGCATGGACGTGCACGACACGATCGGGCACGACCTGGTCGCCATGGTCGTGGACGACCTGGTCGTCACGGGCGCCGAGCCGCTGTTCATGACGGACTACATCTGCGTCGGCAAGGTGGTCCCCGAGCGGGTCGCGGCGATCGTCAAGGGCATCGCCGAGGGCTGCGTGCTGGCCGGCTGCGCGCTGGTCGGCGGCGAGACGGCGGAGCACCCCGGGCTGCTGGGCCCGGACGAGTACGACGTGGCCGGCGCCGGCACCGGCGTGGTCGAGGCGGACGCGGTGCTGGGCGCCGAGCGCATCCGCGCGGGTGACGCGGTCGTCGCGATGGCCTCCTCGGGCCTGCACTCCAACGGGTACTCGCTGGTACGCCACATTCTGCTGGACCGGGCAGGGTGGGCGCTGGACCGGGCGGTGCCAGAGTTCGGCCGCACGCTCGGCGAGGAGCTGCTGGAGCCGACGAAGATCTACTCGCTGGACTGCCTCGCGCTGCTGCGCGCCACCGAGGTGCACGCTTTCTCGCACGTCACGGGCGGCGGGCTCGCCAGCAACCTGGCCCGGGTCGTGCCGGACGGCCTGCGCGCCGTCGTCGACCGTACGACGTGGGCGCCGGGTGCCGTCTTCGACGTGGTCGGGGAGGTGGGCCGGGTCGAGCGGGCGGAGCTGGAGCGGACGCTGAACATGGGCGTCGGCATGGTCGCCGTCGTGCCGCCGGCGTCGGTCGACGTCACGCTGGCGCTGCTCGCGGACCGCGGGGTCGACGCCTGGGTCGCCGGCGAGGTGCGCGGCGTGGACGAGGCGGGGGCGGAGGTGGGCGGTGTCGAGCTGACGGGGGACTATGCCCGCTGAGAGCGCCGGCCGTGACGCCTGTGGCTCACCCGGCCACCGCGGTGCCCGGGAAGAGTGCGGGTGCGGCTATCGGTCCGTACGCCGCCGGTTCCGGCAGCAAAAACGGAGCAAAACAGCAGCAAAAAGGGCCCGTCCGGGGGTGTCCCCGAGCCGAGCTCCGATTTGCTGCCTGAGGTTCAGGCGCCGCGACGCTGCTCCGACGAGCCGGCCGAGTCCTCGCCGTCCTCGTCGTCCTCGTCCTCGTACAGCTCCGCGTAGCGTGCGTACAGGTCGTCGTCGGGCGACTCTTCCTCGACTTGCTGCTGCTGTTGCTGTTGACCGTTCGACGGCGGCTTCGCCGTCGATGCGCCCAGCTCTTCGGCAAGGCGTGAGAGGTCAGTCCCACCGCTGCTGTACTTCAGCTGGCGGGCGACCTTCGTCTGCTTGGCCTTGGCCCGGCCGCGCCCCATGGGTCGACCCCCTCAAACGACGGGGCTCGATGGCCCCAGAGTCTGATACGCGTTCATGATCGGAAGCGGACCCTCGATGAGAGAGGGACCGTCCATCGGGGTTCAACGGTACCTGTTTCTGCACCCTGACGGTACGTCGTAGGCACCACGGGCCCCGCCGCCGATCCCGGTGAAGCCCGCGTCCCCGCTGGTCAGGCCCGATTCTATCGTCTGACGAGGAGCGACCCGCCGCGTGGGGGTGACATGCGTTACGCAACGTCGCTGATTTGCCTTGGCGAATGCCTTGGTGAAGGTGCACACGTCGCCGCGCCCGCCCCGGTGTGCGCGGGGCGGGCAAGCGGCGTACGGCCGCTCAGCCGGTCAGCCGGTCGGTCGCCCCGCCGGTCAGCCGCTCCGCCGGGCCTCCGCCATGCGCTGCTCCGCGATCCGGTCCGCGGCCACCGCCGGGGGCACGCCGTCGGACGCCGCCCGATGGAATATCTCCACCGTCGTGTCGAAGATCCCCGCGGCCTTCGCCCGCGCCCGGTCCATGTCGAAGCCGTGCAGCTCGTCGGCGACCTGGATGACGCCGCCCGCGTTGACCACGTAGTCGGGGGCGTAGAGGATGCCGCGGTCGGCCAGGTCCTTCTCCACACCCGGGTGCGCGAGCTGGTTGTTCGCCGCGCCGCAGACGGCCTTCGCGGCGAGGACCGGCACCGTGTCGTCGTTGAGCGCGCCGCCCAGCGCGCACGGCGCGTACACGTCCAGCGGCTCGCGGATCAGCGCGTCCGTGTCCGCCACGACCGCGACGCCGGGGTGGGCCGCCAGCACCTGCTCGACCGACGCCGCCCGCACGTCGGTGATCACGACCTCCGCGCCGTCCTCGATCAGGTGGTCCACGAGGATGTGCCCCACCTTGCCGACCCCGGCGATGCCGACCCGCCGCCCGCGCAGCGACGGCGTGCCCCACAAGTGCTCGGCCACCGCGCGCATGCCCTGGAAGACGCCGAACGACGTCAGCACCGAGGAGTCGCCGCAGCCGCCGTTCTCGGGCGAGCGGCCGGTGGTCCACCGGTTCGTCCGGGCCACGACGTCCATGTCGTGGACGTACGTGCCGACGTCGCACGCGGTGACGTAACGCCCGCCGAGCGAGGCGACGAAGCGGCCGTAGGCCAGCAGCAGCTCCTCGGTCTTCACCTTCTCCGGGTCACCGATGATCACGGCCTTGCCGCCGCCGTGGCCGAGGCCGGCCATGGCGTTCTTGTACGACATGCCGCGGGAGAGGTTCAGCGCGTCCAGGAATGCGGCCTGCTCGGGGTCGTCCGCGGAGGCGTAGTCGTGGAAGCGGGTGCCGCCGAGGGCCGGGCCCAGGGCGGTGGAGTGGATGGCGATGACCGCCTTCAGGCCGGTCTCGCGGTCCTGGCAGAGGACAACCTGTTCATGTCCGCCCTGGTCGGAGCGGAAGAGTGTGGAGAGAACGTCGGTCACGGTGGTGACTCCGGTTTGGTCGCGGGCTGCTGCCCTCCAGGGGTGGGGGAGGGCAGGTAGTGGCTCAAGCCTAGAGCGGTGCCGGCCTCCCGGACCCCCGGCGGGGTCTCGGGTTCCCGGAGGCGTCCCCCCGGAGGACTCAGCACCATAGTCTGCGGCAGACTCGGATACGTACGTGGGAGAGGGGAGAGGGCGTGGCCGTGGTGTCGTCACTGGTGATCCCGTACGCGACGTACCTGCGGGTGTACGAGCCGCTGGCCGCCTTCCCCGAACCCGAACGCACCCACTGGTATCGCTACGCCGCCCGCGAGGCCACCCCCACCAGCCAGGATGAGCTGCTCCGGGCGCTGGCGGGGCTGGCCGGCACTCCGCCGACGGTGGCCCCGGCGCACGAGAGCGGCGACGCGTTCGTCGCCGACGTGGACGGCGTGACGTGCGTCTGCCCCTGGCGCACCCGGCTGCGGAGCTGGCTGGCGCTGGACGAACTCGTCGACGAGCTGCCCCGGCCGGTGCTGGAGGCGGCGCTGCCCGAGGTCGTACGGGAACAGGCGCTCGCCGACCACGCACGCTGGCGGGTCGACAACCCGGACGCCCGGCCGTGGATCAGGTCCGCGGTGTGGACGGTGCCGATGCGCTGGTTCGTGCTCTTCTCCGACGAGGAGCGGGAGTACGAGACGGGCCCCCGCACCCTGCTGCGCTACCGCACGCCGATGGTGCAGGCCCGGCGCCGGGTGGCGCGCGGGCTGAAGGCGCTGCGCGACGCGGTCGGGCCGGCGCCGCTGGTCGAGGGGCTTGTGGACGTCGGGAAGTGGCTGGAAGAGTTCCATCCGCGGTCGCTGGTGGAACTGGACTACGGCGGGCTCGTCCACGCCCTGCCGCAGGAGCACCTGGCCGAGGACCGCTCCGCGGCGGAGGTCGCGGAGGGCCTGGCGGCGCTGGCGGCGGGGGACGAGGAGCGGGCCGGGCGGGCGTACCAGCGGCTGACGGACCGCTGGGGCGTGGTGCGCGAGCGGCAGTTCGCCAGCTAGCGCGTACGGGCTGGGCGGCGGGCGGCGGCCGGGTACGGGTCTCGTCTGCGGGCCCGGGCGGCGGGTGTGGGCGGTGGACGCTGGCGGCGGGGCCCGCGGGGGTCCGGGTGAGCGCTGAGCCGGGGGCGTTGGCAAGGAGTTGAGCAAGCGCTCACTAGTGCGACGAACAAATCCGGACTAGTGTCCCGCCATGCCCCGGCACGGAAGGGGTCGTTCGGTCCCTGCCCCTGGGGACTTTGGCCCTGGGGCGAAGGTCCCGAACCAGGCTATTTGGTCAAGCGTGATGGAAAGCACGTACCTGGGTCTTGCCGTCACCGCATAGCTTGGGTGACGATATAGGGCAAGGAGTCCAGATGGGGTATGTTCCGTCCAACTTAGGGTGGAATGCCGAGCATTGATCCTCTCGTGGGAGACCTTGTGGCCCCTGGTGGTGCTGTGACTGATCGTCACGACGATGTGACTGTCCGCTATGGCCCGGTCCAGCGGGATCCGTCGAGGTTGAACACCTCAGAGGGCAATTCCATCGGTTTGGCCGACGCCGCTGGACAGATGGTGTAGTTGTAGTGCCGAGGACAAGCCGTTCGTCCTATTACCGACTCGACCCCCGTTGGCCATATCGGTCAACGAGGGTCAAGGTGCAGAATTTAGAGGAAAGAACCGAGAAGGTTCGGTTCTCCCGAGGAGGCCGCTCATGACCGCTCGCACCCCTGACGCCGAGCCGCTGCTGACCCCCGCCGAGGTAGCCACGATGTTCCGTGTTGACCCGAAGACGGTCACGCGCTGGGCGAAGGCCGGCAAGCTCACGTCGATCCGCACGCTCGGCGGGCATCGCCGCTACCGCGAGGCGGAGGTCCGCGCACTGCTGGCGGGCATTCCGCAGCAGCGCAGCGAGGCCTGACCCACCCGCGTCACCGGGGCAGGCCGGGACCCCCTAGCCCGGCTCACGCCCCTTGCACCACACGCGACGCAGTGTCGCCGATCGCGCTGGACTCCGCCGGGTTCAGCGCGATGTGCCGCACGGCCCCCAGTGGCCGCCCTCCCCGGGGCGGTTGCCGGGGGCCGTTCGCGTACGCGACGGCCGTGGGGCGGTGTGCCGCACATGCCCGTCCGGGCGCAGGTGCAATGGCACATACAAAATTGACCCGACGTAAGAGCGGAGTAAATCCCCCTGTTTCGAAATCGTTTGAGTGATCCCCGTCACAGTCTCCTTACCTTGCGGTGTCGGTGACCGCTGCGATATTGACCCCCAGTCAACTCGTGCACTAACCCGGGAGCGTTGCTCCCTCGGGCTCGGTTGTCTCCGCCGCGTCGTCCGCGATTCCCGCGTCGTCCGCGTCCGTGATCTCGGGCGGCGCCGTCTCCATGGCCAGCCGCAGCAGCCGGCTGCAGACGGCGCAGTGGGGGGTGAGGTGCCCGTACGACGAGGCGGCGGAGAGATGGGCGCGCAGAAGGGCCTTCGTCTCGTGTCGCGTGGTCGTCGTCATATGCCTTGAGTACCCAGTGGCCGAACGCCCGTCAAGGAAACGAGCAGCCGGTCTAGACCGCGGAGCAGGGCGGATGTGGCGGAGGGGGACTGGTGGGACGGATGAGGCGCCGTACGCGGGCGGCCTCCGGCCGGGAAGTACGCGAACGGCCCCGGCCGAGAAGGGCCGGGGCCGGACGATGGCGCTGCGGTCCTGACGGGATTTGAACCCGCGGCCTCCACCTTGACAGGGTGGCGAGCACTCCAAACTGCTCCACAGGACCTTGCGTGCGCGAACGCGCGTGCTCGACTCTACAGCAGCTCAGGCCGCCGGTCGAACCGGTTCCCGGCCCCCGCCACGCCGCCCGCGAGGGCTCACCGCGTGGGCGGCACCAGCGCGTCGACCGCCTTCATGATCCGCTTGTCGGAGACCGGATACGCCGTCCCCAGCGCGTGCGCGAAGTAGCTGACCCGCAGCTCCTCGATCATCCACCGCACGTCCCGCACCGCCCGCGGCACCGGCCGCCCCCGCGGCTGCTGCTCCACCAGCCACCCGTACTCGTCCTGCATCTCCTTGACCTTCGCCATCCGCGCCCGGTCCCGCTCCGCGTGGGTGGGGAGCTGCTGGAGCCGGCGGTCCGCCGCGACCAGGTACCGCAGCAGGTCCGGCAGCCGGCCCGCGCCGTGCTCGGTGACGAAGCCCGGCTTGATCAGCCACGCCAACTGCTCGCGTACGTCCGCCGCGGACTCGGCCAGCACGGGGCTCTTGACGGCCCGCAGCCGTCCCTCGCAGGCGTGCCAGGCCGCCAGCACCTCCTGCACCTGCCGGATGGTCTGCATCGTGGCGTCGACGATGTCGGCCCGTACGGAGTCGAAGAGCTTGCGGAAGCCCTCCTCGTCCCACGCGGGCCCGCCGCGGGCTGCGATGAGCCGGTCCGCGGAGGCGGTGACGCAGTCCTCGAAGAGGGCCTGTACGCCCCCGTGAGGGGTGCGGGAGAGGGCCAGCTTCGCCTGGTTGGACAGCGTGCTGTTCGCGAACTTCGCGGGGTTGGAGGGCAGTTGGAGCAGGATCAGGCGGCGGGTGCCGGCCCACATGGCGGCGGTCTGCTCCGCCTCCGTGTCGTACAGCCGCACGGCGACGGTCTCGCCCTCGTCCACCAGGGCCGGGTACGCCTTGACGGTGTGGCCGCCGCGCCGGGTCTCGAAGGTGCGGGGGAGGGTGCCGACGGTCCAGGACGTCAGGCCCGTGCGGCGGTCGAGTGCGGGGCCGCCCCCGTCGCTCTCCGAGCCGGCGCTACGGGCCTTCTTCCCGCCGCTGTGACCGCTGCCCCGGCCGCCGCCCGCCGCCGCCTCGTCGAACGCGCGCGTGATCGCCGCCTGCGTCTTGGGCTTCAGCCGCAGCCGCAGCTCCTCCAGGTCCTTCGACTCCGCCAGCTTCCGCCGCCGCTCGTCGGTCACCCGGAACGTGATCTTCAGATGCTCCGGCACCTTCGCCCAGTCGAAGTCCTCTGCCGCGACCGGCACCCCCACCATGCGCTGCAACTCCCGCGCCAGCGCCGTGGTCAGCGGCTCCCGCACCGGCTGCGTCTGACCGCGCCCCTCCGGGGGCGACGAACGCTCCAGGAACGCCTTCGCGTAGTTCGGCGCCGGCACATAGTTGCGCCGGATCGGCTTCGGCAGCGAGCGGATCAGCTCGGTGACCACGTCCTCGCGCAGCCCCGGGATCTGCCAGTCGAAGCCGTCCGGGACCACCTGGTTGAGGATCTGCAGCGGTACGTGCACGGTGACGCCGTCCGCGTCCGTGCCCGGCTCGAACTGGTAGGTCACCCGCAGCTTCAGCTTCCCCTGCCACCAGGAGTCCGGGTAGTCGTCCTTGGTGACGCCCTCCGCCTGCTCGTTGATGAGCATCGACTTCTCGAAGTTGAGCAGCTCCGGCTCTTCGCGCTGCTTCTTCTTCCACCAGGAGTCGAAGTGCGCGCCGGAGACGACGTCCGCGGGGACGCGCTGGTCGTAGAAGTCGAAGAGGGTCTCGTCGTCCACGAGGATGTCGCGGCGGCGGGCCCGGTGCTCCAGCTCCTCGACCTCGGTGAGGAGGCGGCGGTTGGCGGCGAAGAACTTGTGGTGCGTACGCCAGTCGCCCTCGACCAGCGCGTGCCGGATGAACAGGTCGCGGCACGTCTCGGCGTCGATACGGCCGTAGTTGACCTTGCGCCGGGCCACCAGCGGCACGCCGTAGAGGGTGACGCGCTCGTACGCCATGACCGCGGCCTGGTCCTTCTCCCAGTGCGGCTCGCTGTACGTGCGCTTGACCAGGTGCTGCGCCAGCGGCTCGACCCACTCGGGCTCGACCTTCGCGTTGACCCGGGCCCACAGCCGGGAGGTCTCGACCAGCTCGGCCGACATGACCCACCGCGGCGGCTTCTTGAAGAGCGCGGAGCCGGGGAAGACGGCGAACTTCGCGCTGCGCGCGCCCAGATACTCGTTCTTCGCGTCCGTGTCTTTCAGCCCGATGTGGCTCAGCAGCCCCGCCAGCAGCGACTGGTGGACCAGGACGGGCGCCGCGTCCTGGTCCGCCGGGTGGATGCCCATGCCGCGGGCGATGGTGCGCAGTTGGGAGTAGATGTCCTGCCACTCCCGTATGCGCAGGTAGTTGAGGAACTCGCGTTTGCACATGCGGCGGAACGCGGACGACGACAGCGCCTTCTGCTGCTCGCGCACGTACGTCCACAGGTTGAGGAACGTCACGAAGTCGCTGGACTCGTCGCGGAAGCGGGCGTGGTGCTGGTCGGCCTGCTGCTGCTTGTCGGCGGGGCGCTCGCGCGGGTCCTGGATGGACAGGGCGGAGGCGATGACCATGACCTCGCGTACGCAGCCGTTGCGCTCGGCCTCCAGCACCATGCGGGCCAGCCGCGGGTCGACGGGCAGTTGGGCGAGCTTGCGGCCGGTGTCGGTGAGGCGCTGCCCCTTGCTCCCTCCGGGGGCTTTCTGGGCCGTATCGAGCGCGTGCAGCTCCTCCAGGAGCTGGACGCCGGCCTTGATGTTGCGGCTGTCCGGCGGGTCGATGAAGGGGAACTTCTCGATGTCGCCGAGGCCCGCGGCGGTCATCTGGAGGATGACGGAGGCCAGGTTCGTACGCAGGATCTCGGCGTCGGTGAACTCGGGGCGGGCGAGGAAGTCCTCTTCCGAGTACAGCCGGATGCAGATGCCGTCGGCGAGCCGGCCGCAGCGGCCCTTGCGCTGGTTGGCGCTGGCCTGCGAGACGGGCTCGATGGGCAGGCGCTGGACCTTGGTGCGGTGGCTGTAGCGGGAGATGCGGGCGAAGCCGGTGTCGATGACGTACCGGATGCCGGGGACGGTCAGGGAGGTCTCGGCGACGTTCGTGGCCAGCACGACGCGTCTGCCGCCGTGTCTGGAGAAGACACGGTGCTGCTCGGCGTGCGAGAGACGCGCGTAGAGGGGGAGGACCTCGGTGTTGCGGAGCTTCTGCTTGGCGAGCGCGTCCGCGGTGTCGCGGATCTCGCGCTCGCCGGAGAGGAAGACGAGGATGTCGCCGGCACCGTCGCCCTCGGCCTGGAGTTCGTCGACGGCGTCGCAGATGGCGGTGATCTGGTCCCGGTCGGCGTCTTCCGCCCCTTCTTCGAGGAGCGGGCGGTAGCGCACCTCGACCGGGTACGTACGCCCGCTGACCTCGACGATCGGGGCGTCGCCGAAGTGCCGGGAGAAGCGCTCCGGGTCGATGGTCGCGGAGGTGATGACGACCTTGAGGTCGGGGCGGCGGGGGAGGAGACGGGCGAGGTAGCCGAGGAGGAAGTCGATGTTCAGGCTGCGCTCGTGCGCCTCGTCGATGATGATCGTGTCGTACTGGCGCAGCTCGCGGTCCGTCTGGATCTCGGCGAGCAGGATGCCGTCGGTCATGAGCTTGACGAGGGTGTCGCCGCCGACCTGGTCGGTGAAGCGGACCTTCCACCCGACGGCCTCGCCGAGCGGGGTGCGCAGTTCCTCGGCGACGCGCTCGGCGACCGTGCGGGCGGCGATGCGGCGGGGCTGCGTGTGACCGATCAGGCCCCGGACGCCGCGGCCCAGCTCCAGGCAGATCTTCGGGATCTGGGTCGTCTTGCCGGACCCGGTCTCGCCCGCGACGATCACGACCTGGTGGTCGCGTATGGCCGCGAGGATGTCGTCCTTCTTCTGGCTGACCGGCAGCTCCTGCGGATACGACACGGAGGGCACCGCGGCGCGCCGGCGCTCGGCGGTCAGCTCCGC